>NZ_CANTKB010000004.1 GCF_947654165.1 uncultured Blautia sp.
GGGTTTCGCTCCCCACGTTCAATTCTGCCGATGGTACGGCTGCAGGAGCCGGTTGCTTCTGCAAGGTCTTCTTGAATTAGATTTCGCTCCACACGAATATCTTTCAGGATGTTGCTGATTGCCATCCAATCACTTCCTTTAACTTTATTATTGTTTCAACAGCCGGTTTGAATGGCACGGACTGTATTAAGATTATTGAAACCCGGGGATGTCGGAAGCATCACACTTGCCGACAACTCTGCCGAATATTTTAAAAGAGTCCGATTCCTGAATTGCGATAGGTTTGTATTTTTTATTCAGGGAGATCAGGAATAATCCATCCGGTTCATCATGGAGTTTTTTGATGTAGGCATCTCCATTGAGGTAGAAAATACCAACCTCTCCATTGCAGATGCTGTCTTTTTGCTGGATCCATGCAATTTCCCCGTTGTGGTATTCCGGTTCCATACTGTCACCAGATATCCGGACTCCGAAGTCTGCATTGTCCGGGGCAAGATCGCCAACTTCATAAGATTCTTTTGGTGAATCGGTCAGGAAATTACCGGTACCTGCAGAAACAGCATCTCCGAAGATGTCCATAAATATTTCTTTTTTGCGGAAAGGAATAATGTTTGCAACTACTGGTTCAAACAAGCCGGAGGCTTTTAGTATTTTTGCGTAATCTTTTATTTTATCTTTTCCTTCCTGATTCAGACCGTCCATTACACTGTATGGGTTTTTCCCAAAATAAGCATCATAAATATCTTCAATATCCAATAATTTACAGAGAGTCAGAAAAACATGCAGTCCTGGTTCTCGTGCATCCGTCTCCCATTTGGAGATTGCCTTCGCTGTAACGTCAATGCTCTGCTGTGAAAGTAATTCTGCAAGTTCTGGCTGCGAAAGCCCTTTCTTTTTTCTGTTTTCTGCAATAATCCTGCCAATAGAACGCATATATTCGCCTCATTTCTATGAAATTCCGTTAGATTCTTATAGATGCATTATACAGCACAAATACAATAAAATCAAGAGAAATCTCCAAAGTGTAGATAATACAACCAAAATGTCAGTTGACTATCTCCACAATGTCGGCTTATACTACCCATGCAAGGAATGATAAGAAAGCCGGACGGAGGTGAGAACAGGATGGGTGACAGGACAATTTTACATAGTGATATGAATTGTTTTTATGCCAGCGTAGAAATGCTGCATCATCCGGAACTAGAGGGAAAGCCACTTGCTGTAGGCGGCGATCCGGAAGCAAGACATGGTATTGTGTTGACGGCAAATTATATTGCGAAGAAATGCGGGGTAAAAACAGGAATGGCACTTTGGCAGGCAAAACAGGCTTGTCCGGAAATCATTTTTGTGCCGCCGAGGATGGATCTGTATTTGAGATTCTCCAGTATGGCGAGAGAAATCTATTCAGAGTATACGGACAAAATTGAGCCGTATGGAATAGATGAAGGATGGCTGGATGTGACAGAAAGCAGCATCATCAAAGGTGATGGAATGAAGATCGCCCAGGAAATCAGTGACCGGATTAAGTACGAACTTGGTATTACCGTGAGTATTGGTATTTCCTGGAACAAGATATTCGCAAAACTTGGCTCTGATTATAAAAAGCCGGATGCCATCACACAGTTTCATCGTGGCAATTACAAAGAAATCGTCTGGGGGCTACCAGTGTCAGATTTACTGTATGTTGGCAGGCAGACAAACAAGAAATTGCAAAAACTGGGGATCCATACCATTGGCCAGCTGGCACAGACAGATGAAAAGCTGCTGGGCAGTCATTTTGGAAAAATTGGTCTGGTGTTATGGGCATTTGCAAATGGATATGACTCGGATCCGGTTTGTACGGAAGGATATGAAGCTCCGGTCAAGTCGATTGGAAACAGTACAACGACACCGAGAGACCTGGAAACAGATCTGGATGTGTGGATTATTCTGATGGCATTATCGGAAAGCGTATCTGCCAGATTACGGAAACATGGTTTCAAATGTAATGTGGTGGAAATATCAATCCGGGACAACGGGCTGAACAGCATCACAAGGCAGATGCATATCAGCCAGCCAACGAATATTACGGATGAAATTGTAAAAGCAGCATTTGAATTATTTAAGAAACATTACAGATGGGAGCATCCGATACGGAGCCTTGGCGTGAGGGGATCTGATCTGGTAATGGAAGATATTCCGGTTCAGCTTGATCTATTTGATAATCAGGAGAAACGGGAAAAATTAGAAAGGCTGGATCGGGCTGTGGATGAGATCAGACGACGGTTTGGATATTTCAGCATACAGCGGGCAGCAATGTACCAGGATAAAGTCTTATCCCACTTGGACGCCGGTACACATACGGTCCATCCTCACAGTTATTTTCATGGATAATGGGAGGGATAGATTTGAAACAGACATTAACCAGAAAACAGGAAGAAAGCTATCAGTGCATTGTAAGATTTACCGAGGAGCATGGATTTCCGCCAACGGTCAGGGAACTGGGGGCATTACTGGGAGTTGCTTCAACATCAACAGTATTTTCCAGAATCAGGCAGTTAGAGAAAAGTGGATATATCCGGAGAGTTCCGGCATCTCCAAGAGCAATCGAAATCCTGTGATGGAGGTGGCGGTGTGAATAAGGTATATGTTGATGTGGTAGCAGAGTTCAGTAAGGAAGGCTGCCTGATTCCAATCTTATTTGTTTGGGAAGACGGCAGAAAATACAAGATTGATAAAGTGCTTAAGATTGAACGATGTGCCAGCAGAAAAGCAGGCGGTGTTGGTACGATGTACACCTGTATGGTACAGGGAAAGGAAAGCCATTTGTTTTTTGAAGTGGACAAATGGTTCATGGAAAGGAAGATTTCATAATTAAAAAGAAGAATATTAACCGGCGGAGATAGTCACTTTCCCTTTATATCCCGTTGGTTTTACATAAGGATCCGTATTCTGATCAGCCGGTGTTCCCCACAAATACCATTTGGAATATGGATCCTGCAAAGAGTAATTTAGATTGCTTTCCATCAAAATCATGGGGAAGGCGAACTGGTCTGCAAGACCTACCAGTTAGTGTGATTGTTGATAAGGAGAAATAAAGATTTATGACAGACAGAGATTATGCAATTAAATCAATGAAAGAGATTACGTTCCAGATGGCAACCCATGCACAGGATTATCTGGAAGTAAGCATGGACAGGCATTATGAAGACATAAAGGCATTGATGGTGAATTACCAGAAACTGATTTTGGAAAATAAGATGGTACTGGAAGAACTGGAAATGGAATGCCAGGAGAAGATCAATGAGGATATGGCATATGCGTTGAGTTATCTTGATATTTACGGGAAACAGCTGAATGTGACAAAACTGAAACACGAGATGAATAATCTGATGGTCATATATGGGTTGTCGGATATGATTTACCGGGGTATAACGTTGGTAAAATATTATGCTCCGGATGGAGTAACGCTCAGTGAGATTATCCATTCCTGTTTTTGCAGCCATTACAATAAAACAGATGTGGAAGTCCAGCAGGAACTTGGCATTGGAAGGACTTCTTTTTATAAAATGAAGAAACAGGCATTGCGGTATCTTGGCTTCTACTTTTACGAGATCGTAGTGCCGCAGGCAAAAAACAAAAGATTCAAACCCTCCTTGGGTGTGGAAGAAGAGTAGGTGAGTGAGATGAGATACGAAAATTCAATGGTAAAGATTGCCGACGATATTATCCGGGATCAGCAGGCAGAGAGGAAAGTTCAGAATAAAAAACAGAAATGGCATGATGAGTATGCTACCTTGAAATTTTTTCGGTACATATGCAGAAATGTTGGAAACCTTCATGAAGGAGAAATCCAGCGTTTGGTATGGAAACTGAAACAGTCTGATAAGAAAGCAGTCGAAAAACATTTAAAAGGCTATGCGTGGGAATTTGATTATGAGAAAATGTTTTCTATATTGACGCAGAATCCTGTTTGTCAGAAAGTATGCCAGAAAAATAAATATACAAGCTGGATGCATCTGATCAGCCGATACTGTACAGAAGATTGTTAGGAAATAAGATACCTTCTTGCATCTATCAATGAATTATTTTATGGAATAAACCCTGCATTAGTTCTATAGAACGATAACTTGTTTTACAGCTTCTGTATATCGGAACAGGCGGTAGTTATACTAACTTTAGACCGAAAAATAGTTCTAAAGGAGGTGCTGCGATGGATCTGAAAGCTGTAGGACAGAGAATTAAGATGGCAAGGGAAGCAAAAGGTCTGACACAGGAAGATTTGGCTGCCATGGTGGAACTGAGTCCGACACATGTAAGTGTGATTGAGCGGGGATTGAAAGCCGCAAAACTGGATACGTTTGTTGCGATAGCCAACGCTCTGGAAGTTTCTGCAGATTCACTTCTGATAGATGTTGTGGCACATTCTGTAACTGGTGTGACGAATGAATTATCAGAAATGATCGGGAAACTTCCAAAAGAAGAGCAGAAGAAAATCATCAAAGCGGTCAGGGCATTAACAGAATAGTTTTTATGAGGAGGGGCGGAAGCCCTTCTTTTTTTGCGGTTTTTGTCACAATTTGTCAAACGAATGGGGATTCTGTTTTGTTTTTATCTGTGCTATAGTAGTTCTGAAGAACTAATACTAATTCAAAAAGAGGAGATATAAAATGCACAGAAAAACTATTTTTGAGAAGGTTGCTGAAAAATTCCATACCACTCCGGAAGAGGTATATGCGGAAATCCAGAGAGCAATTGATGCCGGATATGATAACACGGATCCAGAGGTACAGGCAGAATGGCGCAAAGTTAAAATAAAAGGGGATAGACCAACACCGGAGGAAGTAATTAACTATGCAGTAGGTACTTTATCAGCAGAACAGAGGTGATTATTAAATTGAAGAGGAAAAAGCATGCGTTAATATGTCTGTTATTAGCAGTAGCCTTTGTTTCGGGTTGTGCGCAGAAACATAAAGAGGGAGAGCCGGATGTCATTAGCAGTATGAAAATGAATCAGGATGAAACACTTACTGTTGTTGCAAACAGAAAACAGATTGAAGATAAAGAGGATTTTGCAAAACTCCTTGTCAAAAAATGCAAGGATAATTCTTTTCAGTCTGTTAGATTCTCTACAGATTATGGGTATGCCACCAGCCTGAATCTTAGAGTATATCTCTGGGAAGATGAGATAGAAGGACAGGAGCCGGTAATGGTGGTGGAATATAAGCCTGTTGAATGGGGACAAGACTATGATATTGTCCATGATCCGGATAAGTTCCAGATGTATGTGGATGGAGAGCTGATGGAAAATCCTTAGATTTTCAGATAAAAAATGGATGAACTGTTAGGGGGAAAAGAGGAAGTGAACATTTCCCTTGAAAATGTGTACAATCCAATGAGAATAATGAACTTTTAAGCCCTGTAAACGGACACTTTCTGAACTTTGCTCTGATACAATGGTTATGCTGATGAAAGAGGGCATAGAAAACTGAATTATATTTGAGAGACGGAAGCCTCAGTAGTTTAAAAAAAGACTACTGGGGCTTTTTTTCGTGCCTGAATTTTCAGCCAATACCTGCAGGTTTTACCTGGCAGTAGTTAGTGGAGCAGGCATGAACCAGATCAGAGGGCCGCCTTCTGAATTTGAAACTGGAAAACAAATTTCAAATTCAGGAGGACGGATATGTATATTGAACATCCATATAAATACGACGGGAAATACTACGCAAATGTAGATGGAAAGATGATTGAAATCACAAAGGAAGTGGCTTATGCCATGAATAATTTTTACCGAAGCAGCCAGCCAAGGAAGGTCGAAATTAAAAATGAAAAAGGTGAGATTGTTGAACGGAAGTTGCGGGAAATCCCTTACAGCGAGACGAATGGACAGGATTATGAATTCTCTATCGAGGATTTCCCGGACTATAGTTGTGATGTTGAAGACAGCGTGATCAGCAGTGTGGAGAGACGAGATATCCATAAGGTGATTAATCAGCTGGATGCAGAAGAACGGATGATTATTTACAGCATTTATTTTGAGAATAAAATGCAGGTACAGCTGGCAGGGATTATGGGAGTGTCCCGGCAGGTTCTGGCGTACAAGCTGAAAACAATTTTAAACAAGATGCGGAGAATGTATCAGGAAAATATTTTTTGAAAAATCAGCAGATTTTTTTTGCATCCGGGCAAGTCAGTTGAATTTAGTAATTAGAGAGAGTTTTAAGGACTCCTCAAAAGTACATTGGAAACTGAATACCCAGTAATAACTGACGTGACATCTTATGCAGGAAGCACAAGGAAACTGCCGCCATGACTCTGATGAATATCGGACGAGCGAATAAGCACTGACCGAAAATCAACTGGCAGGTTGATGATGCGATGATCTGTATAGGGTGCGATACACTTGCGGACCGTGAAAAGTCTGTAACCGGCAAACCTATGAACTGTCGGAGCCTGTGTGCGTGAGCATATGGGTTGTGATCTGGCGAATGCAGTCAGATAGGTTATTATTCCCTGCCTGCGTAAGCAGGATAAACGATTCGGGGTATCGAGGATAAATAGAATCGAGCGAGCACTGTTTAATAATCGAAAATTGGCTATAGAGGTTATGCGGCAGAGCGTTCATTTTGGATGTCTCTGCCGTATTCCTGTGGAGCTAATAATGGATGCTTTACGATTAAATGTCAGGATGGGAGGAACAAATAAATGAAAATTGAAAGAGGCGATATCCTTATGGTTAATTTGGGACAGGTTCCGGGTACTTCCCTTCAGAGTGGAATCCGTCCGGTAGTGGTTGTCAGCAATAACAAAGCGAATACATACAGTCCGGTGGTAACGGTAGTGCCGTTTACTTCAAGGGTGTACAAAAAACGGTATCTTCCGACCCATGTGTTTATTAACCGTTATGAAATGGTTGGCTTGAAACGGCATGGGCTGGTACTGGCGGAACAGATCACAAGCATTGATATTCAGAGTATTATCCAAAAATGTGGTCATGTCAGTTCTGATGCAATGCGGAGGATTACCAGAGCGGTGGAGATTCAGACAGGAGTTTATGAGGAGGGGGATTATGACAGCAGAAGAATATAGAAAGTATCTGGAGACAGATTTTGACGATGTGGATGTGAATGAATTGAAGGATATCCGGAAGGTTAGGATTGACCGTAGCCAGACAAAAGAGAAACGGATCGCCCAGTATCTGAAGCAGGTAGGAAACCCCTACATGGTACGTGTGGGGAATGTAAAAGTAAAAATACGGTTTGCCAATAATGGGGTATCTTTTGAGGATGCCTTTGAGGATCTTTTGCTTTCGGTGTAAATAATGGTGGTAAAATCTGAAAAGTTATGTTAATATGGATCCGAGGAATTCAGGACTCCTCATTCATATCGGACCAACATCGGCTCAGCCCCTGGGTTTTACCATTGTTGATAAAAAGGTAAAATCAAGGAGGATGACGATGAACCAAAATCGTAATGTCAAGAAAATCTACCATGCCGCCATCTATGTTCGTTTATCGAAAGAAGACGGCGATATTGTGTCTGCCAATAAGAGGGAGAGCAATAGCATTTCCAATCAGAAAGATCTGATCAAAAATTTCCTTAAAGACAAAAAAGATATAGTGGTTGTTTCAGAACGGGTGGACGATGGTTACAGCGGTTCTAATTTTGAACGCCCTGCTTTCCAGATGATGCTGGAAGACATCAAGAGGGGAGTTGTGGATTGTGTCGTTGTAAAGGATCTTTCCCGTTTTGGAAGGGAGTACATTGATGCCGGAAAGTATATCGAAAGAATATTTCCGGCTCTTGGTGTGCGTTTTATTGCCATCAATGACAATTATGACAGTCTGGAGGGCAAAAGCCAGGCGGATGAGATCGTGATCCCTTTTAAGAATCTGATTAATGATGCCTACTGTCGGGATATTTCTATCAAAATCCGAAGCCATCTGGAAGTAAAACGTAAGAATGGTGAGTACATCGGAGCTTTTACCCCATATGGATATAAAAAGGATGATTCGGACAAAAACAAACTGGTTGTAGATACTTATGCGGCGGATATTGTGAAAGAGATCTTCCGGCTGAAATTATCCGGCATGAGCCAGACTGCGATTGCCAACTATCTGAATGATCAGGGTGTGTTGTCTCCGATGGAATATAAACACAGCCTTGGAATTAATATTCAGGATAATTTCAAGAGGCACGAACAGGCAGAATGGAGTGCTATGTCTGTGAAGCGGGTTCTGGAAAATGAAGTCTATATTGGAACACTGATCCAGGGCAGGCATACAACGCCGAATCATAAAGTCAAAAAATTGATGGACAAGCCGGAAAAGGACTGGATCCGTATTGAACACAATCACGAACCAATCGTCACTGAACGGGAATTCACTTTGGTACAGCGGCTTCTGGGGCTGGATACAAGAACTTCCCCTAATGGGGATAAGGTTTATCCTTTATCCGGTCTGGCAGTCTGCGGAGACTGTGGGGCTTTGATGATCAAGCGAGATGTCCCTGCAGGTGGGAAAGTGTATTCCTATTATATCTGTTCAAGAAACGCTGCCACGAAGGAGTGCGGTACTCACAGAATCCCAATGGAAAAGCTGGAAGAAACAGTACTGGAGATTCTTAAAATCCATATTGAGAACATCCTTGATATGAAGAGAATCCTCGATTATATCAATGTTGTCCCGTTTCAGGAACTGGATATTAAAGAACTGGAAAAACGGAAAGAAGCAAAAGTGCAAGAAGTGGAACGCTGCAGGCAGCTGAGGGATTATCTGTATGAGGATTTCCGGGAAGGGATCATTTCTAAAGAGGATTATACGGAATTACATGAAGGATACACGGAAAAAAGGAAAAAAGCGGAAGAAGCAGTCAGGAACATTGAACACCAGATAACCGAAATTCTGGAGTCCAAAAGTGATAAATATCAGTGGCTGGATTATTTTACCGAACATCAGAACATACAGGAACTGAACCGGACGGTTGCAGTGGAACTGATAGACCAGATAAAAATCTATGACAAAAAACATATTGAGGTTGTGTTCAACTTCAATGACTGCTATCAGTCGCTTTTGCGACAGATGGCGGCAGTTGGCTGTACAGTGACAGTTGATGACAATGGAAGGGTAGAATTTGAAAGGAAGGAGGTCGTATAAATGGCAAGAAAATCAAGAAAGATCAATTTTGTAAATGTGGGAAGTGAACTTCTTGCTGCACAGGCAGAGAAAGTTACTGTTATGAATGTATCCCATGCAGCTCTTTATGCGAGGCTTTCTTTTGAGAGTGACAAAAACAGAGAGCGAAACACTATCGAAACACAGATGGCTCTTCTCCATAGTTTTGTGGAAGACCAGAATGATATAGTGGTTGAAAAAGAATACTTCGATATATCCAAAACCGGTACGAACTTTGAACGTGAGGGATTTGACGAGATGATGCAGGACATCAAGAACGGACTGATTGACTGCGTGATCGTAAAGGATCTTTCCAGACTGGGTAGAAATTATGTGGAAGCAGGAAGCTATATTGAACGTGTATTTCCATTTTTCAATGTACGCTTTATATCTGTGAATGACCATTATGATTCCAAACGAGATGATGTGAGTCTGCTTGTTGGAATGTCAAATATCTATAATGAGTTTTATTCCAGAGATCTGGCAAAGAAAGTACGTAGTTCATATCGCATCAACTGGGCAAATGGAGAATTTCCGTCAGGGGTCATGGCTTATGGATATGAAAAAGATCCAAAGAGTCCCAGACATCTTATTCCCGATCCGGAAGTGGCTCCTGTTGTAAAAAGAATTTTCAGAATGTTCATGGATGGGGAAACTTATGCAGAGATAGCCCGCACTTTGAATAGGGAAGGATATCTTTGCCCTAAAGCATATAAGAGGAAAAAAGCAGGAATAGAAATGGCGGAAGCCACAGAATGGAAATGGAGTGGCGGAACTGTTTCAAAGATTTTGGAAAATCAATATTATGTGGGCGACAGTGTGCATAATCAGTTTACGAATGACACATGGGCTGCAAAAAAGCAGAAGGCTAATCCGAAAGAGGAGTGGATAATCGTGGAAAATACACACGAAGCACTGGTTAGCCGGGAAGATTTTAAGACAGTCCAGGAAATGATGCTCAAAAAGAAAGAGAAAAAGAGAAAACCGAAAAATAAAGGAGCTGGTTCGGTCAGTAGTTTTAACTTCTTTAAAGAAAAAATAGTTTGTGCCGATTGCGGAAAAACCATGTATCTTAGAGGCAGAGTTGATGGCAATAAGTTTTTTGAGTGTGGAAATTATACCTTGAATAAAAAGTGTTTTTCCCATTCTGTGAAAGATACAGATGTAAATGATTATGTATTGCGTGTCATCCGAACGCACATTAATGTTTATACAGAAAATGTGGACATGGTACGCAGGCTGAACCAGAGACAGGAAAGCATCCAAAAATATGATGTTTTTAACAGAGAGATCAGAAAGTGCAGAAGAGAGCTGGAGAAGCTTGCAAAGCACCGGGAACAGTTATTTGAGGATTATGTGTGCAAGCTGATTGATGCAGAGCAATATGAAGTTTTTGCAGCCCAGGACACAGAAACAGAAAAAGAGATTCAGAATAATCTGGATAATCTCCTGAAACACAAGGTTGGTTATGAAAAGAATTTCCATACTGAAGAAGAATGGGAAAAAATCATTGATAAGTACCGTAACACAAGAACATTGACGAAGGATATGATTGATGCATTTGTTGAGAAAATTGAAATTTCGTCAGGGGGTGCTATTACGGTTCATCTGGTTTATGATGATATGCTGGAAGAACTGAGACGGTATGCAAAAGAAAGGAAGGCTGAAATATGCAGATAAAACAATGTATCGCTGAATATATCCGCCTTTCTTCGGAGGATAATAATGTAGACGGGAAATTAAAAGCGGAAAGTATCAGCGTTACCTCACAGAGAAAACTGATTTCAGAATTTATTGCCAAACAGCAGGAGTTCATGGATGTACCGGTTATCGAATATGTGGATGACGGGTACAGCGGAACGAATTTTAACAGACCTGGATTCCAGAGGATGATGGAAGATGCCAGAGCAGGAAGAATCAGCGTTATTGTGATTAAAGATTTTTCCAGATTCGGGAGAGATCATCTGGAAGTAGGAAATTATCTGGAGAAAGTTCTGCCGCTATTGGGAGTAAGGATTATTTCTGTCAACGACGGATTTGACAGTGATAATTGTTCTGGCGTGACCGGAGGAATGAGTATTGCGTTAAAAAATATGTTGAATGCAATGTACAGCAAGGATCTATCGAAAAAAGTGCGTTCAGCAATGGCTACACATGCAATGAATGGTGAATATATGCCATCCCGCCCTAAATACGGATATATCAAAGATCCAGAAGATAAACATCATCTGATTGTTGATCCAGAAGCAGCAGAGATTGTACGGCTTGTGTTTACGATGGCTGCAGATGGAGTGAAAAAGCCCCATATAGCACGATATCTTAATGAGCATAACGTAATGACTTGCAGGGAGTATATGAAGAAGAAAGGTATCAAGATTACTTGCGCCATAGAGAAAGAAAAAAAGCTATGGTCGCAGACAACCATTTCAGACATGTTAAAAAATGAGGTCTATCTGGGAAAAACTGTGTGGAGTAAAAAAAGAGTTGCAGTAACTGGAAGTACCAAACTTGCCAAAAATGACAGAGAGGATTGGATTATTGTAGAAGGAACACATGAACCAATCGTGTCAGAGGAATTATTTGCAAAGGCGAATGAGATGGCATTTTCAAAAGAAAAACGTCCATACAAACCAAAGAAAAAAAGTCATGCAATTTTGATGTGTCCATCATGTGGTAGACGGTTGGACTTAACAGGATCTGGTAAATCGTATCGCTGTCCACAAGCACACATGACCGGACTTCCAGAGTGTTCCAACAGCAAGATGGACAAAGTGGAATTGGAGGAAACGGTTTTAGCCTGTGCCAGAAACATGGTTCGGTTTATATCAGAAAATCTGGAAAAGAAGAAAAAAGTGTGGCTGGAAACATCTATTCAGGAAGAAAAACTCTCTACTCTGGCGAGCGAAAAGAAGCGTCTGTCATCCAGAAAGATGAAATTATATTCTGATTACAGAATGGGAAGTCTTACGAAAGACCAGTATATCTCAGAGCTGGAGATAACAACAAAACGCATTGCTGAAATTGATCAGTGTATTCCGGAGATTGAAAATGAAATTGAAGAAGCCCGGAAAAAGATTGAGGAAGCAGGAGCGAAACAGGCAGAGCTGAATGATATTGCAGCATTACAGTCTTTTGATAAAAACGTGCTGTACAAGATTATTGATAAAGTGTATGTCTATGGCGGCGGAAGAATAGAGATCATCTGGAAAATGGATGATATTTTCTTTGTGGGAGATAAGAGTAAAGTCATAGATGTGAATGAGAAAAAAGATGAGTAATTATTTGCAGGAGCATCGCCAGGGAAAACTGGCGGTGCTTTTTGCAAGAAAAACATATTTTTTTTAGTCTTATATTGACAAAAGCAGAGCTTCTGGCTCTGAATCCGAAAGATATAGATCTTGAAAAGAGAACAATTTCTATCATAAAATCATATCAACGTCTTGGCAAGAAAGATGTAATCACTCCACCAAAGACACCGAAGAGCAAGAGAGTGATTACCATTCCGGAGTTTCTGGCCGCAGATATCAAGGATTATATGGACAGCTTATATGATTTGCAGGAGGACGACAGGCTGTTTCCCATTACAAAATATTATCTCGAGCATGGAATGCAGCGAGGAATTAAAAAAAGTGGTGTAAAGCGGATACGGCTGCATGATTTGAGATATCCACACGCAAGTCTACTGATTGAGCTTGGATTTTCACCGTTGGAAATTGGAAATCGGCTGGATAGTGAATACAGGGAGGATTTGTAATGAGTGGATTAGATAAAGACAGAAAACGAAACCAGACAATTTGCTTTCGGATGACACCGGAAGAGCACAGAGAATTAGAAGCCCGTATTACAGTGATCGGACTGCCGGGCATTAATGAAACAGGTAATTGAAATCACGGGAAATGATTGTTCAGCAGCATGGACAGCAAGTGATTTTAAAACAGAGATAATGGAAGATGAAAAATAAAAGCCTTTAAGTGTCGGCAAACACCTAAAGGCGGAGACTTGGTAGAAAATCCAAATCAAATGCTAAGGTTATTCTATCAAAGTCTCCACTATCTTTCAACAGAAAATAGAGGTAATTTTGGATAACAGAAGAAACGAACCGAATTTAAAATTGATAAATATGGAACAGGTTGAGGTGGAAAAAATAGACTGGCTGATTTATCAGACTGCGGAGGATGGATTGGGTGATACCATCAAGCCCCGACTTCTTGCAGCAGGTGCAGACTGTTCCAGAGTGATGGTGATTGATGAAAAAATATCATTGTGCGATTGTTCTGATTGGTCATATGAATAAAAACAGCAATGGGAAATCATCATATCGTGGACTTGGCTCTATTGATTTTCAGGCAGCAGCCAGAAGTGTTCTAATCGTTGGCAGAATCAAGGATGAACCAGAAATCCGTGTTGTCTGTCAGGTGAAAAGTATTTCACCGGATGCAAGGTGGTATTTTACAGAATTTGAGGCGAAGGATTCGGAAGCATTAAGAATTAAGAAGGTTAAATTGCGTAATTATGGATTTAAAGGAACATTTGATATATATGAGGGATAAGTTTTAGATTGGTTAAACTGAATATGCAAGTGATATGTGATGATTAAGTTGGGGAAATTTACAGCGTTTCTACAGGGTGAATATAATGTGAAAAAGTGGACAGCCAAAATGATTTGTGTCAGCAGCTCTGACACAAATTAGGATCAACAATAATATTTGTGTGTATATATAAATGAAAGGAAGATGTGGATGAAAAATGAAATTAGTTCTGCTGGAAACCTTATAAAGATCATAGAGGATTCAAGAAATAATGCCTTGAAAAAAGTAAATGAAGAACTTATCCGAATGTATTGGAATGTCGGTGAGTATTTGAGTAAAGAAGCTGAAAGTGCAGTTTTTGGAGATGCTTATATTGATTCTGTTGTTAAAGAAATTCAGGCAGCATTCCCTGGCATTAAAGGATTTAACAGACGTGGCCTTTACAGAATGAAACAGTTTTATGAAACTTACTCAAGGAATCCGATCTACGAAAAGGTTTGATTCAGAATATGAAAGATTTTATTCTTGAAGTAGGCAAGGACTTTACTTTTATCGATGAAGAATATCGAGTACAGGTTGGCGGTGAAGATTTTCGGATTGATTTGTTATTCTTTCATAGAGGGCTGCACTGTTTGGTTGCCTTTGAGTTGAAAATTGGTAAATTCAAACCGGTATATATTTCAAAAATGGATTTCTATCTGGAGGCATTAGATCGTAAAAAGAAAAAGGAAAATGAAAATCCGAGTGTAGGTATGATTTTATGTGCTTCAAAAGATGATTAAGTAGTGGAATATGCGATGAGCAGAACATTGTCTCCGATAATGGTTGCAGAATATAAATTGCAGTTGCCAGATAAAGCGGTATTGCAGAAAAAGCTGCAGGAATTGATAAATATGCCGTTGATTAAAGAATAGCGTATAGTGCGTTGGTGTGAGTTCAAATTGAGTACAATTTTTATGACAGTAAAAATTATGCCTGAGAATATGGCGAATATAGCGATAAAAAATAGTGAAAACGCTATTAAAATTATCGGAATTAAACTCCTGCGAGACGAGTTTGAATAAAATATTAGAGCCAAGAAATGCCTATTATACGGGCTTTCTTGGCTCTCTTTATGTCCGTTGACAATCAAATAACAAGAATCGGATCAATTTATTTATTCCATAACGTATGCTATACTTTGAAACACAGGAACATATATCAAAGCCAGGTATATCAGGTTTAGGATGGTGAAAATCATTCTTTGTTTATAGAAAAACAGAGTCAAAAGAGGCTAGAAAAGGCTGAGAAGTGGAGTAAGATCAGAAAACAATTACAGATAGAGAATGGTCGGAATATAGGAAAAAGAGGAGGGATTTCGGGAATACTGGAAGAAGAAATTATTCTGAAAAAAATAGAAAATACGATTACCGCAGATTTTTGAAAAGATTTACATTTCCCGGTGAGGAAATGATGTTAGACTTGGAAAGTTTTGATTATATACCTTACACATATAGTCGTGATTACTATAAAAAATTAGTTTTGTTGGAACCTCTGGAATATACCGAGGTACACAAATTAAAGGGGTTCATTATTGCCATTGATACATCTGGATCCTGCCGGGGAGATATCGTCCGACAATTTTTAGAGGAAACTTATACTATTCTTAATAGAAAAGAGAATTTTTTTTCGAAAAATGCGAGTGCATTTAATTCAATGCGATTGCGTTTTTCGCTGGCATATTGCAAAGGGAATCAGAAGAGGACAGAAGAGGAAATTCAGGAAGTACTGTATGAACAAAATATAGAGAAAAAAGAAACATGGGATAAATTGCAGGATTACAGGGAAGTTCTTGTCTGGATGCGGATAGATGACAGAGAAAGGAAAGTAGAGAAACTTTTGGATTCGAAATAGAATTCCCCTGTCTTTTTCCCCTGTTGAATGGTATAATAAGAAAAATGCACAAAGGAGAAAAAAGATGGGTGAGAAGAAAGAGCTGCCTTCAGGAAATAAAGGAAAATTTAGCTGGGTAAAAGTCTATTTTGCCAGCAAGGCGGTCAGGATCATTATTTCTATTGTTTTAATTGCTCTGGTAGTTGCAGGGGTAACAGCCGGAGTGAAGAAATATGCAGAATCCGAGGCCAAAACCACAAAAATAGGATTTGAGGATATTGGAGAATTGGCTACTCAGGTGGCCTACAGTACCGAAGTAAATGTCACAGACGCATCCAGAAAATTGTTCGGAATGACGATTCCTTTTACACAGAGCAAGTATATTTACAGCTATGATGTGATCGTAAAAGCAGGGTTTGATTTCAAACAGGTGGAGTGGTCAGAAAATAATGAAACCATTGTGGTCAAGCTGCCACAGGCTGAAATATTGAGCTGTGAAGTCGATACGGAATCCTTTCAGGTGTACCACGAAGATGAGAGTATTTTCCGGCGGATTACCCTGGAAGAGAATAATGAAGCACTGAATAATTTGAAGCAGCAGGCACAGGATGATGCCATAGAAAACGGAATTTTAGAAAATGCCCGTGCCAATGCTGAAACGATTTTAAAGGGATTTTTTGGAAATACATATAATCTGGAAAAGTATAAGATCAAGTTTGTAGACAAGTAAAAAGATATGTGGAAAAAAAGAGGAAAATGATGAAAGATTATGTGCTTTTCCGGGAAAACCAAGAAATATCAGTATCCATAAAACGGTCTGCAAGGAAATCATCAGGTCTGGAGGTGCGTACAACAGGCGAAGTGCTTGCCAGAGTTCCCAACGGTCTGTCAGATGAAAAAATAAAGGAATTTATAGAAAGTCATAAAGACTGGATCATCCGGAAAGTTTTACAGATGTCTGAGAAAAAAGATGAGAGGCAGGAAATCAGGATCCCCTCCTGGGAAAAACTGACTTTACAGGAACGCAGAGCCATCAAAGAGAAAATTTCGGTGCGAGTGGTACATTACAGCCAGAAGATGAATGTGAGTTATGGAAGGATTACCATTCGAAACCAAAAGACACGGTGGGGAAGCTGCAGTTCAAAAGGAAATTTAAACTTTAATTACCGTCTTTTTTATCTTCCGGAAGAATTGCTGGACTATGTGGTGGTGCATGAACTGGCACATAGACGATACATGAATCATTCCCGGCAGTTCTGGCAGGAGGTTAGCAGGTATTTTCCGCAGTATGAGCAGTGCAGACGAAAATTTGGCTGTTATAAATTTTCACAAGAATGAAAATTGTCATTGCTAAAACTGGACAAATATGGTACAATATATTCATATGAGCAGTAAACAGAAAAAGGAGAGTTTAATCATGAAGATTACGAATGACATTCTTTATGTTGGAGTGAATGATCACCAGGTAGACCTTTTCGAAGGCCAGTATGTAGTGCCAAATGGAATGGCATACAATTCTTATGTTATTAAAGATGAAAAGATTGCAGTTATGGACACAGTAGATGCAAAATTTACTCATGAGTGGCTGGATAATATTGAGAAAGTACTGGGTGGAGCAAAACCGGATTATCTCATTGTACAGCATATGGAGCCGGACCATGCGGCAAACATCCATAACTTCATGAAAGTTTATCCTGATACTACTGTTGTAGCCAATGCTAAGACATTCTGTATGATGGAAAACTTCTTCCGTTCCATGAATCTGGAAGGACAGAAGCTGGTAGTAGAGAACGGACAGTCCTTATCCCTTGGAAATCACACCTTAACTTTTGTCTTTGCACCTATGGTACATTGGCCGGAAGTTATGGTAACTTACGACAGTACAGATAAAGTTCTGTTTGCAGCAGATGGTTTCGGAAAATTTGGTGCATTAGATGTAGAAGAAGACTGGGATGATGAATCTCGTCGTTACTATATCGGTATTGTTGGAAAATATGGCAAACAGGTTCAGAACCTGTTAAAAGTTGCCGCAACACTGGACATTCAGGTTATTTGTCCTCTTCATGGACCGGTTCTTACAGAGAATCTGGGACATTATCTTGAAAAATACAACACATGGTCTTCATATTCTGTAGAAGATGAAGGTGTTGTGATTGCTTATACATCTGTTTACGGTAATACAAAGAAAGCAGTAGAAGTACTGGCATCCAAACTTCAGGAAAAAGGCTGTCCTAAAGTGGTTGTATATGACCTGGCTCGTGATGATATGTCAAAAGCTGTGGCAGATGCATTCCGCTATGGAAAACTGGTACTGGCTACTACTACTTATAATGCAGAAATCTTCCCATTCATGCATACTTTCATTGATCACCTGACAGAGCGTAATTACCAGAACCGTACCATCGGTCTTATTGAAAACGGTTCCTGGTCACCAACCGCAGCAAAAGTCATGAAAGGTATGTTTGAAAAGAGCAAAAAGATTACATGGCTGGAAAACAATGTAAGAATCATGTCTTCTCTCAGTGATGAAAATATGGAGCAGTTAGATAAGATGGCTGAAGAACTGAGCAAAGAATATATTGCACAGTCTCCTGAGAGAGCAAACAAAAACGATTTAACAGCACTGTTCAAAATCGGTTACGGACTGTATGTAGTTACATCCAACGATGGAACAAAGGATAATGGTCTGATCGTAAACACTGTGACACAGCTTACAGATAATCCGAACCGTATTGCAGTGAATATCAATAAAGCAAACTATTCTCACCATGTTATTAAGAAAACAGGTGTGATGAATGTAAACTGTCTCTCTGTAGAGGCACCATTTGAAGTATTCCAGAACTTTGGATTCCAGAGCGGACGTACTGTGGACAAGTTTGCAAACTGGCCGGCATACCGTTCTGACAACGGTCTGATGTTCCTTCCAAAATATATCAATGCATTCATGTCTCTGAAAGTAGAGCAGTATGTAGATTTGGATACACACGGAATGTTTATCTGTACAGTGACAGAAGCCCGTGTTATGAGTGATAAGGAAACTATGACTTATACTTACTACCATAACAATGTAAAACCAAAACCACAGACAGAAGGCAAAAAAGGATTTGTATGTAAGATCTGCGGATACATCTATGAAGGAGATGTACTTCCGGATGACTACATCTGCCCACTTTGCAAACATGGTGTTGCAGATTTTGAACCAATTGAATAAAGAATAGTCAGAAACTGCCACACAGAGTATCATCCCATGATAGGATAGAGCGTTTGTGTGGCAGCCTTTTTGATTTGAAGGAGGAAAAAATGAGACTTAAAGGATTAAAAGCAAATTTTCTGGGTGACAGCATTACAGAGGGACATGGCGTAGAAAACTTAGAAGATGTGTACTGGAATGTGCTAAAAAGAGAATGTGGTTTGGAAGAAGCCAGGGGATATGGTATAGGAGGAACCCGGATTGCAAGGCAGTCACTTCCCTCTGAAAATCCGGTGCATGATCTGGATTTTCTGTCCAGGGCAGAAGATATGGATCCGGATGCAGATTTAGTTGTGTTTTTTGGAGGAACCAATGATTTTGGACATGGAGATGCACCGTTGGGGCAGATGAGCGACCGTTCTCCTTATAGTTTTTATGGGGCATGTCATTGTCTTATGAGAAGCTTGATTCAGAAGTATCCAGATGCAGTTCTGGTAGGGATGACACCGCTTCACAGAGAAATCGAGGAGCACGGCGGACGCAGGCTCCTGGATTTTGTGAGAGCAGAACGTGAAGTTGCAGAATATTACAGTATTCCTTTAGTAGATTTATATGCGGTAAGCGGGATTCAG
Source organism: uncultured Blautia sp. (assembly GCF_947654165.1). GTDB lineage: Bacteria > Bacillota > Clostridia > Lachnospirales > Lachnospiraceae > Blautia. The sequence goes on from NZ_CANTKB010000004.1 coordinate 19,376, forward strand.
CCACAGGTACAGATTTTGAAAGAGAAGTATTGTCCGGATGGACTGCACCCCAATGTTGCAGGACATCAATTGATCTATCAGAGACTTAGAGGTGTTTTGGAACAGCTTTAAAAAACAGGAGAATCTTCATGCACGTGAAAATGTGCTGAGATTCTCCTGTTTGGTGTCATAGAATTGAGATGATTTTACACAGTGATTTTTCTTGCTTCATGTTCTGCGGCAACTTCTTCCGGTGTTTTCTCACGAAGTCTTGCGGCACCCTGATATTCTTTTGTAGGAATGAGATTTCCTTTTGCAAGGTTTTCTTTTGCCTGTGCAATGCCTTCTGTGTACTGAGGAAGCCATTGTTCCTGTGCTACCAGCATTTCATCAATCATTTGCCAGATTTCAGGAGGGTTACATACAGCTCCGGTGAGAGGATCCATCATAGCAGCCTGTTTCAAGAGCTGTACATTTCCGCTTACAGCAGCTTCTACAGCCAGTTTCTGTACCCAGATAGACTGGGAACACACTGCTGCACAACCAAGAGGCAGATCACCGACTTTTGGTACGCTGATGCCATTTCCATCCACATAACAAGGTACTTCTACTACAGATTCATCCGGGAGGTTGGTGATACACCCTTCATTCATGACATTGAAGTGTCCTCGGTAGGTTCTGCCTGTTTCCAGAGATTCGATAATGTAAGAACAGTGTTCTTTTCCTCTCTGAGAACCGTCCAGTTTCTTCGGCGGCTCCTGGAGAATCTTTGGATAGTCGGTTTCAAACCAGTTACGTTCTTCTCTTGTGACTCTCAGATATCCACCGGTCTCCCCGTTGATCCAGTTATCAAGATTGATCCAGTCGATTACTTCGTCTGGTCTTTTTCTGTACCAGGAAACATACTCAGATAAGTGACCATTGGATTCTGTAGAGTAATACCCAAAGCGTTTTAAAATATCAATGCGGACTTTTTCTTCCTCACGGAATTTTTCATGTGCTTCAAACCCCGGAAGGATTTTTGGAAGCATATCCTCACCGTTATGTTTTACAGAAATGTACCAGGTCTGATGGTTGATTCCTGCACAGATGATATCCAGTTCCTCTCTTGGAATACCAAGAACTTCAGCAATCTGTATTTCTCCGTGAATCTCTCCGTGACACAGACCGATAGTTCTGACTTTTCCGTATTTGTTGCATGCCCAGGTCGCCATAGCATTTGGGTTGGAATAATTCAGCATGATAGCCCCGGGTTCTGCCACTTCACGAATATCCTTGCAGAAGTCCAGCATTGCTGCGATAACTCTCTGACCGTACATGATTCCACCGGTACAGAGGGTATCGCCCACACATTGATCCACACCATATTTTAATGGGATTTCAATATCTGTTTCAAAAGCTTCCAGACCTCCGATGCGGACACAGTTGACAATGTAACGTGCATCCTTGAAAGCTTCTCTCCGGTCAGTAGTTGCCTGGATGGTAATAGGAATGTTATTAGCATCTAAATCCCGCTGGCATAAAGCTCTTGTTTTTTCAAGATTATCAGGATTGATGTCTGTAAAAGCAATTTCGATATTATGGAATTCCGGTACGGACATAATATCTGTGAAAAGAGTACGTGCAAAGACCAGACTTCCGGCACCTATAAATGCTACTTTAAAACTCATAATAAACCTCCCTGTAAATAAAGTTTTTTGATAAGTTCAGTATAAAAAAATGTATCTCAGAATGTGCAATTTTTTTTCTTTAAAAGAAAATAATGCAATATATTGCCGCATTTTATTTTTTGTGCTACATTGAAAAAAGAAGAGATATTTACGGCAGGGGGAGGATTTTGTGAGCAGCATTTTTAATACAGAAGATATTTATGTGATGATTTCTGCGTTTTACGCAATTTCTATACCGGAATTCCATATGCACACACATACCCATGAAAGCTGTGAGATTATGTATGTTACAGGCGGCTCTTGTGAGGTGCAGTGTCAGGGGGAAGAGATTCATCTGGGGCAGGACCAGTTTATTTTTATAGATGCACAGGTGGCCCATAAGCTGGCCATTCCAGAGGGGCAACCCTGTTCAGTTCTAAATATAGAATTTCAGAGGAGCAGCGAGGAAGGAATGATAGATTTATCTCCTCTTCAGAAAAACAGCCCGGATTTCCAGAAGTTTTGTAAACATAAAAGTCCATTTTTGGTATCAGCCGATTTGCGGAGTCTTGGTTATGCTTTAAAAGATTTGATTACACATTTGCAAAAAGAAAACAGGCAAGGGGATTATCTCACAAGTATTTTATTTCAGAGGATGGTTCTGGAACTTGCTTACTGTATAAATCAGAATAAGCAGGCTGCAGGAATGTATTATTTACGGAAAGCCTGTAGTTATATAGAAGAAAATCTGTGTGAATCAATGAAAGTTCCGGAAATTGCAGCCTATACAGGGATTAATAAATCTTATCTGCAGCTTTTATTTTCCAGATTTTTGCACTGTACGATTATTGATTATGTAAACCAAAAACGCATGGAGAGAGCAGCGTTTTATCTGACCAACAGTACATCAAGTATTACGGACATTGCCTTTGCTATAGGGTATAACAGCAGGCAGCATTTTGCCCATACTTTTGAAAAATACTTCGGAATGAGTCCTTTGAAGTATCGAAAACTTCATTCCAGAACACTGGTGCCGGATACCGGGGAGATTCAGTATGTGCTGGAGAAAGAGAAAAAGGTGAAGGAGATATATTTGGGAAGGGAACGTTAAACAGTCATCAAGGGAGCATATCATTTCAGACAGCTCCCTTGTTTCTTTATCGTTTAATATCGTAATTCATATTCATGAGATTCCTGATCGTGGAAACATCATCCGTGATATTTCCGTCTCCGCGGATCGTATGTTTGATCACGCTGCTTGCCACAGCAAAATTCACCATATCCATTGGCTTGTAGTCATGCATCATGGCGTAAATTAATCCACTTGCAAAGGCATCACCGCCACCTACACGGTCTAAGATATTAAAAGTGAATAACTTGCTTTCAAAGGTGTGATCTTCATACCACATAAATGCTTTCAGACTGTTCTCACTTCCGCTGTGAGCATAACGCACATGGCGGGCAATACATTTTAAGTTTGGATAACGCTCAATAAAAGCCTGGAAAATTTCATCCTGCTGTTCATAGCTTGGCTGCAGCGGAACTCCGTCCTTCACGTCGCCTTTACTGTGGTTATCTTCATCTTTCCACAGATGATAAGGCTCAATGCCAAGGAGAACATCCACATAGGGAAGACATTCTGTACAGAAATCACGGGCCTCTTCCCAGGTCCACAGTTTACTGCGGAAGTTTCCGTCGAAGCTTACTGTGAGCCCTTTTTCCTTTGCGGTTTTCAGGCAATTCATAATGAAATCACGGCAGTTCTGATTCAGAGCAGGAGTGATACCACTTAAATGAAGCCAGGTAAACCCGTCTAAAAGAGCTGCGATATCAACGGTGCTGAAATCAAATTCTGTAAAAGCACTATGTTTCCGGTCATAAGTTACTTTGCTGGCACGGATTCCGTATCCGGCTTCCAGATAATAAGTTCCGAGACGATGGCTCGGTGTCTGTTCCGGTGTAGTCAGAATCACAGGGGTACAGTGAACGTCATTGCTCCGAAGCATGCGGACTGCACTTTTGCCAAGACTGTTATTCGGAACAACGGTAAAAAATGTACTGTCAACACCCAGATTCGCCAGAGCAAGAGCAATATTCGCCTCACTTCCGCCATAACTTGCCTCAAAATTCGTAGCAACACGGATTTTATCGTAGTTTGGAGGAGTCAGGCGGAGCATGATCTCGCCAATGGTTATAAATTTGTGGCTGCTGGTATTATTCAGCAGGGGATTTGAATGCTGCATAGGAACCTCCTTGTATGCAAGACTATATTGATTTTAGTTTCGTTATTCTTATTCTAGATGATTCAATACTGCATTGCAATGCAAATATCCAATAATTAATGTATTATTATAGGCACATTCTCAGAAAAATTCGATTTTTTATATTCTTTTGGGGTACATTTGTTTCGTTCTTTAAAAATCCGGTTGAAGGTCTGCTGGTTGTGATACCCACATTCTATGGCAATGGTAGTAATATTCATATCTGAATTATGCAGTAAATATTTAGCGTAGTTCATACGCAGTGCATTAAGATACGCTGTAAAGTGAATCCCAAGAACATTAGAAAAAATTCTGGACAGATGATATTTTCCAATACCAAAGTGATTAGCAACGCTGGTAAGTGTCAGTTCTTCCTGAAAATGACTGGCAATATAAGCGATAATCTCACAGACAAGATCCTGAGGCGGCTGGTTTTGATAATCTGTAAGCTGTAATTTTGGAAAGAGTTGGCATAACATTAATGAAAGAAAAGAGGAAATCAGGGTATGATTTTCTTCTTTCATCCTGATTTCAAAAAGTCTTTTTTCTGCAAACAGAACATCTTCATGCAAATCTTCCTTTCGGATAACAGGAGTCAAAGGGTATTTACTGAGCAGGAGTTTTTTATGAAGGGGCAGCAAGCCTAAATAACCATTGATAATGTTAAGCTGAGTATTTCCTGTGGTGGATAAGGTGTGATAATCATGAGTTATATTGGGGAAAATCACAGCAGCATCCCCCTCCTGAATTAAATAGGTTTCTTTTCCAATCTGCATTTCCAGCAATCCTTTTTCTACACGGACATATTCGATATACTGGTGTATATGGAGAGGATATTGTAAAGACTTATAGTCTTTGACGGCAAAAAAGTAGTCTTCCTTTTTTTCATAAAACATTCTTCTACCTCCTGCAATAAATGTGTGGTATTTCAAATGAAATATGAAACATTATAACGCAAGGTCTGATATAATGTCAAATATCAAAAGGAAATAGCAATAAAACTTGTGCTAACCGCACAAAAGACTTTGTGAGCGCTCAGAAAAAAGAATAATTATTATGTGAAAAAAGAAAACGGTATGCTAATGTAGAAAGGAGCAGCAATATGAAAAAACGTAATTTAAAGGCAATCAGTACACTTTTATGCACAGCACTCTGTATATCTCTTACAGCTTGTGGTTCAAGCTCAGAAAGTTCAGAAGGAGGCACAAAGAAACAAGAAGAGTCCGGAAGCGGAAAAGGTCTTGAGGTAGCATATAATCTTACAACAGAAGATTTTGCAGTTTTTGAAGACATTATAAAAGGTTTTACAGAAGAGACAGGAATTGATGTGACGATTTATAATGGCGGTGACGATTATGAATCTGCTATGAAGACTCGTATGTCTTCAGGAGATTTACCAGATATGTGGGTAACCCACGGATGGAGTTTAATTCGTTACAGCGAGTATATGATGGATTTAAGTGATCAGTCTTGGGTAGAAAAAATTGATGCCGGGCTTAAAGATGTTATTAGCAATGATGACGGAGAGTTGTTCATTCTTCCAATTACACAGGCAGTTGCAGCAATTATGTATAATAAAGATGTTCTGACAGCAGCAGGTGTTGATGCATCTTCTATTCGAACATGGGATGATTTTGATGCTGCATGTAAAGCAGTTTCAGAAAAAACAGATGCGGCACCAATTGAAATTTGCCTTGGAGATGGATATGATTCTTATTCATTGGAAGTAATCTGGCCTACTTTATATTCTAATAGTGATGTGGTAGATAATGTAGCAGATTCATTAAAAGACGGAAGTTTTGATTGGAACGCAGATGGACAGGAAGGTTTCCAGATGCTTTCAGACTGGTACAATGCGGGATATTTTAATGAGGATTATGTAAGTGGTCAAAAAGATGATATTTGTAAGGCTATGGCAAACGGAGAGGGTGCGTTTGCGTTATATTCCACAGAAATGATACCATCTGTACTAGCATATAATGAATCTGCTAATATCGGTATTCTTCCGGTGCCTGCTAAAGAAGAGTCCGGTGCTTCTTACTTTGGGACAGGAGAAGGTAATTTCAGTTGTTTTGGTATCTGGAAAGATACAGAATACGCAGATGAGTGCAAACAACTTTTAGAATATTTAGCAAAACCAGAAATAGCAGTTCAGATTGTAAAAATAGACGGTGGTATTCCTGCTCTTACAGATATTGCATTATCTGAAAATGATGATGCGGCATATACAACAAATGCCTTTAAAGAAGCACAGGAGTTATTTGAGGGTGATTTGACCTATGATAATTTCTTTGACCGTGAATATCTTCCGAGTGGTATGTGGAGTGTAATGGCAGATTCTGTATCTACATTACTTGCTGATGGTGATCCGGAAGGAAGTATGGAAGAGGCAACAACTATGGTTGCAGATAATTATAATGATTTGATGGGAAATTAGTAAAACTTTGAGTGAATTTATAGATAGACTTTGCACATGGATGAGAGTATCTGCACCTTTCCAGGTGCAAAGTCTATTTTGGTAGGAGTGCTTATGATTAAAAAAAGAAAACGTAGACTAAATTGGTTTTATGTGCCAGCCATTATCTTAATGATAGCATTTATTGCATATCCTTTGTGCAATGCAATTTACTTATCTTTTTTTCAGTGGAATGGCTATTCTGTAAATAAAGAATTTATAGGTATTGGAAATTATAAAGCAATGTTTGAAGATAAGGTTTTTATTTCTTCTTTGAAAAATACTTTGATTTACGGCTTTGGTTCCACTATTTTTCAGCAGATAATAGGGCTTTCTTTAGCGTTGTTCTTGAATAGCAAATTTAAGGGAAGAGGAATTATCCGTACAGTTATATACATGCCGGCGATGGTATCTGGTCTGGTTATGGGATATATTATGTATTTCTTCTTCCAATATAAAGGCGGTGTGGTAAACGATATTATGGCCATGCTTGGGCTGAATGCTTATGATTGGCTTGGAAATGGTGGCTCAGCCATTGCTGTTATTGTATTTATTAATACATGGCAGTTTGTAGGAGTCAGCATGGTTATTTATCTGGCAGGTATTCAAGGCGTTTCACAGTCTTATATAGAAGCGGCAACCATGGATGGTGCTACCGCCTGGGAGAGATTTCGATATGTTATTTTACCATTGTTAGTTCCGGCATTATCTTCATCAGTGATTTATAATTTGATTGGCGGATTAAAACTCTATGATGTAATTATTGCGTTGACAGATGGAGGTCCTGCAAAGAAGACACATTCTTTGGCAACATACATAGCGAATCGGTACTTTGACGCAGAACGTGCCGGATATGCAGCAGCAATTGGTGTCTTTTCTTTTGTTATGATTATGATTATATCCATGATAGTAAATGGATATTTTCGTAAAAAGGAGGTTGAACTATGATAGAGAGACTGAAATGGTTATTAAAAAAGAAAAAAGAACCAATGCCTTGGGATGAACGAGAAGAAAAAATGAAATTTAAGGCAAAAGACTGGTGGAAGTACTTGCTTAGTCTGTTTTTACTAATTGTATATTTATTTCCGTTTTATGTAATTATAAATGTTTCTTTAAAGTCGTTTAGCGATACTACATCTAGGATGCAGTTTCCAAAAGAAATTTATTGGGATAATTATGGGAAAGTGATTGCCAGCGGTGAAATTTTTACAGGTATTATTAACTGCCTTATTATTACGGTATTTGTTCTGCTTTTGGAGATTATAATTGGTTGTATGGCAGCTTATGGATTATCCAGAAATCAATCTAAATTAAACGAAATTGTTCGTAGTTTAATTATGTCTGTTATGATGATTACTCCATTGACTATTTTAGTAGGTGTGTATTCTACTATGTCAAAAATCCATGCCACTTCAACTTATTGGGGGATGGTATTAGTACTGAGTGCCTTTGGTCTTCCGTTGGTTATCTTTTTGTATACCAATTTTATATCGTCTATACCAATTGAATTAGATGAAGCAGCATCTATAGATGGAGCAACCAATTTTCAGATATTTTACAAGGTGATTTTGCCTCAGTTAAAGACCGTGACCGTAACAGTTATTATTCTTCAGGGTGTTGGAGTTTGGAATGAATATACGTATGCGTACTATTTCCTGCAGAAAACATCTATGCGAACAATAACCTTAGTCATTAAAACATTCTTCTCGGCGGTTTCTAATGATTATGGTGCAGCAGCGGCTACAGCAGTAATCGGTATGCTTCCGTTGATTATAGTTTATCTTTGTCTACAGAAATATTTTATTCAGGGACAAGTAGATAGTGCCATTAAAGGTTAATATAATTCCTGCTATAAAAGAAAAGAGGTGAGTATTTGAAGCTATCATTAGATTCTCCTATTGTTGATAAGACCAATCAAATTGCAGATATTATAATACTAGGTTTTCTCTGGCTTTTGACATCAATTCCTATTATCACAATAGGACCTGCAAGTATAGCATTGTACTATGCTATGGTAAAATCAGTAAGAAAAAAACATGATACGGCAATGAATGCTTTCTTTTATTCTTTTAAACAGAATTTCAGACAGGGGATAGAAGCTACATTTTTATATTTGGGCTATGGAGGTATTATTATCTATTATATTTTGCTGGCAAAAAGTCATCCGGTTTTTCGAGAAAATCCTTATATGACAATTGCTATGGGAATAATTATAACAGCCCCTTTTATATTTACGGGACTTTATATTTTCCCCATTATATCCAGATTTGAAAATGTATTGCTAAAACAGATTTTTTATGCATTACATATGTCTGTAGGAAATATTATAACGACAGGACTTCTTTGTGTAATGTTGGCTTTAGTAGGCTTTTTGATTTATTTATATCCTTTTTTATTAATCGTTCTTCCGGGTTTTTTTGTATATGTATCTTCCCTTTTTATAGAAAAAATTTTTAGAAGATATACAAAGAAAATTGCAAAAGATGATAGGAGACAAGAGGAATTGCCGTGGTATTTAGAATAAAAAATTAGTTTTGAATAATATGGATAGGAGTGTTGATTATGAACAAAAATGCATTTGCACCGACACCGCCTATGGGGTGGAATAGCTGGGATTGTTATGGTGCTTCTGTGACAGAAAAAGAGTTAAGGCAAAATATCGATTACATGGCAGAACACTTGAAAGACCATGGATGGGAATATATTGTCTGTGATATTCAGTGGTATGAACCAACAGCAGATTCCAGTCATTACCATAAGTTTGCTGATTTGTGTATGGATGAATACGGAAGACTGATGCCGGCACCAAACCGTTTCCCTTCTGCGGCAAATGGAAACGGTTTTAAAGAAATTGCTGACTATGCACACGGCAAGGGATTGAAATTTGGGATTCATATTATGCGTGGCATTCCACGCCAGGCAGTGGCTCAGAATGTGAAGATCAAAGATAGTAAATATACAGCCAGAGAGGCTGCACATCCTTCTTCCATTTGCTGTTGGAATACAGATATGTATGGCTTGGATACAACGAAACCCGGGGCACAGGATTATTACAATTCAATTTTAGAGCTGTATGCTTCCTGGGGTGTAGATTTCATTAAAGTAGACGATATCTGTGTGAAATATGGACGGCCTGGGGATGAGAGCACATTGGAATATGGCGGTGACGAAATCGAGATGTTGAGAAATGCCATTGACAAGTGTGGGCGTCCGATTGTTCTTAGCCTGTCACCGGGACCTGCTATGGTGGAGCAGGCAGAGCATCTCTGTGAGCATGCAAATATGTGGCGTATTACCAACGATCTGTGGGATAGCTGGGAAAATATTATGGAGATGTTTAGGAGATGTGATAATTGGAGTCCTTATGTGTCGCAAGGATGTTATCCAGATTGTGATATGCTTCCGGTTGGGCATATTTCTATCCGAGGCTGTGAGCACGGCTTGACAGACCGCCAGACCAGACTTTCAAAGGAAGAGCAGAGAACCATGTTTACTCTGTGGTGTATTTTCCGTTCTCCTATGATACTTGGCTGTGAGCTGACAGATATGGATGAGTGGACAAAATCCTTAGTGACCAATGATGAGGTTCTGGGGCTTTTGAAGAAGAGCAGGAATGCTCATCAGGTCCTTCGTACAGGTGATTTTATTCTGTGGAAAGCAGAGGATGAAGAGGGAAACACCTATGCCGCATTTTTCAATATTACGAACTGGGAAGAGACTTTTAGTGTAAGCTTGAAGCAGCTTGGGCTGGAAGGAAAATGTCAGGTTCATGATATGTGGAGTGGAGAAGATTTAGGAGAGGCAGAGGAGGCTATAGAAGTCACCTTGAAATCTCATGATGCGATGCTTTACAAAATGGTGTAATATTGCTGCGGTAGACTTGAAAAATTAAGTGTCGCATCGGGAGAAAGCATTTATTAGGATTTCTTATTAAACTGCAGATGAAAATAAAAAGGCACTGCCCTGTCATTCATTGAAATGCAGCAGCAGTGCCTTTTAGCTGTTCAGTATAAAATTTTATTTCCTGTCCGGTACGATTTCCAGCCAGTATCCATCCGGGTCAGAAATGAAGTAGATTCCCATTTCTTTATTCTCGAAACAGATACAGCCCATTTCTTCATGCAGTTTGTGTGCTGCTTCAAAATTATCTGTGCGGAATGCCAGGTGAAATTCACAGTCACCCAGGTTGTACGGTCTGTCAAAGTCTCTTAACCAGGTTAATTCCAGTTCAAAATCTGTAGTTTTGTTACCAAGATACACGATGATAAAGGAACCGTCTGGAGCCTCAATTCTTCGTTTCTCAGTAATTCCAAGAGCATTCTTATAGAATTCCATAGAACGTTCCAGGTCTTTGACATTGTAATTTTCGTGAATCATCTGAAATCTCATAGGGGTATCCTCCTAAAGTTCTGACTGCTTTACTCTGTACACAGAAAGGTTTGGCCTTCTTGTTCTATTTGCTGAGTGCGTTCCTTATATAGCTGCCCCTTTTCAGAAGCTGTGAACTTCTGGATAATGGAATAATCCTTCCAGAAATGCATGGGAAAAACATATTGGATGTTGCCTGTCTGTTCCAGAATATATTGAAAGCCTTTATCGTACCATTCGCCCTGGCGTGGGTCCAGGGGAAGAAAGGCTGCAAAAATATCAAGATCCTTCAAAGGTTCCGTATATTTTTTAAAATTGGCAGTCATGTTATTGTTATATTGTTTGGATTCTCCCGGCCATACCCACCAGTTTAAATCTCCGGCATGATAGATCCATTTTTCCTGATAACGGATCAAAAAAGCTACACCGCAGTCTGTGGAAGGAAGTGTATGAATTTCCAGTTTGTCTGAAGTGCCTTCCACAGGAAGCACTAAGTGTTCTCTGGATTTCATGAAATGTATGGCATCTTTATTTTCGGGAGTTACATGCTTTTTTGCTTGTCCCATGATATCACGGGATAGAATATAGCATATTTTAGAACATCCCACAATAGAAAATATCTCCGAATTATAATGGTCTCCATGGCTGTGAGAAGCAAAAATGTACAATGGTTTTTCCTTGGGGAGTGTGGGGATTTCTCCTTCGTAATAATCAAAAAGCCAGCAGCAGTTGTCCCACTCCAGAAGAAAACCGCTGTGTCCGATGTAGGTGACTTTCATCAAAATTCTCCTTTTTTCCGTTTTTTGTTCTTCTTTCTTCTTTTATGGGAGCGGCGGATTCTTACACACAGGGTAACAATATAGAAAATCATAGCGGCTGTTATAAAAAGCAATGCCGGGTATTTCCAGCTTGGAAGTTCACGGAAGGTCTCTGCCATATCATGAACAAGCCCCTTCGGTGAAGAAGAGGTTTCTTTGGAAGAATCCGGAGTAATATCGGTCTGGGATTCTTCTGATTTCTGCGGAAATGTCATATTTCCCTGCTTTACTTCTTCTTTGCGAATGCCGAGCTCTTTGGCAGAAGCAAGAATTTCATCAGTTGCAGGTAAGGAGGAGCTGCCAAGAACCGTTTCCCCATAACGATAGGTGATGAGTAAAGTATTGTCTTCCTCTAAAGCAGTCTGAAAAGAAAGAGTTTCCTTTGGTTCTTTTGGAATTACCAGGGAGGAATCCTGTAATACAGGGGCTAAAATGCCCTGCTCTGCAAGTTTTGCTCCAAGGGTGTCATCTTTTGCGGCTGAGAAAGTTTCGGACTCTGGCACTACTTTCTGGAAATTCTGAAATCCGTAGTCGAACAGTGCTTTTGTATCATTGTAATGTTCGTTGATATCAGCAAGAACTACACATACAAGACGCATACCATCTCTCTCGGCATAAGTTACCAAAGTGTTTCCCGCTTTTTCCGTATAGCCGGTTTTTCCACCCAGACAGCCTTCATAATATTCAGGCTTGTCGGGGAGTACCATTTTATGATGATTGTTCAGCCAGCGTGTTTCGTTGGTAATGTTGGTGGTCGGCACAATATAATAAGGTGTTTTAATAATTTCCCGGAAGGTTTCATTCTGGAAGGCAGCACAGGAAATCATGGCTAAATCTCTGGCTGTAGTATAGTGGTCTTCGTGGTACAAGCCATTGGCATTGACGAAATGGGTGTTTTCACAGCCCAGGTCTTTGGCACGCTGGTTCATGGAATCCACAAAAGCCTGTACCGTGCCGCCGATATATTCGGCAACTCCTGAAGAGACTTCATTTGCAGATGCCAGAAGAATAGCGTAGGCAGAATCCTTCATAGTAAGAGTTTCCCCAGGTTTGATGCCAATATGCGTACTGTCAGCTTCAATGTTGTTTACCTCATCGGTAAAGGTAATCTGTGTATCAAAAGGAACCTGCTCAATGGCCAACATAGCGGTCATGATCTTTGTAGTGCTGGCAGGAGCCCGTTTCTCATCAATGCCTTTGGCATAGAGAATCGAACCTGAGTCTATATCCATTAAAATGGCAGTTTCTGCCACCACCTTTGGACCCTGAGGCCAGCCGGGAATTTTGTTGGACTGAATTTCCCACTCATAGCTTTCTGGTTTGGCTGGTTCTTCGGGAGTAGAGCTTTCTGCATCATCTGCCTGGGCTGCCATTACCGGAGTTACACAGGAGGTAACCGTAAGAGCAGCACACAGAAGCAGTGTTTTCCATAAGTTTTTTTTCTTCTTTTTCATAAAAATGTTCGTTTCCCTTCTTGTAAACTAAGGTATATTATAAGGGATTTATGGGATTATAGCAATGAAATTATACAAACCCACTTGACACCCCCAAACACTGCCAGTATAATAAATTCATATCTGCAAAAACATAGATGGAGACAGTATTTTGCTGGCAAACGTTTCAGCGAGCCGGGGAAGGTGGAAGCCCGGTACCAGTAGCGGTAAAAGAACATCACTCCGGAGTTGCTATCTGAATCAAGTAAGAGACGCCGGCTTTTCCTCCGTTAAAGGGAACGCATATAAAAGCACACAAGCTTCGTATGTTGTAAGAGGTGGTATAACGAAAGCACATATATAGCTCTCGTCCTGTTACAGGACGGGGGTTTTTTTAATTCAGAAAGGAGAAAATCATGTATCAAAAAGTAAGTACAGACCTGAATTTTGTACAGCGTGAAAAAGAAGTCGAGAAATTCTGGAAAGACAATGATATCTTTAAAAAGAGTATGGAACAGAAAAAACAGGGTGAAACCTATACCTTCTATGACGGACCGCCTACAGCAAACGGAAAACCTCATATCGGACATGTTCTGACTCGTGTTATCAAAGATATGATTCCAAGATACCGCACCATGAAAGGGAAAATGGTTCCTCGTAAAGCAGGATGGGATACTCATGGTCTTCCTGTAGAGCTGGAAGTAGAGAAATTACTGGGATTAGACGGAAAGGAACAGATCGAAGAATATGGTCTGATTCCATTTATCGATAAATGTAAAGAAAGTGTATGGAAATACAAAGGAATGTGGGAAGATTTCTCATCTACCGTTGGCTTCTGGGCAGATATGGACAACCCATATGTTACTTACGATGACAATTACATTGAGTCTGAGTGGTGGGCATTAAAAGAAATCTGGAACAAAGGACTTTTATACAAAGGTTTCAAAATTGTGCCATATTGCCCACGTTGTGGAACCCCTCTTTCCGCACAGGAAGTTGCACAGGGATACAAGGATGTAAAAGAACGCTCTGCCATTGCACGTTTCAAAGTAGTTGGAGAAGATGCATATATCCTGGCATGGACCACCACACCTTGGACCCTGCCTTCTAACGTTGCACTCTGTGTAAATCCGGATGAGCAGTATGTAAAGGTAAAAGCAGCAGACGGATATACTTACTATATGGCAGAGGCACTGCTTGACACAGTTCTTGGAAGCCTGGAAAGAGAAGAAGGAACACCTGCATACGAAGTTCTGGAAACTTATGTAGGAAAAGATCTGGAATATAAAGAATACGAACCATTATATAATTTCAAGAAGTTGGATAAAAAAGCACATTACGTTGTGTGTGATACTTATGTAACCCTGACAGATGGTACCGGTGTGGTTCATATTGCACCTGCATTCGGTGAAGACGACAGCAAGGTAGGAAGAAAATATGACCTTCCATTCCTGCAGTTAGTTGACGAAAAAGGTGAAATGACCAAAGAAACCAAGTGGGCAGGAACCTTCTGCAAGAAAGCAGACCCGGAAGTTCTGAAAGACCTGGCTGAGAGAAACCTTCTGTTCTCTGCACCTAAATTTGAACACAGTTATCCTCATTGCTGGAGATGTGACACACCGCTTATTTACTACGCAAGAGAATCCTGGTTCATCAAGATGACAGCAGTAAAAGAAGACCTGATCCGCAACAACAATACCATCAACTGGATTCCGGAAAGCATTGGTAAAGGCCGTTTCGGAGACTGGTTAGAGAATGTACAGGACTGGGGTATCAGCCGTAACCGTTACTGGGGAACACCGTTAAACGTATGGGAGTGTGAGTGCGGACATATGCATTCCATTGGAAGCCGTCAGGAACTTTATGAAATGAGCGGAAACGAAGCTGCCAAGACCGTAGAGCTTCACAGACCATACATTGATGAAATCACCATCAAATGTCCGGAATGTGGAAAAGAAATGCACCGTGTGCCGGAAGTAATTGACTGCTGGTTTGACTCAGGAGCAATGCCTTTTGCACAGCACCACTATCCATTTGAGAATCAGGATCTGTTTGAGCAGCAGTTCCCGGCAGACTTTATTTCCGAAGCGGTAGACCAGACTCGTGGATGGTTTTATTCTCTTCTGGCAGAATCTACTTTGTTATTTAATAAGGCACCTTATAAGAATGTTATTGTTCTTGGTCATGTGCAGGACGAAAACGGACAGAAAATGAGTAAGTCCAAAGGAAATGCAGTAGACCCGTTTGAAGCACTGGAAAAATACGGTGCAGATGCTATCCGCTGGTATTTCTATGTGAACAGTGCTCCATGGCTGCCAAACCGCTTCCATGGCAAGGCAGTGCAGGAAGGACAGCGTAAATTCATGGGTACACTGTGGAATACTTATGCATTCTTCGTGCTTTATGCAAATATTGATGAGTTTGATGCAACAAAATATACATTAGAGTACGATAAGCTTCCGGTTATGGATAAATGGCTGCTTTCTAAGTTAAATACCGTAGTAAAAGCAGTAGATGAGAATCTGGCGAACTACAAGATTCCGGAGACAGCAAGAGCACTTCAGGAATTTGTAGATGATATGAGTAACTGGTATGTAAGAAGAAGCCGTGAACGTTTCTGGGCAAAAGGTATGGAGCAGGATAAAATCAATGCTTATATGACCCTTTACACGGCACTGGTTACCATTTCCAAGGCAGCAGCTCCTATGGTTCCGTTCATGACAGAAGAAATCTACCAGAACCTGGTAAGAAGCATTGACCAGAACGCACCGGAAAGCATTCATCTGTGCGACTTCCCGGAGGTTCAGGAAGCATGGATTGACAAAGAATTAGAAGAGAACATGGATGACCTGCTGAAAGTGGTTGTCATGGGCCGTGCCTGCAGAAATACAGCAAACATCAAGAACCGCCAGCCAATCGGAAAGATGTTTGTAAAAGCACCGTTTGAACTTTCTGAATTCTACAGAGAGATTATTGAAGATGAATTAAATGTAAAAGAAATGACCTTTACAGATGATGTAAGAGACTTTACTTCTTACACCTTTAAGCCACAGTTAAAGACCGTTGGACCGAAATACGGCAAATTCCTTGGAGGAATCAAGGCAGCACTTGCCGAATTAGACGGAAATACGGCGATGGATGAATTAAAAGCTAACAATGAGCTAAAACTTGACATAAATGGACAAAAAATTGTATTATTAGAGAGTGACTTGCTGATTGATATGGCACAGATGGAGGGGTATGTATCAGAATCTGACAATGATATTACTGTTGTGCTGGACACTAACCTCACACCGGAACTGGTAGAAGAAGGTTTTGTCCGTGAGATCATCAGCAAAATCCAGACAATGCGTAAAGAGGCTGACTTTGAAGTGACTGATAAGATCGTGGTTTCTCTGGAAGGAAATCAGGTAATCGAAGGTATCTTCCGTGTACATGAGGCTGAGATCAAGGCTGAAGTACTGGCAGCAGAAATTGTGTATAATGGGGCAAAAGGTTATACAAAAAATTGGAAAATTAATTCCGAAAGCGTCACCTTAGGCGTGGAAAAATTTTCATGAAACCTGTAGGAGGGAAAGCGAAATGTTAGACCATCATTTCAAGAAAGAGGAATTTAAAGAAAGCGTTAAAGAAAACGTAAAAATGCTTTACAGAAAGACCATTGAAGAGGCAACTCAGGAGCAGATTTTCCAGGCAGTGTCTCTGGCTGTAAAGGATGTTGTCATTGACAACTGGCTTTTAACACAGAAACAGTATGAGAAAGATGACCCGAAGATTGTGTACTATTTATCCATGGAGTTCCTTATGGGACGTGCACTTGGTAACAACCTGATCAATTTATGTGCATACAACGAAGTAAAAGAAGCTCTGGATGAATTAGGATTTGACTTAAATACTATCGAAGACCAGGAACCGGATCCGGCTCTTGGAAACGGAGGTCTGGGAAGACTGGCAGCATGCTTCCTGGATTCTCTGGCAACCTTAGGATACTGTGCATATGGCTGCGGTATTCGTTACCGTTACGGTCTGTTCAAACAGAAAATCGAGAACGGTTATCAGGTGGAAGTGCCGGATAACTGGTTAAAGAACGGTTATCCATTTGAGCTTCGCCGTCCTGAATATGCAAAAGAAGTAAAATTCGGCGGATATGTAAGAGTAGAATACGATCACGCAACAGGCAGAAACCGTTTCGTACAGGAAGGTTATCAGTCTGTTCGTGCAGTACCATATGATATGCCAATCGTTGGTTACAACAACAAGATCGTCAACACACTGCGTATCTGGGATGCAGAAGCAATCAATGACTTCCAGTTAGATCTGTTCGATAAAGGTGAATACCACAAAGCAGTAGAGCAGGAAAACCTGGCAAAAAATATCGTAGAAGTGCTGTATCCGAATGATAACCACTATGCAGGAAAAGAACTTCGTCTGAAACAGCAGTATTTCTTCATTTCTGCAAGTATTCAGGCTGCAATTGAAAAATTCAAGAAAGTTCACAGTGACCTTCATGACTTGCCGAAGAAAGTAACCTTCCAGTTAAATGATACGCATCCAACCATGACGGTTGCGGAACTTATGAGAATTCTCATTGACGAAGAAGGTATGGAATGGGATGAAGCATGGGATATCACAACCCATACCTGTGCATACACAAACCATACAATTATGGCAGAAGCTCTGGAAAAATGGCCAATCGAGCTGTTCTCCAAACTGCTTCCTCGTGTATATCAGATCATTGAAGAAATCAACAGAAGATTCCTTATGGAAATCCAGCAGAAATATCCTGGAAATCAGGAAAAAATCAGAAAAATGGCAATCATTTATGATGGCCAGGTGAAGATGGCTCACCTTGCAATCGCAGGAGGATATTCTGTAAACGGTGTTGCACAGCTTCACACAGAAATTCTGAAGAAACAGGAATTAAAAGATTTCTATGAAATGTATCCTGAAAAATTCAACAATAAGACAAACGGTATTACCCAGAGACGTTTCCTGCTTCACGGAAACCCACTTCTGGCAGATTGGATCACAGAGCATATCGGTAATGGCTGGATCACCAACCTTCCGGAACTTGAAAAACTGAAAGTTTATGCAGATGACAAGAAGGCACAGCAGGAATTCATGAACATTAAATACCGCAACAAAGTACGTCTTGCCAAGTACATTCTGGAGCACAACGGAATCGAAGTAAATCCGAACTCCATCTTTGACGTACAGGTTAAGAGACTTCATGAGTACAAACGTCAGCTTATGAACATCCTTCACGTTATGTATCTGTACAATAAGATCAAAGAACATCCGGAAATGCCGTTCTATCCAAGAACTTTCATTTTCGGTGCAAAGGCAGCAGCAGGTTACAGACGTGCAAAACAGACCATTAAGCTGATCAACGCAGTAGCAGATGTAATCAACAATGACGCTTCCATTGATGGAAAGATCAAAGTTGTATTTATTGAAAACTACCGTGTATCCAATGCAGAGATGATTTTTGCAGCAGCAGATGTTTCTGAGCAGATTTCTACAGCAAGTAAAGAAGCTTCAGGAACAGGTAACATGAAATTTATGTTAAACGGTGCTCCGACCATCGGTACTATGGATGGTGCCAACGTAGAGATCGTAGAAGAAGTAGGTGCTGAAAATGCATTTATCTTCGGTCTTTCTTCTGACGAAGTTATCAACTACGAAAATAATGGCGGATATGATCCAATGCAGTATTTCAACAACGATCCTGACATCAGAAATATACTGATGCAGTTGATCAACGGAACTTACTCTCATGGAGATTTCAATATGTTCCGTGAAATCTATGATTCTCTGTTGAATACAAAATGCAGTGACAGAGCAGATACTTACTTTATCCTGGCTGACTTCAAGTCTTATGCAGCAGCACAGGAAAAAGTAGAAGAAGCTTACAGAGATGAAGAAAGATGGGCTAAGATGGCACTTCTTAACACTGCTTGCTCCGGTAAGTTTACTTCTGACAGAACCATACAGCAGTATGTAGATGAGATCTGGCATCTGGATAAGGTTGTTATCGGAAAATAGTTTTACTTTTTTAATAAAGGAGAGGCTGTAATGGAATTACGTTACAGCTTCTCTTTTCATTAACAGAAAAAAGAAAAGAGAAGGAGAGTGTGATATGGAAAATCATCAAAAGACGCTTTTGTTTGAAGAACTACCGATACCAAAGGCTGTAGCCACACTTGCAGTGCCTACGGTACTGAGTTCCCTGGTTATGGTGCTTTATAATCTTGCGGATACATATTTTGTGGGAATGTGCAATGACCCCATACAAAATGCAGCAGTTGCTCTTGCTGCACCTGTATTGCTGGCTTTTAATGCCATCAATAACCTGTTTGGTGTGGGAAGCTCCAGTATGATGAGCCGTGCACTTGGACGTAAGGATTATGATACGGTTTATAAAAGTTCAGCATTCGGCTTTTATTGTGCTTTGTTGAGCGGAATTTTGTTTTCGCTTTTATGTGGAGTGTTTCAGCATCCGCTTTTGAAACTTCTTGGTGCAGATGTTAATACAGCACTGGCAACCAGAGCCTATTTAAAATGGACTGCGATTTTTGGTGCCGTGCCGTCTATTTTAAACGTAGTGCTGGCTTACATGGTACGTTCAGAAGGTTCTGCACTTCACGCAAGTATCGGAACTATGAGCGGTTGTATATTGAATATAATTTTAGATCCGATTTTTATTCTGCCCTGGGGTTTAAATCTCGGAGCAGAAGGAGCAGGACTGGCTACTTTTTTGTCTAACTGTGGAGCATTTACTTATTTCCTGGTGCTTTTGTATAAGAAACGAAAAGAAACCTATGTATGTATACATCCTAAGAAATTTTCTTTTGATAAAAAGATTGTCCTGGGGATATGCGGTGTGGGAATACCTGCTTCGATTCAGAATCTGCTGAATGTTACAGGGATGACAATTTTAAATAACTTTACCTCCTCTTTTGGAGCTGATGCAGTGGCGGCCATGGGGATTGCACAGAAGATCAATCAGGTACCTATGCAGATTGCAATGGGTCTGTCCCAGGGAATTATGCCCCTGATCAGTTATAATTATTCCAGTAAAAATCATAAACGGATGAGGAAAAGCCTTACCTTTACAGCGAAGATTAGTCAGGGGTTTTTATGCACCGTGGCGGTTGCATATTTCGTGTTTGCAGGAGATCTGGTTGCTATGTTCATGAATAATGAGGTGATTATCAGCTACGGAACACAGTTTTTGAGAGGATTCTGCATCAGTATGCCGTTCTTATGCATGGATTTTCTGGCTGTCGGTGTGTTCCAGGCAGTAGGGATGGGGAGCTATGCCCTGGTGTTTGCGATTATGAGGAAAGTAGTTCTGGAAATTCCAGCCTTATACATTCTGAATACATTATTCCCATTATATGGTTTAGCATATGCACAGCTTACAGCAGAGGTGGTTCTGGCATCAGCAGCAATTATGGTGCTCATGAGACTTTTCAGAAAGCTGGAGAGGGAATAGTTTATTTAAAAGTGGGCACAAAGTGTGCACAGTCTTGATTTTCCTCTTTCTCTATGCTATACTCATACCCGTTATAAAGCCCACAAAACCAAGGTCTACAGGGCTTTCGCCGATTCCCGGCGTAAAATGAATCGTGTGTTCGAGACCTTCCACACGTAAAACAAAACTAAAGGAGAAATGAATAATGAAAACAAAAAAGGTAACATTTTTGACCCATGCAGCCATGATTGCAGCCATTTATGTTGTGCTTACTTTCGTGTTTGCTCCCATCAGCTTCGGTGAAGTACAGATCCGTATTGCAGAGATGCTTACTGTGCTTCCGATTTTTACACCTGCGGCAATCCCGGGATTATTTGTAGGATGTATCATTGGAAATATTGCAGGAGGAGCCCTTCTTCCGGACGTTATCTTCGGAAGTATTGCGACATTGATTGGTGCAGTAGGTACTTATATGCTGAGGAAACTTCCAAAGGCTATAGCGGTACTTCCGCCTATTCTCGCAAATATGGTAATTGTGCCGTTTGTTCTGATATATGCATACGGCGTGAATCTTCCGATTGTTTTTCTGATGATAACAGTGGGAATTGGAGAAGTAGTATCTTGCGGTGTTCTTGGTATTTTGATGGCAAGCATTTTGGAGAAGTACAGAGGACATATTTTTTCTATGGGACATGCCAGATAGAAAATTTGAAAATGCTTGACATGAAAAAGTAAATTGTGTACTATGATTGTAATTGCATAACAAATAATGGTTCTTAATGTTAGATTTTTGTAAGGTTAAAAGAGAAATCGGTGTAAATCCGATACAGTTACCTCTACTGTAATGCTTCAGAGTAAGATGCTAAGTCAGAAAAACTGCCATTATACACAGAAATGTTTCCGGGTTGAGGATATTATGTAACGTGCAGTTTGATAATTTAATACGCTAAAGTTAAAGATTCTTTACCTGTTGGTGAAGAATCTTTTTTTGCTTCATAAAATATCGTCGCATGGTTATGTAAGGTATATGGGAACCTGTTTTCTGTGTGATATGTATGGTGCGGTAAATATTATAATAATTAAGGGAGAGGAAAACTTATGAAGCAAAAAAGAAACAAAATGTGGAAAAGAATGTTTAGTATGCTTTTGGTTATGGCTATGTTGATTACTGCAATTCAGAGCATGGTTTGAATATGATATCGAAAGAGTCAGTGGAGAAGGAATGATTCTTCCGGGTGACGGAACATTCCGTGTAGACGGGCAGGAAGCTGTTTTCAAAGCAACTTTAAAAACAGACCCAAGCGTATTTGTAGAGTTTAAAGCTGTTTCATCGGAGGTTGCACTTCAGGCAATTTCTGTGAGCGTGCCAGATGTGTGGTATATCAATGGCTGGAATGGTCTGGGTGATTATTATGTAGGAATCATGGAAGGTGACAATCCTTCCCAAAACTATAAAATCAGCTATACTCCTGCAAATGCAAGCAATAAGAGGGTAGTCTGGGAGCCATTGACAGAAGACATCGCAACGCAGATCCGGAAATTTCTACAGAAGTAAGTGTGGAATTTCGTTATAAAAATCCTTTGACTGCAGCAGAGACAGAAAAAAAGGAATATACAGTAAAAAAAGGAAATAGTCAGGAATTTGTCATTCAGGCAACCCCTGAACATGCAACAGAACAGAGATTTTATTGGTCTTGCAGTCAGGACGGTATTGTTAAAGTAAAAGATACTGTAAGCCAGAATCCATCAAATGTAAACATACCAAAAACCACTACACACGAAATCACAGCTTTGAAAGCCGGAAAAGTAACAGTTACCGGAAAACCCTATGATGAGACGGGTTCCTGTAAACCAGTTACCTTTGATGTAATTGTAACTTCTGATAATGAGTCTTCAGAAGATAATTCACTGAGTATTGCAAAAGAAGATATTACTCATGGAGTAAAATATCTTCAGGAGAAATCTTTAGTAAAATATGGAGATGAATGGAACATCTTATCTATTCTCCGTTCAGGTGCAACGATTGAACAGAGTAAATTAGATCAGTACTATGAATCTGTGGTACAGCAGATGACAAAAAAGGAAATACCATGCGTGTTACCGATTTGGCACGTGTTGCCCTTGCTTTAGAAGCAATGGGAAAAAATCCTACAGATGTAGGCGGATTTGATATTTTGGCAGCAATATATAATCATAAACAAATGATGAAAGAGTCTTCGAATTGTCCGATTTTTGGCCTGATAGCATTGGATGGAAGGGGTTATGAAATTCCAGAAAACAAACGGAGGAGTCGGTCTTTCTATTGAGGGTGACAACAGAAACTGCAAAGGAATATGGAAATGATTCAAATGGTCCGGAAGCCCTTGGAGAATTCGATTACAGTAATTACGCAGGCTGGATGTATTTTGTGAATAACGAAGCTCCAAATGTTAGAATTACATCTTATCAGCCAAAAGACGGAGATGTTGTAAGATTCCAGTTTACGGTATATGGATATGGAACAGACCTGTCAGGAAAGGAATGGGGAAATCCAACGCCGGTGATTGAAATTTCAAACAAAGACCACTTAACAAGCTTAATGGCAGAAGCAAATACAAATAAAACGGTATCAAGGGCACGTACCACAAGTGCTTCAGGTGTTAAAGATGTTTATGATAAAGCAGTAAAAGCGATTTCTGCAATGATTACACCACAGGAAGAGATTGACAAACTGTCAGAAGAATTAAGTGAGAAACTGGAAGAGCAGCAGGGACAAGAGGAAACAGAAACATTATCAGTAACTCTTGTAAATAAGAAATATGGAGTGAGCCTGCAAGGTGAAGGTCTTACCGAAGATATGGAATTACAGGTAGAACCTCTTAATAAAGACAGCAAAGATGTGGAGCAAATGAGAAAAGAAATTCAGCTTCCACAAAAAGCAGTTTTAAGTATTCCGGTTGGTGAAAAATACAACGGAAAAGAATTAGTTGTATTAGCTTGCAGCGATAAAGATATCAAACAGCTGAAAGGAAAAGTTGCAAATGGTTCTGTATCTGTTGAGGTGACAGAATTAATGAGCTTCGGTGTTGTAGTAGATACAGCTGCTTCTGAAAAAGAAGTAAACAGTGGAAGCGGAAATGCTAATAGCAATACCGGAGGAAACAGTTCTGGTGGTAAGGCAGTAAAAACCGGAGATCAGACTCCAATGGAAGTTCTCGTTCTTCTGTTAACCTTATCTGGTGCAGCAGTTGCAATAACTGCCGGAAAGAAAAGAAGAGAACAAAAATAATATTCCAAAAGAACATGATTTCAAAGGTATAGACTTTTGAGAAAATACCCGTTAATCCCGGCAAACTGGAGGTTGACGGGTGTTTTGTTTTTGATTCTGCCAATCATTTACTTTGACATCCCAACATCAGTATGATAAACTAAAAACGATTATGGAATCTTATACCCTCAGCAACATTGTTTAATAAGAATACATATTTGAAACTATATAAAAATCAATAAATGTACAGAGGTGAGTAAAGTGGATAAAAATGAGTATCGGGCTAAATTAGAAGAAATTAATGATCTGGTAGACAACCAAGATTATCAGGGAGCCCTTAAAATCGTAGATACAATTGACTGGCGAAGGGTGCGAAGTGCCAGAACACTCTGCATGATCGGTGAAATCTATGAGGCAAACAAAAGGTATGAAGACAGCCGTAAACTTTTGCTTCTTGCTCATCAGAGAGCCCCTATTGGAAAAACCGTACTGTACCGTCTGGTAGAATTGTCTATTAAAATGGGAAATTATAATGAGGCTGCTGATTACTATAAGAAGTTTGTGGAAATTTCCCCAAATGATAACAGCCGGTATATTTTGAAGTATAAGCTTTACAGGGCAAGACGTTCACCTATTGAAGAACAGATTCAAATACTTCAGGAATACAAAGAAAAAGAATATACAGAGCGGTGGTCTTATGAACTTGCAAGATTATATGCGAAGGCGGGAAGAAAAGAAGAGTGTGTCGAAACCTGCGATGATCTGATCTTGTGGTTCAGCGAAGGAAAGTATGTAACAAAAGCCATGGAGCTGAAGATGAAATTTACTGCTTTAACTCCACAGCAGAAAGAAAAGTATGAGAAGGGTTCTTCAGAAGAGATAACAGAAGCAGCGGCAAAAGCAACGGAAGTTGTTGCTGCAGCATCAGAGGCCGCAGCAAATGTGGTAGAAAAGATTACACCGGAAGAGCAGGAAGAGATTGAAAAGATTCTGAACAGCGTGGAATTAAAGATACCGGAGCCGGAACAGACACCAGAAGAACCGGAGCATCTCCAGCATAAAGTTGCTCAGGATATCCGTGATGTGTTCCAAAGCGGTGCAGAAGATGCATCAGAAGAAATTGCAGTCACGGTAGATCCGGCTGTAAAAGCATCACCGGAAGAAAAAGGGTATGTGGTAAAAGATCTGGAGCCAGAAGATTTAAGCAAAACGACAGGATTCAAACCATTCCATATAGGAGAAGGCATGACCATGCAGGTCAAGGCTGAGGCCCCCAAATCAAAGATGTTTGATTCCAAGGATTTTGTACCAGGTTCTTTACAAACAAGCTCCAAAGAATTTGAACTGGATCTGGAAGCACTTCTGGCTGAGACAGCAAATGAATTAGCTCAGGCAGTAGCTGAGGAAACAGGAAATCAAGAAGAGATAACAGAAGAGTCTGCAGAAGAAGTAGTGGAGGAATCTGTAGAAGAAGTCATCGAAGAAGCGGTGGAAGAACCTGTAGAAGAGATTATCGAAGAAGCGGTGGAAGAAGAACCTGTAGAAGAAATCATCGAAGAAGCAAAGGAAGAGCCGGAAGAAAGCCGTGCTCCGGAGATTGCAGCAGCAGCGGTAAGTCTCAGCGAAGCACTGGCAGCAAAAGCGGACGAATTTGACGCATTGGCAGCGGGAATGACCCAGGAAGTAGTGATTAAAAAGGATTTGGAAGAGCCGGAAGCACCAGAGACCATGGAAGCCCTGTCAGATGCAGGAGAATCTCCGGCAGAGATTGTAGAAGAATTAGCAGAAGAGTTGGAAACAGAAGCCGATTTGGAAGAGACAGAGATAATAGAGACTGTTGAAGCCGAAGAGGAAGAAGGTGCTACAAAAGAATTTCCGGTAGAAAAAGTCAAAGAAGCTTTGGGAGAAATTGATTTATCCAAGGCTCTTGAAGAAGAATTGGAAGATACTGTGGCACCGAAACAGGATGATTCCCATATCAAACGTGTTACAGCGTCTGTAGCAGCAGAGCAGGGACGTAAGTCCGCAGCATTCGGAACTGCAGTAGAAGGACTCATGCGGCATCATCTGACAGAAGAAGAACACAGACGTCTGTTTACCTATTTCTTCCCAATCCCGGGAATGTCACAGCAGATCAATGAAGCTTTGGATACAGCACAGGAATCTGCCTGCTCCAAAACATCCCAGGAAGGAAATATCATCGTAACAGGAAGAGAAGGTTCCGGTAAAACAAGACTTTCAGAAGGACTTATCAAAGCACTGTGTAAAGAACGACAGATGGAAGGTGCCAAGGTTGCTTATATCACTGCCGAGAAGTTGAATAAAAAAGACCCGGTTGCAGTTGTAGGGAAATTGGCCGGAGGATTCCTGGTAGTAGAAAACGCAGGTAATTTAAAGGCAGATGTGGTAGAAAATATGTCAAAAGCCATGGAATTTAAGACCAACCGTCTTACCGTGATCTTAGAAGATCTGAAACCGGGTATCCGTTCATTGCAGGAAAAGTATCCTGATTTTATGAAGAAATTTGATTCTACC
Organism: uncultured Blautia sp.; assembly: GCF_947654165.1. Classification (GTDB taxonomy): domain Bacteria; phylum Bacillota; class Clostridia; order Lachnospirales; family Lachnospiraceae; genus Blautia. The sequence goes on from NZ_CANTKB010000004.1 coordinate 45,598, forward strand.
ATTATGATACCGGTGTTTACCAATGATGAGCTGGTTTCCTTTGCAAAGACCTATGCAAAGGAATTAGGATATAAGATTGATAACATGGCAGTGCTTGCTTTATATACACTTATTGGAGAAAATCAGAATGAAGAAAATCCGGTAGCTGTAGGTGCTGTCCGTGAGATGATGGACAATGCCATTGCAAGAGCATCCAAAAAAGGACGCAGGGCAGGCAAGAAAGTAAGCAAACGACATCTGGATGAAACCGGAAGAATTATGTTATACGAGAAAGATTTTGATATCTAAACAAGGAGGAATGAGAATGACAGCCCCTTATCTGGGAAATCCGAAAAGAACTATTGAAGTTCTTCAGAAATACGAGTTTGTTTTTCAGAAAAAGTTTGGGCAGAATTTCCTCATTGACACCCATGTACTGGATAAAATTATAAATGCCGCTGATATTACAAAAGATGATTTTGTGCTGGAGATTGGTCCCGGTATCGGGACCATGACCCAGTATCTGGCATGTGCGGCAAGAGAGGTTTATGCAGTTGAAATCGACAAGGCACTGATACCGATCTTGGAAGATACTCTTTCAGATTATTCCAATGTGACTGTTCTGAATGAAGATATTTTAAAAGTTGATATCAGGAAACTGGCAGAGGAGCACAATCAGGGAAAACCGATCAAGGTTGTGGCGAATCTGCCATATTACATTACAACACCGATTATCATGGGATTATTTGAGGGACATGTGCCCATAGAATCCATTACCGTTATGGTACAGAAAGAAGTTGCAGACAGAATGCAGGTAGGGCCGGGAACCAAGGACTACGGGGCATTATCCCTGGCAGTTCAATATTATGCCGAGCCTTATATTGTGGCCAATGTTCCGCCAAACTGTTTTATGCCAAGACCGAAGGTGGGAAGTGCAGTGATCCGTCTTACCAGGCACAAAGAAGCTCCGGTGAAAACCGTGGATGAAAAACTGATGTTTCGCCTGATTCGGGCATCTTTTAATCAGAGGCGTAAAACACTGGCAAACAGCTTAAAAAATTCTCCGGAATTATCATTCACAAAAGAAGAAATTCAAGATGCGATTGCAGCATGTGGATTTAAAGAAGGAGTCAGAGGAGAAGCCTTGACATTGGCAGATTTTGCAGCCCTTACAGATGAATTTAAGAAATAAAAACAGAAACAAGCCGGCTAGACAATGGAGTGTTGAAAAATCTCTTGTCTGACTGGCTTTTTCTTATTATTTATCCGTAAAAAGCTGTGCCGGCATTAGGAGAAGGCATTTATAGAGTTCAGAATTTTATCAGCCAGACCATAAAATAGGCCAGATTTCGTAATTTCTTCGTTCTAACCTACTTTTTTTTGACCCTAGTAGGCTAAATTTCAAGATTTCCTTTTTCCAATTTATTTTTCTCTCTTGCAATATAGGCCCAATTTAGAGAATCTAGTTCAGCAGCCTATTTCGCTCTAAAATAAGTAAGTGTAATTTCAGATTTAAAAGAAAACCACCTATTCGTGCCTGAAAAATGTAGGCTGAAAATCACAAAATAACATTTTCAACCGAAAAAACATTGGAACAGGGGTCCATCTGTAGCCGTGAGTATAAAGAATTGGAAAATAAGTGAAAACAAGCTATCTTTTTGAATATGGAAAGAGGGTATCATTTATCGTCTTACTTGACGAGGAAATGATACCCTCTTTTTCTATAAATATTAAAGGAAGGAGAGCCGGCTCATGCGAGCCGACATATGAAAAAGAAAATATAAAAATAACTTGCTCTGTATTATTTTTATGATATTAGTATATCCCGGAATTATGTTCAAATCGTGTTGAAGTTGTGAAGAAATCGTGAACGAAAATAAAACCTTTTATGAATGTTAAAAAATTACCGGACTTATTCCTAAAAAACTTTCTACACAGACACGGATTCCTCCCATAAGACCGGAAATATCCTGCAATTTGGAAGAAATAATGTTACAATCACGGTTTTGGTGCCGGGAAAGATATTCCATAATGCGAGAATTAATATCCGGAACATCGTTGGAGAAAAAACTATTTAAAACAATCAAATCTGTATTAAAAGAATTAATAATATTATTGATTCCAATAGACATATATTTAACAAACAATTCCATCATTTCCAGAGCTTCGGGAATCTTCTTATGATAGTCTGCCAAAAATTCATCTATGGTCGTGTTCTCCTGATTTTTCATTTTTGCATACTCTTCCAGAATCGCTTTTTCAGAAGCATATTGCTCCAGGCATCCCCTGTTTCCACAAGGACAGGATTTTCCGTCAGGAAACAGGATGGTATGCCCCAGCTCTCCGGCATATCCGTCCCGTCCTTTATACAAATGACCATCAATTAAAATACCCATTCCAATACCGTCGTGGACATTAATGTGGATCATGTTTTTGCACCCGGAGTGGAAAGCAGATTCTCCCAGTACAGACAGATTAGATTCGTTTTCTACCATAACAGGAAGATGAAATTTGTTTTCAAGAATCTGCCCAAGATCCGGTTCAGGCAGAGGATAATAAGGGGTAAATACGATTTTATTTTTGTTTACAACACCGTAGATTCCCACCGTGATTCCAATGATCCCATAAGGGGATTTGGAATGTTCCTCTATCTGCCGGGAAATAATATCTGTCAGAACAGGAAGAAGAGGTTCGTTTTTTTGAAAGGGATATTCCTTTACTTTGCAGTCTTCTCCTTTTAAATTAGCAGATAATGTAATGATGTGATTTGGACGCACATCAATAGCAAGGGCATATCCGCAGTTTTTTTGAAATTCCAGTAATATTGGTTTGCGTCCCAAAGCGGTCTGGGCACTTCCTATTTCAAGAATCAGATTCTGTTCCAGAAGTTCCTGAACAATATTCGAGATAGTAGCCTTGGTCAGCTTCAACTGTTTTGCCAGCTCCGCTCTGGAAACGGGGGGATGATTCACAAGATACTTAAGAACCAGGCATCGGTTATTCTCACGTATCATTTCCTGGTTTGCAATCGGCATAGTCAAAATACTCCTTTTATCTAAAATCAACGAAAGATTTTTCTTATCATAATCATACACGTTTCTGATTCCTTGGGCAACTGGTAAAAATGCTTTATGGAAGGTTTAGAGAATCTTTAGACACAGAACAGGGGAAAGCGTGGTATAATGAAGAGGAAATCATTGCAGACAGAAACAGGAGAGAAGAAATATGATGAAAAAAAGAGGAATTGCGTTACTGTTGACTGGAATTATGCTGATGGCTTCACCTTTGACGGTTTTTGCTGACAGAGAAGATGCGAAGCTGGATGTTCCATATGTATCTTTGGGTGCTGATTTGAATTCTCAGGAAAAGGAAACTGTTTTGAGACTTTTGGGTGTCACAGAGCAGGATTTGAAAAATTATACGGTTACTACGGTTACTAATCAGGATGAGCATGATTATCTGGATTCTTATTTGTCTAAGAGTGTAATTGGAACCAGAGCACTTTCTTCTGTTTTAGTAGAAGGAAAAAAGGCGGGAAATGGAATCCATGTAACAACAAAAAACATTACATATTGTACTCCGGGCATGTATGAAAATGCACTGGCTACTGCCGGGATCGAAGACGCTGATATTATTGTAGCAGGTCCTTTTAATATTTCCGGTACAGCAGCTTTGGTAGGGGCTATCAAATCTTATGAGAATATGACAGGTCAGAAGGTGGAACAGGAGAATGTTGAGACCGCTACCAACGAACTGGTAGTCACAGGACAGGTGGCAGAGAGCGTAGGAGATCAGGAAAAGGCAGAACAGCTCATTGGTGCTATTAAAGAGCAGGTTGTGGAAGGAGAAGAGATAACAACAGAAAAAATAGAAAATGTTGTGGATCAGGCAGCCCAGGAAATGGAAATCAAATTGTCAGAGGAAGACAGGCAGGCAATTGTGGCATTGATGGAGAAAATCAACAATCTGGATCTGGATATTGAAAGTCTGAAGGAACAGGCAAAAAATCTGTATGATAAGATTGAGGGTCTTGATCTGAATTTGAACATTGATGAGGAACAGGTAAAAGGATTTTTCCAGAGAATTATAGATTTTATCAAAGGCTTATTTGAATAAAAACCAAAAGAGACCGGGCAGATCTTTTTCTGCACACAGTCTCTTTTTTACTTATAGATCAAGGCTCATATCACCCGGTCTTATGATATTCAATTTCCGCATGGCATTTGCAATGGAAAGTGTGAGGATGCCGGGCAGTATAAAGTACATAACAAGAATCTTGATAAGAATGACTGCAGAGTCCCCGCTTGGAGACATAGTATGCCAGGACATTACGGGTCCCATCAATACAGTTGTACCGAGACCTGCTCCGGCAGTACTGTTCGTCATTTTGGCAAAAAGCACTCCGATTGGTCCGAGTATGGCACTGGATAGAATAGATGGAAGCCAGATCATAGGTCTGTGGATGATTTTCGGGAATTGAAGTTTCGAAGTTCCAAGTCCCACAGCCAGAAGACCGGATATACCATTGTCTTTGTAACCTGCCAGGGCGAAGCCGATCATACTGCAGCAGCATCCAACGGTAGCAGCTCCTGCAGCCAGTCCGTTAAGCTGGAGCATTGCTGCCAGGGCAGGTGCACTAAGGGGCATAGCACATACCATTCCCATTAGTACGGCAACAGTGATTCCCATGATCAGAGGATGCTGCTGTATTCCCCAGGAAATGAGGAGACTGATCTGCTCCATGAGATAATGCACAGGGGGACCAATCCAGAATCCACAGAGACAACCTCCAAGAATACCGGTCAGAGGTGCCAGGATAATGTCCATGTTAAAGCGTCCGGTCATGAGTCTGGCAAGCTCGATTGCCACAAAAGCGGCGATAAAGGCACCAAGAGGATCACCGGAACCTAATTCTGTAAAAGAATGGGTTCCCGTGAAAAAACTTCCGTTTGAAATCTGTTCTGAAAAGGCACCTGCCATACCGGCAATAGCAGCGCAGAGACAGGAAAAAGTATTTTCCTGAAGACGGCTGGCTATACCAATTCCAATCCCTGCACCTGTCAGTGACATGGCAAGGGCACCGCTGTTCTGGAGAAAAATGCTGAAAGATCCCTGAAAAAGCAGACCTGTCTGTTGAAGAGCCATGCCGAGAATCCACGTTACGAAAAGGCCGCAGGCCATGCCTTTTAATCCTTCAATGAAAAAACGGTTGATAAAATTTTTCATGATTTAGTTTAATTTCAGATTCTTGAACAAAGAGCCGAGGGAAGTGGAGATTTCTTCGCTTTCCGGCAGTTCGTAATCAGGTTCTTCTTCTTTTTCTTCTGTGGTTTCCATAAGTGCTTTCATGCTCAGGCTGATTTTTCCGTCTTCGTTTTTAATAACCTTTGCTGTGACTGTATCACCGACAGCAAGGACAGCTTTTGGATGTTTGATTCTTTTATCAGATATCTGAGAAATGTGTACAAGACCGGAAATGCCTTCTCCAAGGGATACAAATGCCCCATAAGTCTGGAGAGATTCTACGGTTCCTTCTACCACACTGCCGACTTTTATCTGGTCAACCTGTTCTCTCTTCTTGGCAGCAGCCTTTTCCTGGAGAATCTCTTTTGCTGAGAGAACCAGGCGGTTTTCCTGTTCATCTGATTCAAAGACACGAACCAGCAATGTTTTCTTTAAATAATCTTCTGGATTTTCAACATAAGTTAAAGCCAGTTTGGAAACAGGGATAAACGCACGGATTCCTTCTACATAAGCAATCACACCGCCTTTTACGATACCTTCCACAGTGACTTCAAATTCTGTCTTTTCTTCTTTCATCTGTTCTAACTTGTCCCAGATGAGCATATCATCATCTCGGAAATTTGAAAAAGATGCATTGATTTCGTCCATATAATCGTCCATGGTTTCCTGTTTTTTCATTTCTTCTGACATTGTATTACCTCCCAGGTTAAAAATAGAATTTCCCGTTCATTATAACATAATTGCTATAAATTTAGAAGTATGTTACTATAATGGCAAAATAACCTTTAAATCAGATAAAATACTACACGGGACAAAATAGAGAGGGAAGGAAGAATGGCAAAACAGGGTAAAGTTTATATTATAGGACATAAAAATCCGGATACGGATTCTATCTGCTCAGCAATCGCATATGCGGATATCAAAAACAGGACAAATCCCGGAAAGAAATATGCAGCAAAGAGAGCAGGACAGATTAACGAAGAGACAGAATATGTTCTGAAACGCTTTGGTGTGGAAGCACCTGGATATCTGGCAGATGTGGGAACCCAGGTAAAGGATATGGAAATCCGGGAGACTCCGGGAGTTCCTAATAATATCTCTATCAAAGATGCATGGGCAATCATGAAGAACAACAGTGCGGTGACCCTGCCTATTACAAAAGAAGACGGACAGTTGGAGGGGCTGATCACCACCGGAGACATTGCCAATTCCTATATGGATGCTCATGACAATTATTTCTTATCAAATGCAAGAACACAGTACAGAAGTATTGCCAATACAGTAGAAGGAAGCATTGTTACGGGAAATGCTCACGGATACTTTATCCGTGGAAAAGTAGTCATAGGTGCAGCACATCCGGATAAACTGGGAGAATTTCTGGAAGAGGAGGATTTGGTGATTCTGGGAGACCGCTATGAGGATCACTTGTGTGCCATTGAAAAGAATGTAAGCTGTATCCTTCTGTGTAATAATGCAGAGGTATCTCATGATATTGTGGAATCCGCAGACGGGAATCAGTGTGTGATTATCCGTTCACCTTTAGATACCTTTACCATTGCCAGATTGATCAACCAGAGTATTCCGGTGAAACACATTATGAAAAAAGATAACCTGATTACATTCCAGACAGATGATTTCACGGATAATATCAAAGATATCATGGTGAAGACCCGCCACAGAGCCTTCCCTGTAGTAAATAAGCATGGGAAGTATATCGGAACCGTATCCAGAAGAAATTTGCTGGGAATGAAGAAGAAACAACTGATTCTTGTGGATCATAATGAAAAGAGCCAGGCGGTAGATAATATTGATGTGGCAGAAATTCTGGAGATTATTGACCACCATCGCCTTGGTTCACTGGAAACTCTGCAGCCCATTATGTTTCGTAATCAGCCTGTTGGCTGTACAGCAACTATTATGTATCAGATGTATGTAGAAAAGGCACTGGAAATCAGTCCGTCTATTGCAGGGCTTTTGTGTTCTGCTATTGTTTCCGATACACTGATGTTCCGTTCTCCTACCTGTACGTCTGCGGACAAAATGGCGGCAGGTGCCCTGGCTCTCATTGCAGGGATTAATATCGAGGAGCATGCAAAAGAAATGTTCACCGCAGGAAGCAATCTGAGAGGAAAAACAGCAGAGGTTATCTTCTATCAGGATTTCAAACGTTTTACAACGGATACGGTGAATTTCGGTGTTGGTCAGATCAGTTCTATGAATGCAGAAGAGCTGGCAGAATTAAAACAGCGGCTGATTCCTTTTATGCAGCATGAATGCGGTAAAAATGGTATATCCATGGTATTTTTCATGCTGACCAATATCATGGAAGAATGTTCAGAGGTCATCTGTTACGGTGAGGGCAGCGGCCGTCTGGTTGAAGAATCTTTTGAAGTGACAGAGACAGAAGGCGGTTATATTCTTCCGGGAGTAGTATCCAGAAAGAAACAGTTGATTCCGGCCTTTATCGGAACTCTGCAGCAAAATAATTAAGAATCCGGAGGTAGGAATATGCCAAAAGTAGAGTGGAAACCAGGAAATATGCTGTACCCTCTGCCGGTTGTGCTGGTGAGTGTGGCAGACGAAGAAGGAAATGATAATATTATCACCGTAGCATGGGCAGGAACCGTGTGTACTAATCCCCCCATGGTATCTATCTCCGTGAGACCGGAGAGATATTCTTATCAGATGTTGATGGATACAAAGGAATTTGTGATAAATCTGACCACAGAGAAATTGGCTTATGCCACAGACTACTGTGGTGTAAAATCGGGTCGTGACGTTGATAAATTCAAGGCAGTGAGGCTTACCAGACAGCCTGCATCCCATGTTGGTGCACCGATGATCAAGGAGTCACCGGTATCCATTGAATGCAGAGTTCGTGAAATTAAAGAATACGGAAGTCACAGCGTGTTTCTGGCAGATGTACTGGCAGTTCATGTAGACAGCAAATATATGGACGAAAAGGGCAAATTTGATTTGGCTCTGGCAAACCCCATTGTTTATTCTCACGGAGAATATTATGGTCTTGGAAAGAAATTGGGAACATTTGGGTATAGTATCAAGAAGAAAAGACAAAAGAAGCAGAGGAAACAGACAAATGAAAAAAAATAATCTGATTCTCATAGGAATGCCGGGAGTAGGAAAGAGTACAGTAGGGGTGATTCTGGCAAAGGTGCTGGGATATGAGTTTGTTGATTCGGATCTGTTGATTCAAAAAGCAGAAAAGGCTTTGCTGCGGGAACTGATTGCTGAATATGGTCTGGATGGGTTTCTGGAAATCGAAAACAGGGTCAATCGTTCTATTTCTGCGGAGCAGTCTGTGATCGCCACAGGGGGAAGTGTGGTGTATTGCCAGGAAGCTATGGAACATTTAAAAGAAATCGGTACAGTAATTTATCTGAAATTAGATTACAGTATTCTGCGAAGAAGGCTGGGAAATCTCAAAGGAAGAGGGGTTGTCCTGAAAGACGGACAGACATTAAAGGGTCTTTATGATGAGAGAATCCCTCTTTATGAAAAATACGCAGATGTAGTAATTGACGAGAAAAAGCTGAATGTTGAGCAAACTTTACAGAAAATTTTAGAAGAATTAGAAAAGAAATAGAGAATACAACAAGGATATCAGCCCGGATAACAGGAAAATGTTAATTTTTATTTACAAACAGCAGTATCTGTTATATTATAATGGTTAAGCCATAAAATAATAAAGAGAGAACTTTTGTCCGACAGAAGTTACAATTCAGATAATTTAGAGCATAGAGCAGTAAGACGTTGATTTGGTATGGCTTTTATGAGGCAGAAAACCTGTGTGAGACAGGAATACAATAAATTGAGACAGACCCTTGGGTCTAAAAAATAAGAGGTGTGTATATGGAACAGTATGTTATCAAAGGCGGGAATCCGTTAGTTGGTGAAGTAGAGATTGGCGGAGCAAAGAACGCAGCCCTTGCTATATTAGCAGCAGCAATCATGACAGATGAAACGGTACACATTGAAAATTTACCGGATGTACGGGACATTAATGTTCTGTTGGAAGCAATTAAAGAAATTGGTGCCGTTGTTGAGCGCATCAGTCCTACAGAAGTTAAAATTGCAGGTGCTACCATTGGAAATATTTCAGTGGAGTATGAGTATATCAAGAAAATCAGGGCATCCTATTATCTGCTGGGTGCTTTATTAGGTAAATATAAAAATGCTGAGGTTCCTCTTCCGGGAGGATGTAATATCGGAAGCCGTCCTATTGACCAGCATCTGAAGGGATTCCGTGCACTTGGTGCGTCTGTGGATATCATCCACGGTGCAGTGGTTGCAAAGGCAGAACAGCTCACAGGAAAGCATATTTTCCTGGATATGGTATCAGTAGGTGCTACCATTAATATTATGATGGCAGCAGCTATGGCTCAGGGAAATACAACCATTGAAAATGCAGCAAGAGAGCCGCATGTTGTTGATGTGGCTAACTTCCTTAACAGTATGGGGGCAAATATCAAGGGTGCAGGTACGGATGTGATCCGTATCTGCGGAGTAGAGAAGCTTCACGGGACAAGCTATTCTATTATTCCAGATCAGATAGAAGCAGGTACATTCATGTGTGCGGCAGCAGCGACCATGGGTGATGTTATGGTGAAAAATGTTATTCCAAAGCATCTGGAAGCTACCACAGCGAAACTGGAAGAAATCGGATGTCAGGTGGAAGAGTTTGATGATGCTGTGCGTGTTGTGGCAAATAAACGCCTGAAACGCACCAATGTGAAGACTATGCCATATCCTGGTTACCCGACAGATATGCAGCCACAGTTTGCAGTAGCTTTGACTCTGGCGGAAGGTACCAGTATTGTGACAGAAAGTATTTTTGAAAACCGTTTTAAATATGCAGCAGAGCTGGCAAGAATGGGTGCAAATATCAAGGTGGAAGGAAATACCGCTATTATTGATGGTGTGCCGAAGCTGACTGGTGCAAGAGTCTGTGCACCTGATTTACGTGCCGGAGCAGCACTGGTGATTGCAGGACTTGCTTCTGAAGGTATTACTATCGTGGATGATATTGTTTATATCCAGAGAGGATATGAACGTTTCGAAGAGAAATTAAGAAGTCTGGGAGCAGAGATTGAGAAAGTTTCCAGTGAGAAAGAGATTAAAAAGTTCCAACTGCGTGTGGGCTGAAAAAAAGGCTTGACGAACTGGGAAAAACCTTGTATTGTATAAATCGATAACAAAAAAATATTTATATTTTCTCTTATTCAGAGTGATGGAGATACATAGGATCTGTGAAGTCACGGCAACCCCGCTATGCGGAAGGTGCCAACCTGAGCGAGTAGTCGAACAATAAGAGGATTCATATGATGAAACATACATGAGTCCGCTTAGGTGGGCTCTTTTTTATTTGAAAGTCCACCAGGCAGGAGAAAATATACAGACAAAGAAAAGGAGAATGAACCATGGAAAAAAGACTGTTTACTTCTGAATCCGTAACAGAAGGCCATCCGGATAAAATGTGCGATGCCATTTCTGATGCTATTCTGGATGCATTAATGGAAAAAGACCCTATGAGCCGTGTTGCCTGCGAAACTGCTGTGACAACAGGTGTGGTTATGGTAATGGGTGAGATTACTACAAAAGCTTATGTAGATATCCCGAAAATTGTAAGAGATACGGTACGTGAGATTGGTTACACAAGAGCAAAATACGGTTTTGATGCAGATACCTGTGGTGTGATCACTACGATTGACGAGCAGTCCACAGATATTGCTATGGGTGTTGATAAAGCTCTGGAAGCAAAAGAAAACAAAATGTCCGAGGAAGAACTGGATGCCATTGGAGCAGGAGACCAGGGTATGATGTTTGGTTTTGCTTCTGACGAGACAGAAGAATATATGCCATATCCGATCGCACTGGCACACAAGCTGGCATTGCAGCTTACCAAAGTCCGCAAAGATGGTACTTTGACTTATTTAAGACCAGATGGAAAATCTCAGGTAACAGTGGAATATGATGAAAATGATAAACCGGTACGTCTTGATGCAGTGGTATTATCCACACAGCATGATCCGGATGTGACACAGGAACAGATTCACGAAGATATCAAGAAATATGTATTTGACCCGATTCTGCCGGCAGAGATGGTGGATGAAAATACAAAATTCTTTATCAATCCTACAGGACGCTTTGTAATCGGCGGCCCTCACGGGGATAGTGGTCTTACAGGACGTAAGATTATTGTAGATACTTACGGCGGATATGCACGTCACGGCGGCGGTGCTTTCTCAGGAAAAGACTGTACCAAGGTAGACCGTTCTGCAGCTTATGCAGCACGTTATGTAGCGAAAAATATCGTAGCAGCAGGACTGGCTAAGAAATGCGAAATCCAGCTTTCCTATGCGATTGGTGTTGCACATCCTACATCTGTTATGGTAGATACCTTCGGAACAGGTAAAGTATCTGATACACGCCTGGTAGAAATCATCCGTGAAAACTTTGATTTAAGACCAGCGGGAATTATTAAAATGTTAGACCTGCGTCGCCCTATCTACAAACAGACAGCCGCTTATGGTCACTTCGGAAGAAATGATCTGGATCTGCCATGGGAGAAACTGGACAAAGCAGAAGAATTAAAGAAATACTTATAATCAGCAGAATGCGTATAAAAAAGCTGCTCCTCCACAGAATTTTGTGGCTGGAGCAGCTTTTTTATCCTTTGAAATTAAATAATTCTTTTACCTGTACGTCTAAGGCATCTGCGATATCGAACAGACTGTCAAGGGAGAGAGATGTTTTCACCTTGGGTGCTTCAATATTGCTGATGTGAGTTCTGCTCAGCCCTACAAGATCTGCAAGCTGAGTCTGTGTAAGACCCTTGAGACGTCTGTAGTAAGAAATAGTCAGTCCCAATTCTCGAAACTGGCGAAGCCTTTTCTCATCCATTGTTTTAGCACCTCCGCTTTATGATGCAATAACTATAGCATTGACGGAAGTGGACAAAAACAAACTGGAAAATTGCAAAAGTAAACTGTTACAATGCAAAAATAAAATATTACTTGAAAAAAGCAGACTGTGACAGGTTATTTGCATAGTTTTCAGCTTCATGGCACATTTGTTCCAGCGTGAAAACTTTAACATGGCTTCCTGATATGACCTCAAAACCGCTGACAAATTCAGATTTTGAGAATAAATAATACCACTGCTGGGTATCAGGGAACAGGCTTGCATGCTTTCTTAAACTGTGCAGAGCCTCCAGATCGATCCATTCTTCGGTCCAGAAGCAAGTACCAAGAAGAATTTTGTCCGGTGCAGAAGCTGCAATGGATACATATTCCGTGCGTTTTTTGGTGGGGTGCTGTCCCCACCACATACCAATCTGTTCCATGGTAAAAGGAGCAGTTCCCATTTCCTGTTCCAGAGCAAGAAAATCTCGGCATATAGTTTCAAAAGTAGGTTTCAGGCAGTCTTTCAGAACAGGAACGACTTCCTGTTCGAAAATTTCCTGACCTCGTCCCATTTCAATCTCAGACTGGTAGGGATAGACAAAACGATACCAGAAACGGAAAATTCCATCGGAAATCTCATAGAGAGTACGGCGGCTTCCCTGGTCTTCTGTAACGGGAATAATACGGTTAACAAGCCCGTGAGAAGAAAGAGAAGATAAAAGGCTTCCGGCAGCACTTGGAGTCAGCCCGGTACTGTCACAGACTTCCTGGAGCTTTTTCTTTTGGGACCCCAAAGAAGCCAGAATGGAACGCATTACAGCAGAACCGGAATAGTAGGCTCTGGTAAGGTTGGGAACCATTCGATAAAAGTCTCCGTCTTCCCGGAAAAAAAGCCGACATAGCGATTCCTTTACAGAAAAGTCAGTTTTCTCCTGTTTTGGCTGGTGATATGGAGAAGGAAAGCGGCTCATATAAGATGGGTTACCACCTGTGATCTGGTACAAAAGCATCTGCTCTTCCAAACACATATCCGGATAAAATTGTCTCATCTCAAAAAAAGAAAAAGTAGGAATCAAAAAAGCAGAAGGCTCTTTTTTATATTCTTTTTCGTATAAATATCCTGGTTTGCACAAAAGGATAAAAAGCCGGGTACCTGGCTCTGCCTTTTTTGCCAGGGAATTTAAAAGATTTGGAAAACGCTTGTTCTGTGAAAGAAGACAGGAAACTTGATCCAGTACCAGAACAAGTGGTGTCTCGGCAGAAGCTTTTGACAGCATACGGAAAAGATCAGAAAATTTTTTCGCAGCTTCGTATTCCTTTCCCAGTTTGCGGATACATAAATCCTTTAATAAACGGAAATTTTCTTCGTAGAGAACATTAGAGGCTTTAAAATAAAGCAAGGATTTATCTTTGGCGAATTCCTTCAGCAGCCGGGTTTTTCCTGTGCCGGGATGTGCATAGAGAGAGACTGTCTGCACCCCTTCCTGTTCATAAAGATGATTTAATTGAAAAAGTAATCTTCCTTTGTCTATAAACATAATATCTCCTAAAAACTTTGTTTTTTACAATATTCTTTCTATATGTCCATTTTATGGTGCTTCTTTTAGAAAGTCAAAGGATTTTGAGCGGTTTTTTATAGAAAGTTTAGATTTGATTTTGTTTTGTTTAGATGAAAACAGAGAAACATATGATATAATAAAATAGAGCGTGCGGAAGAAACCGCAGAAACAAAAGAGAGAAAGAGGCAGTAGTTATGAAATTAAAAACAAGGATTATTATTTCTTTTTTTACAATTGTACTGGAGCCCCTTCTTTTTACGGGAATTGCATTCTGGGCTTTTACCCAATATCAGTTTAGTGCTATTGAAAGACAGTATGGAATTGAGAATCCTACTTATGAGAGTCTGGCGAACATGGCGGAAGTAGTGAATCATCTCACAAACGAAAAGATGGAATCCATTAAGGAGGTTGCCAGAAATCAGCCCTCACGGTTTGAGGACATTGTATACCTGGATGAATTAAATAAAGAACTTCAGGAAATGCATTCTTATATTTTGGTGCAGGAAGATGAGAGAGTTGTCTATTACGGTTGTGAAGATTATCCGGTAGAGTTGGTAGAAAAACTGTCTCAGTTTCAGGATTTTGATGCAAGTACCAGTGATGGTCTGTATCTGGGCGGCAGAGTACAGGCATTGGTCAAACAGGTAACATTTAAAACTTCCCAGGTAAAAGATGGCAGTGTGTTCATTGTTTCCAATATTCTCCAGACTCTTCCTCAGGTAAAGGATTTGTTTAAAAATATGCTGGTGACGGTTGTTGTGATTCTGGTAACAACAGCACTGGGACTGACCTGGTGGATTTATAGAGGTGTGATTTCGCCTTTAGACAAGCTTCGTATGGCAACCCAGAAGATTAAATCAGGAGATTTGGATTTTTCTGTGACATCGGAAGGTGTCAGTGAGATTGCAGATCTGTGCCAGGATTTCGAAGAAATGCGTCAGAGGCTGAAAGAAACTGCAGAAGAAAAGGTGGAATTCGACAAAGAAAGCAAGGAATTGATCAGTAATATTTCACACGATCTGAAAACACCGATTACAGCGGTCAAAGGATATGTGGAAGGAATTATGGATGGAGTTGCCAATACCCCGGAGAAAATGGAACGTTATATCAAAACCATTTATAACAAAGCAAATGAGATGGACAGGCTGATCAATGAGCTGACATTTTATTCCAAGATGGATACAAATAAGATTCCATATACCTTTAATAAAATTACCGTGACAGAATTTTTTGATGACTGTGCAGAAGATCTGCAGACAGAGCTGGGAGCGAAAAATGTAGAATTTTATTACTCTAACTATGTGGAGCCGGAAGTTACAGTCATTGCAGATGCAGAGCAGATTAAAAGGGTAGTAAACAATATTGTGAGCAATTCTCTGAAATATACAGATTCGGATAAACCTAAAAAGATTAATCTCAGAGTGAAGGATGTGGGAGACTTCATCCAGGTGGAGATTGAGGACAACGGTAAGGGGATTGCTGCAAAAGATTTGCCTAATATTTTTGACCGGTTCTACCGGACAGATGCTTCCAGAAATTCATCAAAGGGAGGAAGCGGTATCGGGCTGTCTATTGTAAAGAAGATCATGGAAGACCATGGTGGAAAAGTCTGGGCAACCAGCAAAGAACATACAGGGACGGTAATGTACTTTGTCCTTAGAAAATATCAGGAGGTACCGGTAAATGAGTAAAATTTTAATTATTGAGGATGAGGAAGCGATTGCAGATTTAGAGAAAGATTATCTGGAATTAAGCGGCTTTCAGGTGGCTATTGAAAACAGAGGCGATGTGGGATTAAAGAAAGCACTGGAAGAGGATTATGACTTGTTTATCCTGGATTTGATGCTTCCTGAAGTAGACGGATTTGAAATCTGCAGGGAAATCAGAAACCAGAAGAATACGCCGATCATCATGGTGTCAGCCAAGAAAGATGATATTGATAAAATCCGGGGACTGGGACTTGGAGCAGATGATTATATGACGAAGCCGTTTAGTCCAAGTGAACTTGTGGCAAGGGTAAAGGCTCATCTTGCCAGATATGAGCGTCTGATAGGTACAGGTGTGCAGGAGAATGATATTATCGAGATTCGGGGACTGAAGATTGATAAGACGGCCAGAAGAGTGTGGATCAATGGGGAAGAGAAGAATTTTACCACCAAGGAATTTGACCTTTTGACCTTCCTGGCACAGAATCCCAACAGGGTATTTACCAAAGATGAATTGTTCAAGGAAATCTGGGCAATGGAATCCATAGGCGATATTGCAACGGTTACTGTGCATATTAAGAAGATTCGTGAAAAAATAGAATTTAATACCGCCAAACCTCAGTATATTGAAACGATTTGGGGTGTGGGATATCGGTTTAAGGTGTGAGATAATTCAAGGGAGCTGGAAAACAGCCCCCTTAAATTTATTGTGTTAAGATGTGTGTCTTTTTATTGATTGGATTTTTGATTTTTAACTGTTCTTTGTTGTTTGAAGATATCATATATGAGGTATTGGCACCATTCAAAATACTGATCGAGACATGAACAGGTATGTCGTTTTCGTCATATACGATTTTAAATATGTCAAACACAGGATCACCTTCCATACAATGGAGGTAATCGGCCTCCTCTTTTCTGGCTTTCCGTACTTTGATCACTTTTTCAGAATTTATCATTTTTACATGATATACGCTTTTTAAAATCTTATATACAGAGAAGTTTCCAGTAAGGTATTGCTGGATATCAGGGTAACGCTCAGAGGGGAGATAGCAGATATCCATAAAGATTACTGTATAATCATATCCCATAACACGTTTGATTTCGATGATGTCAGAGGTATCACGAATGTTAAGATATCCGCTGAATTCTTCGGTTGGTTTTTTTATTTT
Source organism: uncultured Blautia sp. (assembly GCF_947654165.1). Classification (GTDB taxonomy): domain Bacteria; phylum Bacillota; class Clostridia; order Lachnospirales; family Lachnospiraceae; genus Blautia. Next base: position 62,178 of record NZ_CANTKB010000004.1, read on the forward strand.
CAGCGAAAGTAATTCAGAGAATGCAGTCTGATTTCTCTCATCAATGGTTTCATGGAAACCGCCGATTTCATTCAATCGGATGCGTAAAGAAGATTCCAGAACAAAGGTACCTTTTCCTTGTTTTTTTACCAGGATATTTTTGTCACATAATTCTTTTACTGCTCTTCGGACAGTGATGCGGCTGACATTATAGGCATCTTCCAGTTCTGTTTCCGTAGGCAGTTTGTCACCGGCTTTATATGTACCATTTTTGATGTTTTCGGTAATGGCATCTATAAGCTGCTGATATAGTGGCTTCATTGTGTTTTGTTCTAACATATTTTCTTTTAATCTCCAGTTGTCTTATATTTTGATCATTTCAGGTTTTCGATTTTGATAATATGCAATATAAGAGAAACCTGCCTGTTTCAGGTAGCTGAGTGCAATATCAAAATCTTTTTGTAAGTCAGATGCTGAATGGGCATCGGAACCTAAGGTGATAATTTCTCCGTGGAGCTGGAAATAGAGTTTTAACACATCTAAGGAGGGCATGCAGCCAATACCTTGGCGTATTCCGGATGTGTTTATTTCTATACCGATTCCATGAGAAATTGCTTCCTTTAGTACCTTCTGTAAATAATCATTTTCACAGGAAATGTTTAGAAAAATTCCCTGTCTTGCTGCGTACCGTTTAAATAAATCAAGATGTCCCAGGCAGTCGCATAAATTGTGCTCGATGATTTCCAGAAGATAAGAAAAATAAGTATTATATAGCCGCTCTGTGTTAGTTATTTCATAATTATACCTTGATAAATCTACGTTGTCAATTTTGTGGCAGGAGCCAATGACATAATCAAAAGGATATTTTTTAAGAAAATATTTTGCGGTTTCCGGCTGGAGATTAGGCTGTCCAAATTCAACGCCAAACCCTACATGCACAGATGTAGGGTTCGACTGTTTCCAAAGGCAATATTGGGTATAGTAATTGTCCAGATATTTTTCCTGGAATACTGGACTGCTATAAGAATCTGAAAAAAATTCAAAATGCTCTGTAAACATTAAGTCTGAAATTCCTTTTTTTTCAGCGGCTTTCAGAATATTTGCATAGCTTTCCGTGGAATCTGGGGAAACAGAGGAATGAATGTGGTAATCAGGTATGCTTCCAATCATTCTGCCATTGGATGAGGATATCCGAAACCACCGTGAACCCGGCAGGTAGCGGCTGCCTTGGCAGCGGCAAAGGAAAGAGCCTCTCTCATATTTTTAGTATCTCCGTAATTGGTAAGGAAACCGGCAATAAAACTGTCTCCTGCACCCATGGTATCAATGACCTCTGTTTTGACGATTCCCTGTTTGTAGAAGTTTTCCCCATCGTAGAACATAGAACCTTTTGAGCCTCTTGTTACACCGCAAATTTTAGTTCCTTTTGATGAAGCCAGTTTTAACAGTTCTTTGCATTCCTTTTCATCTAAATCAGAACCGGAGAAAAAGGCATAGGTGATATAAGGGCAAACCCGATCCAGATATGCGGCATCACGCTTGTCAGAAAAATCAAAGCTGACATCACACACCTTTGCCAGAGCTTCAAGCTCATATTCCATGTTTGAATAACAACTGGTATGACAGATATCAAATTCCTGGATGACATCCAGATCTTCCTGCACCAGATGGATACTGAAAAGATGCTGGCAGCTCTCTCTTTTACCGGGAGCAAAAACACGGTCTCCATCTTTTAATAGTACACGTGGCTGTGCAGAATGGGCGTAAACCTTTCTGGAACGGGAAGTATCGATTCCTTCTTTGGCAAGACAATCCTGTATCCACTGAGCATTTTCATCATTTCCGAAAATACCGATGTAGGAAGTCTTTTCCGCACCATCTTTTTTACAGTTTACAACCACATTTACAGCATTTCCGCCAGGATAATATACGTTATCATCTACATAACAATCTGTTACATTATCTCCTACAGCAATTAATTTCATATTGTTCCTCCTTTTTTCTATCAGCCTTTTACACTGCCGGCCGTGATTCCCCGGATAAAACTCTTCTGCATGAAGATAAACAGAACAGCAATTGGGAGACAGGCAATAACCATACCGGCCATGACAACACCCCAGTTGGTCATCAGACCGTCTGAGAATACCATAAGTCCTACAGGTATCGTTTGTTTCTGGGAAGAATCTATAAACATAGTTGCAAAAATAAATTCATTCCAGGAATAGTATGCAGTCATGATGATTACGGTTGAAATAATAGGTTTTGACAGAGGCAGGTAGATTTTTCTATAAATCTGGAAGAAGGTAGCCCCGTCAATAATAGCAGACTCTTCCAGTTCTTTTGGAATACTGATGAAGAAAGAACGTATCAGCATAACAGATACAGGAAGTCTGAATGCGATATAAGGAAGAATCAGTGCAAAATAAGTATCTTTCAGTCCAAGGTTTTTTAACAGCATATAAAGCGGTAATAAGCAAACCTGAGGGGAGAGAAGAAGACCACCCATGATCAGCAGGAAACATAAATTTGCAAAACGGCTTCTTAGCTGGCAGATACCGAAAGCTGCAAATGTAGAAATCAGTACAACACCGAAAATGGTTCCGAGGCTGACAATCAGGGAATTGATAAAATAATTGGAAATACCCTTTTCCCAGGCAAGTTTGTAGTTTTCAAACAGCCATTCTTTTGGGAGTCCCCATACATCTTTAAAAATACCGTTGTAATCTTTAAAGGAGGACATGATAATCCAAAACATAGGATAAATAATCATAATAGCAAGGATAACCAGAACAATGAACCATGCATATTCTCCAATACCCCATCTGTGAAGCTTTGATTTTTTCTTCATGTGTTATTCTTCCTCCTTTCCTCCGATAGTAAAAAATTGAATGCTGGAAAGCACAGCAGTTATAACAAAGATTAAGATAGCGATTGTAGAGGCATATCCCATATCGTTTTTGACAACACCGGTCTGATACATATGTAAGGCAAGGGTCATAGTTGAAGTTCCAGGACCGCCTCCGGTCAGAATGTAAGGCTCATTAAATACAGTAAATGCACCGACGACAGTGATTACCATAGTAACAAAAAACATCTGCTTTACCTGTGGAACGGTAATGCTCAAAAACTGACGGATTTTTCCGGCACCATCCATTTCTGCTGCTTCGTACAGATCTCTTGGTATTTTCTGTATGGCAACAATAAACAGCATAGTGACATAACCGGTACTTTGCCATTGAGATACAGCGATTACGGCAAACATGGCAATCTTACTTTTTCCAAGCCATATGTTAGTCAGGTTATCAAGTCCTATAAGCTCCAGAAAGCTGTTTAAAAGTCCCATCTGAGGATTATAGATAAATTCAAATAACAGACATACAACAGTCATGGAGAGCAGAGTTGGGATAAAAAATGTTGTTCTAAAAAAGGGTGAGAATTTCTGGAGCATTTTATCCTCTAAGACAGCGGCCAGAACCAGACCGAATCCTACCTGGATGATAACAGAAATTACAGCATATAATATGTTATTTTTCAGACATGTCAAAATGATTTTGTCTGAAAAGAGTTTGCTAAAGTTAGCTAAGCCTACAAACTCTTTCGTTGTGGCAGACAGAGTAAAGGACTGTGTACTGTAAACCATGTTCATGATTAACGGATAATATACAAAGATACCTAAAATCAGAATGCACGGAAGAATATAAAGAAAGGCCTGTTTATTTTTCTTTCCTGCCATAACAATCCTCCTTTTCAATAGTTATGTCAACCGATAGAAAGCTTTAGATTTACTGTACCGGTTAAAAAGAACAGACGGCCATAGAAGACCGTCTGCAAAATTTCCTGTATATATGACGACCTGGATTAATTGGATTTTCCTTTCAGTTCGGCAGCGGCTGCCTGTACATCCTTCATAGCCTCTTCAGGGGTCATATCATTAGTAGCGATTGCGGAAGCGCCTTGTCCAAATACGGTATAGATACTTGCATTACATGCATTGTCAAACCATGGAGCCATCTGGCTGGCTGAATTGATAGTTTCCAGTGCTTCAATCTGTGCCGGAAGGGCATTTTCTTCTGTAAGAGCACCGTTCACGCTTGTTAAATCTCCGCCAACAGTTGAGAGCTGTATAGCTCCGCCTTCAGGACTTACCAGCCATTTCAGGAATTTAATACATTCTTCAGGATGTTCGGCTTTGTTGGACACCATGAAACCTTCAGGAGCACCTGTGAGGGCATTAGGATCTCCTTTTCCGTCTTCGAATGCTGGGAAGTTGAAGAAACCATAATCAAAATTAATGACATCTTTCATCATGGATATTTCAGCAAATTGAAGATACATGATTGGTGACTCTTCAGCTGCAAAATAGGTATTACGTGCAGCTTCATGATCAATAGCAGTACAGGTTTCACCCATGTATTCGGTAAGCTGTTTCCATTTGTTCAATACTTCGATATAGGCAGGATCTGTAAATTCTCCAGTAGCAGGGTCATAATCTTTTGCCAGAACTTCAGGGTCAACCATACGCTGGTTCATAGTTCCTAAATAGTGAAGGATAGTCCAGCTGTCTTTTAATCCTTCTACAATAGGAGTTTCATATCCTGCGGCTTTCAGTTTATCAAGAACATCTGTGAATTCGTTCCAGGTTTTGGGAACTTCAATATTGTTCTCTTCAAAAATACGTTTGTTATAGAAGAAAGCTTTTCCATCCTGTGACCACGGAATAGCCATCATTTTTCCGTCAAAGGTAAATGGACCTTTGCTGACATCAGCAATTGTATCAGCCCATGCTGTATCTTCTTCGAATACGGAGGTTAAATCCATAACATTTCCGGAATCAATCATTTCCTGAGCAAAACTTCCGGACCAGGAAGAGAAAATATCAGGTACTTCATCTGTAGAAACAATCATACGGATTTTTTCTTTATATTGGTCATTTAAGATGCAATCCATGTTGATTTTTACGTTAGGGTTTTCCTCTTCATATTTTGCGATTAATTCTTTAAACATAGAGTTCTTCGGATCGTTTGGCCACCGGTGGAAAAAATTGATTTCAATGGTATCGCCATCTTTTTTTGCTTCCTTAGACTCTTTGTCTGAACTTCCGCCACCACATGCTGCCATAGAAAGAACAGAAATTGTGGCAAGTGACAGAGCGATTATTTTCTTGAATTTCATCTGCAATCCCTCCTTCTTTGAGATGTGATTAATATTCCATTCTCCACATGTATCTGCGTACACCTAAATCGTGTCCGCGTTCATAAGAAATAGCATCAGCCATAGCACGTAATACAGCACCTGCAAGAAGAGGAGCATAGTATTCGCGGACAGATTCATCAATTCCGCACCAGTCAAATTCTTCTACATCAATTAATGCGATGCGGTCAGAATATTTTTTACAGAAATTATAAGCTCTTTCGTCAAGATAACGGGTAGAACCAGTTCCTTTTATAATGATAAATGGAACATCGTAATCTGTGATTTCGAAAGGACCATGGAAGTATTCGCCGGAATGGATACAGCTTGCATTGATCCACTGCATTTCCATCATAAGGCAGATTGCGTAGGAATAGCATTCACCGTAGCATGCACCACTTCCCATAGTGTAGAGGAGTTTTTCTCTCTTATAGCTTTTGCCCCATTCTGCTGCGAAGTCAGCATACTGAGCTCTTACTTTTTCTGTAGCTTCCTGTAAATGATCTAAAGCTTCTAAACCTTTTACATATTTTTCGTCAGGTTTTACAGTGTTTAAAATTCTGAAAATCAGAGAGTAAAGAACTGCTTTGTTTAAGTCAGATGTATCACATTCTTTTCCCCAGTCATAGAAAATTGGGAATTCTGCTGCTTTCCATAATGGGGAATCTTCCAGATGGGAGAGAGCGATAGTAACAGCACCTTTTGCTCTTGCTACTTCTGTTGCTTTTACTGTTTCAGGTGTATTGCCGGAATGTGAGCAGGTGATAACAACAGAGTTTTCGTTTAAAGCCTTTGGTTCCATGTGTACAAATTCATTGGAAGTGTAGATGCTGGCTGGGATTTCAATTTCACGATCAAACATAAACTGAGCTGGCATCATAAAAGCCTGGGAGCCGCCACAAGCTACAAAGTAAAAGTGATTCACGTTTTTGTTTGCTACGGCCTGAACTGCTGCGTCGATTTGGGCAATAATTTCTTTTTTCATGATTTTTAATCCTCCTGTTTGGTTAAAATAAATGATATCGTTATATAACGTTATATGATGTAATTTATATATACCAAAATAATAAACAAATGTCAATAGAAAATCACAAAAAATATATTTAAAATGCAAAGAAAAAGGAGAGACCAATTTTGGGCAACTCCTTGTCACATAAAAATAAGGAGCCAATGCAGGCATCGGCTCCTCGGAAAAACTTTCCATACATTCACTTACACCAAAACACGAATAGATTGCTGCTTATAATCTTTCATGCCTTGCAGATACATGCCCTGGGTTTTTAAATGCTCTGCCTGAATCAGAAATTCTTCGGAAATGACTTCCCCTGGCACCAGAAGTGGGATTCCCGGTGGATATAAATAGGCGTATTCCGCAGATACTCGTCCCTTGCTTTCCTTTAAAGGAATAGCCTCCTGAACACCTTCTGCAGCTTGCCAGATTGCACATTTTTGCTGGTTTTTCGCAGTGCGTTTGGAGTCTTCAAAGACATATTTATGTACTTGCTGTTCTTTTTTCCATAAACATTCATCTATTTCCAGCAGAGCATTTACCAGCCTGTCAAATCCATCTTGGCTGTCCATGACACTTGTCAGTGCCAAAACATATTGTTCTCCTTCCATTTCCATTTCCAGATGGTATTTTGTTCTCAAAATATGGTGAAGCTGTGGACCATTGATAGGAGCATTCACCGTTGAAATGACAAACTTGGATAAGTCCATATCAAAAATATCTTTCTGGACTTTGAAATCCAAATCTACTAAGTGGAGAGCTTTCATGGCATATAACTGTTTGCGTGCATTTTTTATTCTTGTGGAAAAAAGTTCAAATTGTTCTGTGCTCTGTTCTTTTAAAAACCGAAGACAATAGGAAATTCCTCCCATTAAAACATAGGAAGGGCTGCTGGTTTCATAAATTCCAAGAAATTCCTCCAGTTTTTCGGTAGAAACCAGGTCGCCTTTTTTGTGAAGGAGGGCTGTCTGTGTCATAGCCGGTAATGTTTTATGTAAACTGTGTATAACTACATCAGCACCAAGTTCAAGGGCTGATGCCGGAAAATATTTGTGAAAGGCAAAATGAGCACCATGTGCTTCATCCACAATAAGAGGTATCCCGTGACGATGCACAATCTGGGCAATCTTTGTTATGTCTGACACGATTCCGTCATAGCTGGGAGAGGTGATTACCACGGCTTGGATATCTTCGTTTTCCAGCAGGGATTTTTCCACATCTTCCGGTAAAATTCCCCCGTTTAATCCACAGAAAGGTTCGTAAGATGGGTACAGATAGGCGGTTTCCAGACCACGCAGATAAGCAGCATGATATACGGCTTTGTGGCAGTTTCTTGCCATAAGAAGTTTTCCGCCCCGCAAGGTACAGGCAGAGATTGCTGCCAGAATACCGGCCGTACTGCCGTTTATCAGAAACCAGGTTTTATCTGCATGATATAAAGCGGCTGCCTGCTCCTGATTTTCCTTTATGATTCCTTCTGCGTGATGCAGATTATCAAAATCTGTTATCTCCGTAATGTCCACTTCGTAAGGGTTCCTAAGATACGGAGAATGAACCTGGTGTTTGTGCCCCGGCATATGAAAAGGATAAAAATCAGTCTGGCTGTATTCGTATAAAGCTTCGTCTAGGTAGTTCATAAGGTTGTCTCCATTAAATTATTAGTGTGATTACTCGAACTTACCACACTGTTTGGTGTGCTGCGCCCTGAAAAATCAATATTTTCATCCATAAAAAGGTGTGTCGGCATCGGTAGAAAGCATTTATAGAGTTCGGAATTTTATCAGCCAAATCATAAATAGGTGAAATTTCGTAATTTCTTCGTTCCAACCTACTTTTTTTTTACCTCAATAGGCCAAATTCCAAGATATCCTCTTTTCAACTTATTTTTCTCTCTTAAAATATAGGCTCAATTTAGAAAATCTTGTTCAGCAGCCTATTTTGCTCAAAAATAAGTAAGTGTGATTTCGGATTTTTTAAAAAACCACCTATTCGTGTCTGGAAAAGGTAGGCTAAAAATCACAAAATAACATTTTCAACCGAAAAAGCATTGGAACAAGGACTCATTTGCTGCCGCAATGCTATTTTAAGAGTTAAAATATTGTTTTTTTTAAGATGTGAGCCCAATTTTTAATATGGGAAGTTTGAGTGTGAATATTATACCACAAAATATCAATGATATCTGAGTATATTTTGTTCTTCCTATATCCTAAAATTCGTGGTAAAATAAAGAAAAAGCATTATTTTCTATTCCTTCTATTGGTTTTATCAATCTATTTTCATTTCTTTTCCGGAAAACAGATAAACTTTACGAATCAATAGTGAACATTATAACGAACGCAAATAAGGATTTATTTAGGAGATGAGCAGTATATTCAGATTACTCATCTGATAAATTTGCTTCCGGGGAAATTTTTATCCCATTCCGTTGCACAACCATTCTTCCCATGATATGATTGCGGTGAGAAGAAAGCGAGGTCAGACAGATGGGAAAGATTTTTTATATAATGGGAAAAAGTTCCTCCGGGAAGGATACCATTTACAGCAGATTATTGCAGGATGAAGCTATGCAGTTAAAGAAGATTATCCTTTATACCACCAGACCTATGCGTGAAGGGGAACAGGATGGCAGAGAATATCATTTTGTACAAAAAGAGGTCTTTGATACATTTTATAAACAGGGAAGGGTGATTGAGTCCAGAACGTACCATACCGTATATGGTCCCTGGATTTATTTTACTGCAGATGACGGGCAGATTGCACTGGAACAGGAAAATTATCTGGGAATCGGAACTCTGGAATCTTATGAGGGAATGAAACGCTATTACGGAGAAGAAAATCTCTGCCCTCTTTATATAGAAGTAGAAGACGGAGAGCGGCTGAAGCGGGCTATCAGAAGGGAAGAGCAGCAGAAAGTGCCGAAGTATGAGGAAATGTGCAGAAGATTTCTGGCGGATTTAGAAGATTTTTCCGAGGAAAAACTGGCACAGGCAGGAATTGAAAGAAGATTTGTGAACGAGGAACTGGAGCCGTGCATAAAAGAAATTAAAAACTGGATACAAACGTTGCAGTAGAAGGAAAAAATATGATATAATTGGCTATATTATTGGAAAAGAGGTGAGTTGCAATGCAGGAAGTAAAAAACGTATTGGGACATGAGGAGATTTTAAAACATTTACAAAATGCGGCAGCCATGGAACAGGTTTCCCATTCTTATATTTTTGCAGGAGAAAAGGGAAGCGGCAAGAAACTTCTGGCAAAACTTTTTGCTATGACATTGCAATGTGAAGAACACGGAAAGGAACCATGTCTGCATTGCAGTTCCTGTAAGAAAGCTATGAACCGAAACCACCCGGATATTATATATATCAATCACGAGAAACCGGCCTCCATAGGAATTGAAGATATTAGGGAACAATTAATAGGAGATGTGGCTATTAAGCCCTATACAGGACCTTATAAGATTTATATTGTAGATGAAGCAGAGAAATTAACAGTGCAGGCACAGAATGCCCTTTTGAAGACCATTGAGGAGCCGCCTGCTTATGCGGTGATTCTTCTCTTGGTAAACAATGAAGGTGCATTGCTTCCTACGATTTCTTCCAGATGTGTGACATTAAACTTCAAGCCCGTGCGGGATGAAGTGATCAAGAAATATCTGATGGAAGAGCTTCATGTACCGGATTATCAGGCAGAGGTCAGCGTTGCTTTTGCACAGGGAAATGTGGGAAAAGCGAAGCAGATTGCTACGGCAGAAGATTTTTCAGATATGATGGAAGCAGCTTTCCGTATTTTGAAAAAAGGAAAGGACATGGAGGTCTACGAAATGGTAGATGCCATCCGCCTGCTTTCCGAACAGAAACATACGGTTTATGAATATCTGGATTTGTTCCTGGTATGGTTCAGGGATGTTCTGATGTTCAAGGCAACTCATGAGATTGACGGATTAGTTTTCCGTCAGGAATATAATGCTATTAAGAACAGGGCAGACAGCAGTTCTTACGAAGGACTTGAGAATATTATCAAGGGTATTGAGACTGCGAAGGCACGTTTGCAGGCGAACGTGAATTTTGACTTAACTATGGAACTTTTGTTCCTTACAATCAGGGAGAACTAAGATGACAAGAGTAATTGGAGTTAGATTTCGCAATGTTGGGAAAATCTATTACTTTTCACCAAAGAATCTGGAGATACACACAGGCGACCATGTAATCGTGGAAACAGCAAGAGGTGTGGAGTACGGGCATGTGGTTCTTGCCCCCAGGGATGTGGAGGATGACAAGGTAATCCAGCCTTTGAAAGAGGTAATCCGCATTGCAAATCCTCAGGATGATAAGAAAGAGGAGATAAACCGGAAAAAAGAAAAAGAAGCCTTTCAGGTGTGCTTAAAGAAAATCAGAGAGCACAGCCTGGAGATGAAACTGATCGATGTAGAGTATACCTTTGATAATAATAAAATTTTGTTTTATTTTACCGCAGACGGAAGAATTGATTTCCGGGAGCTGGTCAAAGATCTGGCGGCGATTTTTAAGACAAGGATCGAGCTTCGTCAGATTGGTGTCAGGGATGAGACCAAGATCCTTGGTGGAATTGGTATCTGCGGACGGCCGCTGTGCTGTCATACTTATCTTTCCGAATTTGTGCCTGTTTCTATCAAGATGGCGAAAGAACAGAATCTGTCTTTAAATCCTACAAAGATTTCAGGTGTGTGCGGCAGACTGATGTGCTGCCTGAAAAATGAGGAAGAGACTTATGAAGAACTGAACAGGAAACTTCCAAATACAGGAGACAAAGTTACCACACCGGAAGGACTCAAAGGTGAGGTTCAGAGTGTGAATGTACTTCGACAGCTTGTAAAGGTTATTGTAGATGTAGAGGATGAGAAGGAGATCAGAGAGTATCAGGCTTCTGAATTAAAATTCAAATCCAGACAGAAAAAAGAAAAACTGAAATTAACAGAAGAAGAAATGAAGGCATTAAAAGAACTGGAAAAAGACAAATAGAGAGGAAGCAGCATGGACAGAGAAAAACTGGTTCTGGAGCATGAAAGACTGGATGACCTTCAAAATGGATATATGCTGATTCAAAATCCAAAACAATTTTGTTTTGGTATTGATGCGGTACTGTTATCCTGGTTTGCAAATGTAAAACCGCAGGAACAGGTGCTGGATATGGGGACGGGTACTGGAATCGTCCCCATTTTATTAAAAGCAAGATATCCTAAGGGTAAGTATACCGGTCTGGAAATACAGGAAGAGAGTGCAGATGTGGCCAGAAGAAGCGTGGCATATAATCATCTGGAGGAGGATATCAGCATCACCACGGGAGACATCAAGGAGGCCGCAGCCATTTATGGAGGGTCTTTTTTTGATGTGGTGACCACAAATCCTCCTTATATGGTAGGAAACCATGGACTGACAGGGGAGAATCAGGCAAAAATCATAGCCAGACACGAAACCTTATGCACCCTGGAAGATGTGGTTTCCCAGGCGGCAAAAGTGTTAAAGCCAAGAGGAAGGTTCTATATGGTACATCGGCCTTTCCGGTTGGCAGAAATCATGAGTGTGATGGTAAAATACAGGATTGAGCCAAAACGGATGCGTCTGGTGCATCCTTATGTGGACAAAGAACCCAACATGGTTTTGATAGAGGGAATGCGTGGCGGAAATTCCAGAATGACAGTGGAGAAACCATTGATTGTTTACGAAAGACCCGGAGTTTATACCAGGGAAGTATTGGATATTTACGGACAGGAGACAAAGAAATGAGCGGAATGTTATATTTATGTGCCACACCTATTGGGAATCTGGAGGATATTACTTACCGGGTGCTCCGGATATTGAAGGAAGTAGATTTAATAGCAGCAGAGGACACCAGAAACAGCATTAAGTTATTGAATCATTTTGAAATAAAAACACCCATGACCAGCTATCATGAGTACAATAAATACGAAAAAGGCCGTTATCTGGTAGAACAGATGCAGGAAGGAAAAAACATAGCCTTGATCACAGATGCAGGTACCCCGGGGATTTCGGATCCTGGGGAGGAACTGGTGGCTATGTGTTATGAGGCGGGAATTCCGGTGACATCCCTTCCTGGCCCGGCAGCCTGTATTACTGCACTGACCATATCAGGATTGCCAACCAGGAGGTTTGCTTTCGAAGCGTTTTTACCTTCTGATAAGAAAGAGCGGGCCGTGATTTTGGAAGAATTAAAGCGGGAAACAAGAACGATCATCCTCTATGAAGCACCTCACAGACTGGTGAAAACCCTGGAAGAGTTGTCAGAGAAGCTGGGTGATAGAAAAATTGCCCTGTGCAGGGAATTGACCAAAAAACACGAGACTGTATTTAGGGGAAGTCTTCTTGAGGCTGTTTCCTGGTACAAGGAAAATCCGCCAAAAGGTGAGTGTGTCATGGTGCTGGAAGGCCGTTCCCGGGAAGAGATGGAGCAGGAGGCAAGGCAGCAATGGGAAGATATGCCTCTGCAAGCCCATATGGAACATTATATGAGCCAGGGCATTGACAAGAAAGAAGCTATGAAACTGGTGGCAAAAGACAGAGGTATCAGTAAACGTGATGTATATCAGGCATTATTAAAGGATTGAAGAAGCAGAACGGAGAAAGATATGGATGAGAAAGAATACAGAAGAAGAGAACGGATAAGAGAACAGCGGAAACAGGAGCGGATACGCAAGGTAAGACGGCAGAGAATCATATGGGGAGTAAATCTGGGATTGCTTCTGGTTTTGTGTCTGGTGTTTACTGTGCGGGGAATACAGTCAAAGGCAGCTCAGGAAAAGGAAAAACAGGCTAAAAAGAAACAAGAGCAGGAAAAAGCGAAAGAGCCTGAAATAATCAGTTTTACCATCAGTGCAGCAGGAGACTGTACTCTTGGGATTGACGAGAATTTTTATTATCCGACAGGGCTTCCGGCAAAATACGAACAGGAAGGGGCAGCATTTTTCTTTGAAAAAGTAAAGCCAATCTTCGAAGAAGATGATTTAACGATTGTCAACATGGAGGGAACCCTGACAGACGAAACAGCACGAAGGACAGATAGAAAATTTTGCTTTAAAGGGGATAAAGAGCTAGTCAATATTCTTACGGAAGGTTCTGTGGAGGCTGCAAACCTGGCAAATAATCATACAGAAGATTATGGGAAGAAAAGCTATACAGACACCATTGAAGTTCTGGAAGAAAAAGGGATTTCTGTGTTTGGAAATGAGAAGACTTCTATTGTAGATGTCAAAGGAATTAAGGTAGGGCTTCTTGGCACCTATGAGTTGGCAAAAAATATAGAATGTGAAGACGAAATGATCGCAAATATTGAAAAATTAAAAAATGAAGGTGCCCAGTTGATCATTGCAAGCTTCCATTGGGGAATAGAAAGAGAAAATATTCCGAATGAAACCCAGATTGCTCTTGCACATTCCGCCATTGATCATGGTGCAGATCTGGTGCTTGGACATCATCCACATGTGCTTCAGGGGATCGAGGAATACAATGGAAAGAATATTATTTACAGCCTTGCAAATTTCTGTTTCGGAGGAAATTCAGGACCGAAAGATATGGATACGATGATCTTCCGGCAGACTTTTACTTTTAAAGATGGAAAACTACAGGAAGATAATGTGAAGAATATCATTCCGTGCAAAATTTCATCCGTTTATGAAACAGGTGTGAATAATTATCAGCCAATGCCGGCAGAAGGGGAAGTGGGAGACGCTATTCTGGCCAGGATCCAGGAATATTCAGATGCACTGGAATAATTCAGTATAAATAACAGACAGTCTGCATAAGTTAGAGCAAAGAAAGGTATATGGGTGAAAATATGCTGAATCTTCTCTGGGGAGCTATGCTGCTGATTGGAATTGTATATGGTGCGGCTACAGGCCGTATGAATGAGGTGACAGATGCTGCCCTTTCGTCTGCGAAAGAGGCAGTATCTCTTTGTATTACCATGGCTGGAATTGTGGCCATGTGGGTAGGTGTGATGGAGATAGCCAAAAGCTCCGGCCTGGTGGAGAGGCTTACCGGGAAGATGCAGCCTCTTCTTAGTTTTCTTTTTCCGGGAGTGCCAAGAGAGCACAGAGCCATGGAGTTTATTTCAGCAAATATGATTGCAAACTTTCTGGGACTTGGATGGGCAGCCACGCCCTTTGGTCTAAAAGCCATGGAAGAACTGGCAGAGTTGGAAAAACAAAGGAAATCCGTCTCCCCGGGAACTGCCAGCAATGCCATGTGCACGTTTTTGATTTTAAATATTTCATCACTCCAGTTGATTCCTGTGAACATTATTGCCTATAGGAGCCAATACGGAAGCGTGAATCCCACAGCCATTGTGGGACCGGGGATCGTGGCTACTGCGGTGAGCACCGTGGTGGCGGTGGTGTTCTGCAAGGTGATGGATAGGAAAATATGATTTACACTACTCCATATCCCGTATAGACAACGCCACATAATACGGAAACAAATCTTCAGCGGTCTTCAGCGGTGAACGGAGAATCTTCTTCAATTTCTGTACCTGATAATTCACAGTATTGCGGTGGAGATACAAATCCGCCGCAGTTTTCTCAAGGCTCCGGTCATTTCTGATATAAGCTCTTAAAAGTTCCACATAGTTATGTTTCTTTACATCTGCGTGTTCCAAAGGCCCTAACAATTCGTTGGCATAAGAATGAAGAATATCTTTGTCCTGTACGGAGAAGAGAATCTTAAAAAATCCCATATCTTCAAAGCGAATGAAGGTTTCTTTCCGGTACATGGCCATTCTTACTGCGGTGACAGCCCGGTCATAACTCTTATGAATATTGGAAATGCCCCGGACTTCGATGCCGACACCCATGTGAAGAGCCTGAGCCCTGGCAGCATCCCGGTAGGTATCCAGAATGATATTTCTGATTTCAGGCAGAAGAGACGGTTCTAAATTATGTAATACCATAAGTTCGTAATGGTCCTGGCTGATTAAACCGAATTTTACATGTTTTAAATTGTGACTGGTTTTGAATCTTCGGACACGATTCAGAAGAAAATCTTCCATTTCACTGGCTTTTTGCAAATCCTCCTGATCGCTGTTTACGCAAATCATGATGACAATAAAATTTCCGTCCAGATTATAATATTGCTCCAGGACTTTTCGGTAATCAGCTTCATTGCCTCTCTGGAAAATTGCATCTGCCATGGCACGGTCATGGAGGGCACTTTCATGCTGCCTTTGAATAATCCGGACACAGAAAGTCTGAATCATTTCCGTCATGCTGATTTCCCATGGCATAGTAAAGAGGGGAAAATCGGCTTCATTGCAATAATCGATGACCTCCTGAGGGATAGTATGCACATATTTTCCTACATTGATGATCAGACCCGCTGTTTTCCGTTCTGCCAGACTGCGGACAAGAGTCATAAGCCATCCGGGGTCATGGGCAGCTTTCGATCCTGTGGTCACGGTAAGCTCGGAACCATGGAAATAGGGGATAATATACTCATCTTCTAGCATATATACCCAGGTGACTTTGTTGCGGATGCTGTTTTGTCCTGCACACAAGGACAATTTAAAGGGATTTTCGTTCTCCATATAAAGTTTTTTTAAACTGGCAGACATATTAAGATGATTCCTTTCCTTGGTATTTTTTGTATTGATAATACAAATTTTAACATAAAAATTTAGACTTTGCTACCATTTACAGGAAGAAAATATGTATTATAATGATATATATAGAAGACGTGAAGATAAAGTTTAGAATATGCAGATGTTTATTGAAGGTTAACAAATGTCTTTGTGGGAAGGACGTATGTAAAGGGGGATTTTATTATGACAACATTAACACTAGGAAGAGCAATTGATGCAGAGGATTTTTTATTTGTAGCGTTAAACGACAGTTCTTATGCAGATTGGAGAGCTAGTCGTACACCAGAAGAAACCATGGCACAGATGCATGTGCTGAAAACGAATCGTGAAACTATTGGCGGAAGAATTAAGAAATTTTTTAGTAGAAGATAGTAGAAAATACAGAAAAAAAGTCATTTTTATAAGAAAAAAGAAATAATTCATATGAATATTATGTCAAATAACGACATAATATGTTTTTGGAGTACCTGAAACTTGAACAAAATGGGGAAAATACTTGACATCGTTTGTTCGTAATAGTAAAATTGCATTAATGTAAAGAAGCCAGTTTACATGAATACTGGCTTTTTTATTTTAGCAAAATAAGGAGGGCTCATAATATGAAAAAAAGAGCAAAATGGCTTGCTGTTGCATTGTCTTTAGCACTTACTTTAACCACAACTGCATGTGGCGGCGGTAAAGACAGCGGAAGCAAGGATGATGGCGGCAAAGGTGGAGATTCCGCATCCACAGAAGAAATCAAAGACCTGGTTACTTGGGAAGTTGCTCTGAGAGAGATGGAAAGCGTATTCATCTTAGGTACTGAGATGGCAAACGACCTGAATGTTCTGTGTAACACCAACGAAGGTCTTCTGGAAACAGATGCCAAAGGACAGTTAATTCCTGGTCTTGCTGAAAAATGGGGAACAGAAGACGGTGGTCTTACCTGGAAGTTTGAATTAAGAGAAGGTGTAAAATGGGTTGACCAGCAGGGTAATGAAAAAGCAGAATGTACTGCACAGGACTTTATTACAGGTCTTGAGTGGGTTATGAACTACCACAAAAATGCAGCAACAAATACTTCTATGCCTACAGCTTTAATTGAAGGTGCAGGTGACTACTATGAATATACAAAAGGACTGTCAGAAGAAGAAGCAATGAACATTGACAACTCCAAATTCCTGGAAATGGTTGGAATTGAAGCTCCTGATGACTATACTTTGATTTATCACTGTGCACAGAACGCACCATACTTTGATACAGTAGCTGTATCTGCATGTCTATATCCTCTGGCACAGGGATTTGTTGATGAAGTAGGTGTTGAAAATGTAAAATCCACTGGTATTGAAGGACTGTGGTACAACGGACCTTATACTTTAACAGAGTACATCCAGGGAAATACAAAAACTTTGACACAGAACCCATTATACTGGGATAAAGATTGCAAACTTTTCGATACTGTAACCATCCGTATCGTAGATGATTTAACTGTTGGATATTCTCTCTATGAAGCAGGTGAAATCGATCACATCGATTTGGCTGAAGCAAACCTGAGAACTATCTACGAAGATGAAAGCAATCCGTTCCATGACCAGCTTGTAGAAAAGAACCCGAAGAAATTTTCTTATCAGATGCATTTCAACTATGCTAAGAATAATGAAGACGGATCCTTAGATGAAAACTGGAACAAAGCAGTAGCAAACGAAGCATTCCGTCAGGCTATCTACTACGGATTAGATTTCACAACTTATATGGCAAGAACAAACTTTATCAACCCAATGCACTGTGAAAACAATGCATACACTATGAAGGGGCTTCTGTACTTCTCTGATGGTACTGATTATGTAGATAAAGTAGCAGAAGGTCTGGGACTGCCGGAGTCTGATGGTAAAACACCAAGAAGATTAGATGCAGACAAAGCTCAGGAACTGAAAGCTCAGGCTATGGAAGAGCTGAAAGCTCAGGGTGTAACCTTCCCGGTTGAGATGGATTACTACATCAAAGCAGGTGCTCAGGATTCTCAGGATACAGCAACTGTATTACAGCAGGCAGTTTCTGAATGCCTTGGAGATGACTTCGTAAAATTAAATGTTGGTACTTTCGTATCCAGTGTTACTCAGGAAGTTGTTGAACCAAGACTTCAGTCCTTCATCATCAATGGATGGGGTGCTGACTACGGTGATCCTCAGAACTACTTAGGACAGGAAACATACGGTGAAGATACTGCTTACTATTCAGAACACTATTCTAACATCAATGAAGCAAAAGATGAAAAACTCATTGCAACATACAAAGAGTTTACAGATCTGGTAAATGCAGCTAACGCTATTACAGATGACTTGGATAAGAGATATCAGGCATACGTAGATGCAGAGGTATTTATGCTGAACCATGCACTTTCTGTTCCTGTTGTATACGAAGTTTCCTGGCAGTTGACAAAAGTAAATGATTACACAAGATCAAATGCTATGTTCGGTATCCAGAACTATATGTACAAAAACTGGGATACATCTGTAGAAGCCTATACTACAGAACAGTATGACAAATTCGCAGAGGATTTTAGTAAATAATGTTTAAATATACAATCAAGCGACTGTTACAATCCGTTGTAACAGTCCTGGTTGTTGTAACTATCGTGTTTCTGTTAATGAGAATGTTACCGACAGATTACTTCTTTACAGAAGATCAGTTGATTAAACTCACACCGGAACAGAAACAGGAGCAGTTGCAGGCCGCCGGCTTATTAGACCCGGTTCCGGAACAGCTCGTCCGCTATTATGGGCAGGTTCTTCGTTTTGACTTTGGTGAGTCAAGAAGAATTCAGAGCGGCGTAGATGTTACAAAGGTTATCGGTTCTAAATTTACAGTATCCATGAGACTGGGATGTATCGCATTGGTAATTGCCCTTTTTGTGGGTGTTATCATTGGTATTATCCAGACTTTAAATAAGGACAGACTACTGGATCATGTAGGAACAGCCTATACCGTATTTGTAAATGCTGTCCCAAGTTTGGTTTCCTACTCCTTGGTATTGGTGTTTGGCTCGAAGGTGTTGGGACTTCCTCCGTTGTATTCTACGAGAAATGTTTCTGAATCTTCGATTTTGCCGATTGTATGTTTGTCCCTGGCTTCCATTGCCAGCTATGCATTATGGACTAGACGTTACATGGTAGACGAGCTGAACAAAGACTATATCAGACTGGCTCGTGTAAAGGGTATGTCTTCTGGTTCCATTATGGTAAAACACGTATTTAAGAATGCATTTGTACCGCTGGTACAGCAGATTCCGGCATCTTTCCTTTACACCATCGGTGGTTCTCTGTTGGTTGAGAGATTCTTCTCTGTTCCTGGTATGGGACCGCTTCTGACAGACTCCATCATCCGCTATGATGTCAATGTTGTTCAGACACTTGCCATTCTTTATGCTACACTTGGTATTTTAGGTGTATTTATAGGTGATATTTTGATGATGCTGGTTGACCCAAGAATTAAACTTACCGGAAGAGGAGGTACACGATAATGGATAACAAGAAGAATAAAGATGATCTGTTTCGCTTTGTCGAGTATTCTCCGGAAGCAGCAGAACGTACAGGTTATTCTGATTATTCTTATTGGAAATCTGTATTTCAGAACTTTTTTAAGAAAAAATCTGCAGTTGTTATGTCCTGTGTATTCTTTGCACTGGTTATCTTTTCCTTTGTAGCCCTGTGGATTGGCAAATATGACTATGCAGCTTTAAAGGCAGATTCTGCTCTGGCATTCCAGCAACCAAACAGTGAGTTCTGGTTTGGAACCGATAACTTGGGCCGTGACTACTGGTGCCAGGTATGGTATGCAGCACAGGTTTCTATTAAATTGGCTTTGATTGTTGCCATAGGCGAATGTGTAGTTGGTGTAATTATTGGATGTCTGTGGGGATATGTACATCAGTTAGACCGTTTCCTGACAGAGGTTTACAACGTGATCAACAATATACCTATGATTATCTATATGACATTGATTTCTCTGTTAGTTGGTCAGAGTTTTACCACTATGGCAGTTTCTTTGATTGCTTTTGGATGGCTGACCATGGCAAGAAATGTTCGAAATCTGGTAATGATGTATCGTGACAGGGAGTACAATCTGGCTTCCAGATGTCTGGGAACTCCGGTTTGGAGGGTTCTTACTAAGAACATTCTTCCTTATCTCATTAGTATCATTATCTTAAGACTCGCACTTTCCATCCCGGCAACCATTGCATTAGAGTCTACTCTGTCCTATCTTGGTCTGGGACTTGGAATTGAGACACCGTCACTTGGTATTTTGTTAAGAAATGCCAGAAACTACTTTTTGGAACGTCCGTATCTGCTGATTTTCCCGGCAGTCATAGTTTCTTTGATTACAATTACTTTCTATTTAGTTGGTAATGCTTTCTCAGATGCGGCTGATCCTAGAAATCACGTATAAGGAATGGAGGACCAGTAATGGCGAAAGAACCAATATTATCTGCTAGAGACGTGGAAATCCAGTTCAGTTTACGTGGAAAGCTGCTTACAGCTATCCGTAAATGTTCCCTGGATTTATACGAAGGGGAAACCCTTGCAATCGTAGGCGAATCCGGTTCTGGAAAGTCTGTTTTTACCAAGTCTTTCCTGGGTATGCTGGATGCAAACGGAAAAATTACAAATGGTTCCATTATGTATCGAGGAACCGATATTTCAAAGTATACAAAAGAAAAAGAGTGGAGAACCATCCGTGGTAAGAAGATTGCCATGGTTATGCAGGACCCTATGACGTCCTTGAATCCACTGAAAAAAGTTGGAAAACAGATTCAGGAAAGTATTGAACTGAATCAGGGAATCAAAGGCGCTGAGGCCAAAAAGCTGGCTATGGAGATGCTGACAAAAGTTGGTATTCCTGATCCGGAGCGCCGCTATAATCAATATCCACACGAGTTTTCCGGCGGAATGAGACAGCGTGTTGTTATTGCTATTGCCGTGGCATGCCATCCTGAAATCTTA
Organism: uncultured Blautia sp.; assembly: GCF_947654165.1. Lineage (GTDB taxonomy): Bacteria > Bacillota > Clostridia > Lachnospirales > Lachnospiraceae > Blautia. The sequence continues at coordinate 82,962 of NZ_CANTKB010000004.1, forward strand.
ATCTGTGACGAGCCTACTACAGCTCTGGATGTTACCATTCAGGCTCAGATCCTGAACCTGATCCGTGAATTGCAGCGTGAGCTGAAAATGACTGTTGTTTACATTACTCATGACCTGGGTGTTGTGGCAAATGTTGCGGATCGTGTAGCAGTTATGTATGCAGGACAGATTGTAGAGTACGGATTAGTAAATGAAATTTTTTATGACGCATGGCACCCATATACATGGGCGTTGTTATCATCTCTTCCTCAGTTAGGGGTAAAGGGAGAGCCGCTTCCTACAATCGAAGGAACACCGCCGAACTTATTTAACACGATTAAAGGTGATGCGTTTGCACCACGTAACAAACAGGCGCTTGCAATTGATTTTGAGGAGGAACCTCCTTTCTTCAAAATAACAGAGACACATCAGGCAAAAACCTGGTATTTAGATCCAAGAGCACCGAAAATCGAACAGCCGAAGGCCGTTAAGATGCTGAGGCAAAAAATGCAGGAGAGAGGGTAATAGTTGATATGGCAGAAAGAGAAAAGTTAATAGAAATTAAAGATCTGCAGATTACCTTCGGCAGTGGAAAGAAGAAGTTTGTGGCAGTTGACCATGTAAATTTTGATATTTACAAAGGAGAGACATTCTCTTTGGTTGGAGAGTCTGGTTCAGGTAAAACCACTATCGGACGTGCCATTACCAGAATTAACCCTGTATCTGCAGGAGAGATTTTATTTAAGGGACAGAGAATTACTGGAAAGATTTCCAAAGAACTGGACCTTGAAGTAATTAAAAAGTGTCAGATGATTTTCCAGGATCCAATGGCATCTCTGAATGAGCGTGCAAAAGTTGACTATATTATCTCTGAAGGTTTGATTAACCATCATCTTTACAAAGATGAGAAGGATAGATATGAGAAGGTACAGGCAGCACTTCATGAAGTAGGATTACTTCCAGAGTTTGCTTCCCGCTTCCCTCACGAATTTTCTGGTGGACAGAGACAACGTATTGGTATTGCCCGTGCGTTGATTATGCAGCCTGAATTTATTGTAGCAGACGAACCCATTTCCGCACTGGATGTTTCTATCCGTGCTCAGGTATTGAATCTGCTCAATGAACTGAAGAAAACAAAAGGTTTAACTTATCTTTTCATTGCCCATGATTTATCTGTAGTAAGATTTATTTCAGACCGTATTGCAGTTATTCATAAGGGAAGAATCGTGGAATTGGCAGAATCAGAGGAATTATTCCTTCATCCGTTCCATCCGTACACCAAGGCACTGCTTTCCGCAGTACCGATTCCGGATCCGGAACAGGAAAAGAATAAAAAACTTCTGGTATATGATCCTTCTATCCATGATTACAGCACAGACAAACCAGTATGGGAAGAAATCCTTCCCGGACATTTTGTTTATGGTAATCAGAAAGAACTGGAAGAATACCGTAAAGAGATTTAAAAGGAATGAACATGATAAAGAAAATTTGCACCATATTTCAAGATTATATGATTCGCCCCATGCTGTACCAGTGTGCGACAAAGATTTCAATTGCACTGGTACTGTGCCTGTTGTGGAATCGCTTTATTAACCGGGAACAGTATTATTCCATGGTGGAAAATGCCTTTTTTGTGGCCGGAGCTTTCTTTCTGGCTTTGGCCTGGTTCCAGTACCTGAGGCTGGACGGTGCCCGCATCCACCACTTGCTGGAGGAGAAAAAGGAAAAGAAAAAGAAGAAAAAACATCATTTTACCAAGGATATTGTGGATTGTGCGGATGAGAAGATTATTCCATTCAGTGAACTGGCAGATGATGAGCGGATTGTGTGCAGATTTCTGGGGGATTTGCTCTGCGGAGCCTTGTTTATAATTCCCGCACTGATTGCATTAGCTTTCTAAATGAAAAAATAAGAGGCTGCAAAGCCGGAGTATGGTATCATACCTCGGTTTTGCAGCCTTTTTGTCTATCACTATTCAGTTAGATCGTGTCTACCAGATCACATCCGCTGATAATACGACTCCAGAGATTTTCTCTTAAAGCCACGTTATGGGAATGGGGATAGGTTCTGTCTGTATCCCAGTAAGGCAGCCGTTCCTGTTCCAGTTCTTCCAGAGAAGAGATCTGTCCGTTAAGATATCCCTGAATTCTTCTTGCACAGGATCTCAGGCGGGAAGAGACTCCGCTGATCTTAATATCCATAAGTTCATATCCAAAAGGTTTTGCATCCTGCATCCAGAGGGTTTCTCTGGCCATGTGCATATGTTCAAGATTCTCCAGAATCCTGGGGATAACTTCTTCACAGATGGAGGTTAAAGTGGATAAGTCTTTGGAATCATAAGCATGTTTCAGACGGATTCCCAAATCTGCTTTGTCTGCCAGTACCAGTGCAAGAGCGTGGTAGAATTGAAACAGATTCCTGTAAGGCTTTGAAGACAAGACATTTTCCAGTTTTTGTGCCAGGGTACGATAATAGGTTTTTGTGTCCACATTCTGGATGTGATAATCAAATATACCCAGCATGGCATCCTGATACAGCAGGTATTTAGAAGGATTGTCTGTAGCCAGATTGTTGCCTTTTCCCTGGAACAGTGCATCAAATTCATCCAGCAAAAGGAAACTGTCCAGGGATGCGTCTACACAGTCCCGGAAGTCCTGTGCCAGTGCTTCATAGGTGAGGTCCTCATGGAAACACAAATGGGCAAAAGCAATGAGACCGGGGTAAATAGCCTCCAGCGGTGTCTCAGCACCATTATCCATCCAGCCTGTTGCAAATACCTCCTGAATGTTCCGGGAATGACATGCTTTCAGACCTACTCGTGTACATTGGATGGCTTTTCCGTAGTTCGGAGCAATTCCGTTCCAGTTCCAGATGCCTCCTGCGAAAACAGTCCGGTCTGATAATTCCTTATGCACCCGGAACTGGTTTTCATATACAGCCGGATTCCAGTTATAATAATCCCAGTATACAAGTCCAAGACCGGAATCCGGTTTTTTCCAGTCAGATGTATCCGTGTTTTCATCCACTGCATAATAACCTTTTCCTGTATTGGCTGTGATATACATATCACTCCACATCATAGGCTTCCAGCCAAGTTCTTTGCAGATTTCCTGCACCTTGCTGCTATGCTCCTGGATCAGTTCAGAGCTGTCCCGGTAACCATTTTCTTTGAGATATTTTCCAAGTCCCAGAAAAACAGCCTCATCCATGCCGATATGGATGGTTTTGGTGCGGAAGCAGTCTTTCAGGGAAGTAAGAATCTGTCGGATAAAGTCATATACTTTTTCAGAGCCCACCAGAAGAATGTCAGAACTGTCTTTCAAAGGTTCTGCTTCCGGCCATTTCAGAAAATTTCTTAAATGAGCAAGGGTCTGGATGCATGGAATCAATTCAATACCGAAAAGAGCGGCATAATCATCCATTTCCCGTAATTCTTCCTGGGAATATCTTCCCCGGTAGGTACCGAAATAAGGAAGTCCTGGTACTTCATAAGTATCTTCTGTGTAAAGGAACAACTGGTTCATGCCGGCCTTCGCCATGATTTGAATGAGTTTTTTTACAGACCGCACTGTGGCAACTGCGTTTCTGGAGCAGTCCAGCATAAAACCGTTTTTCGTAAAATAACAAGTTTCCTCCAGTTCAAAATCTTCCTCCGGGTGATGAAGCAGATAGTTCAGACCTCTGAAAAAATGTGCCGGCTCCCGGCAGGTTATAGAACAGGAAGTTCCCTTCTTTGAGAGTGATAAATTGGAGTCAGAAGAGGAAAAATGAACATTTACCTGCATCTGTGAAAGCTTACTTGTGGCAGAAGATGCCTCTTTTACAAGGATATCAGCCGCCTGTTGTACTGCATTTGTTTGATTGGAGTCCATGTCTCCGGTGTAAGTGATCATCATATAAAACACCTCCGATTATAAAATAAAGCTAGGATTCCTGGTGAACACGGAAGAATTTTTTCTGTTCTCTGTAATAATACAGAATAAACAGAACCGTAGTCACTCCCCAGGAGATAGGATAACATAACAGGATACTGGTAACACCGGGATGCTTTGGCACTACCAGGAAAATCCAGAGAATCCGCAAAACACAAACGCCGCAGCAGGTCATGATCATAGGAACCAGCACATTTCCGATTCCTCGCAGGGCACTTGACAAAATTTCGATAAATACGAACAGTACATAGGACGGAACAATTAGGTGAATGATTTTCAGTCCGATTTCAATTACTTCCGGGTCAGTGGTGAAAAGCCGGAGCAAAAATTTTCCGGAAAACAGCAAAACTGCGGTCACCAGAATCGTGGCAGCAAAGTCCAGGAGCAGACAGGTAGTAATGCTTTGCTTCATACGTTTGTACTTTCCTGCCCCGTAATTTTGCCCGATAAAAGTGGTAATCGCCACACTGAAAGCACCGGAGATCATCCAGTAAATAGCATCAATCTTTCCGAAGGCAGTGTAAGCTGCCATGGTGCTGGTTCCCAGGCTGTTTAAGGCGGTCTGTACGATCATGTTAGACGCATTGTACATGATAGACTGCAGTCCTGCCGGAAGACCGATGGTGATGATAGAGACCAGCAGGAATTTGTGGAAACGTATCTGGGACGGCTCCAGGCGATACATATCCTTTGATTTCAGGAGTGTCCAGATAACCAGAACAGCACTGACAGCCTGTGACAGAACTGTAGCAAGGGCTGCTCCGGCGACTCCCATATCCATACCGACAACCAGGAGAATATCCAGAAAAATGTTGATAAAACAACATACGATCAGGAAGTATAGCGGTCTTGTGGAGTCACCTACTGCTCTTAAAATGGCAGAACCGACGTTATAAATAAATACGAAAATGATTCCGGCAAAGTAAATACGCATATAAACAATGGAATCACCGATGACATCAGCAGGAGTCTTTAAAAGCTCCATCATAAAAGGCGTCAGAGCAATCCCCAGGATGCTGATCAGTACGCCGCCCACAATGGACAGAGCTGCGGCTGTATGCAGAGTATCGTTCAGATCTTTCTGTTTTTTGGCTCCGTAGTAACGGGCAATGATGACAGTAGCACCGGAGGCAAGACCTACGAAAAAGTTTACTACCAGGTTTACGATCTGTCCCGTGGAACCGCCTACGGCAGCCAGAGCCTGTGTTCCTACAAAACGGCCTACCACCACGGCATCGGCAGTATTATAAAGCTGCTGAAAGAGTGTTCCCAGCATGATGGGAAAGAAGAAGAGCAGAAGCTGTTTCCAGATGACACCTTCGGTGATCTGATTGGTGGATGTATTTTTTTGTTTCAATGAAAAACCCTCCTCAGTTTGTTGCAATATTTCCATATCTTCATATATAGCACAGAGTTTTGAAAATGTCGATATGGAAAAATAAAAATATAAAAAAGGGATTATTTTACAATTTTTTGGTGGGTATATGGTACAATGAACATACTAGATTTAATACAATAGTATGGGGAAAAAACAGGAGGTATTGATTATGGAATTAAGGATTCGAAGAGCAGATCCTGCGGGAAACATTACACTTTTTGTTATGAGTAAGGCAGACAGAAAGGATTATGCGGCAATTTCAAACCAGCTTTTAGCCATGGAAGAATTTGGGGCAGAACAGGTAGGATTTGTAGAGTATCAGGATAACGGCAAGGTACATATGCAGATGATGGGCGGGGAATTCTGCGGCAATGCCACCAGGAGCTTTGGTTATCTTATGAGTATGCTGTCTGAAGAGAAACCTTCGGAAGTGGAAGTGGATGTCAGCGGTTCTGCAGAACTCTTGAAGGCAGAAGTGGATTTAGAAAAGGGAACCAGCAGAACCCAGATGCCTTTGCCGCAGCGGATCGTGGAGCTGCCTGAGATACAGGGAGAAATCTATTCTATGGTGGTATTTGAGGGAATCTGTCATATTATGGTAAACTCTGCACCGAGAGAACAGGATTTTGTGGATCAGGTCATCCGGGAGGCAGAGAAGGTGTGTCCTGCGGATGCTTATGGTGTTATGTTTCTGGAAGGGGAAAAAATGACCCCTGTAGTAAATGTCAAAGAAAACGGCTCTATGGTCTGGGAAAGCAGCTGCGGAAGCGGAAGTATGGGGGCTGCTGTGTATCTCTCCCACGGAAAAGAAGACGGCACATATGTGTATGAACTTCATCAGCCGGGTGGAATCATTGAAGCCTCTGTCACCATTGAAAACGGAAAAGTAATTCAGTGTAAAATGGGAGGACCAGTTGTGATTTCTGAAGAAATGACAGTGGAGATTGGTGGGTAAAATGAGTTGCCAGGGGGATTGAATGTCTATGAAATTAAAACATCCATATATTACAGTAGGGGAAAATCTCCAATCCTCCTTTGGCGGAAGCCAGACATGGGCAAAAAGCCGTACCTTGCAAAAATACGGCTGCGGTGTTGTGGCTGGTACAGATTTTCTCTTGTATATAGGTTTACATAAGAAATATCCTGTGGGAAAGGAGTTTTCACGGGACAAACATTTACAGGGGAAGTTAAGCAGAACAGTTTATCTTGAGCTGCTGGATAAAATGCGAAATCATTATTTCCCTGTGATTCCCGGGTTGGGAATGCCCTGGTGGGTATTGATCGGTGGTTTGAATCTCTATTTTTTAAGAAACAGGATTCCTCTGAAAGCTTCTTTCGGGGTACGCAGAAGAAATCGGGATAACCGAATCCGGGCCATGCTGGCACATAATCTGCCGGTTATCCTGGCAGTCGGACCTAATTTTCCCATTCCCTGGAAACGGCATAAACTGGCTTTTTACCAGAAGAGGGGACAAGAATACATAGAAGTGTGTAAGACAGCCGCTCATTTTGTGGTGATCACCGGAATGTGCGGCCAGTGGTTAGAGATTTCCTCCTGGGGGAATAAATATTATGTAAACTTAAAGGAGTATGAGGAATATGTGGCTCATTACAGTTGTCCTCTGGTGAGCAATATTATATATGTGAAAAAGAGATAGGCTTTTGCATAAGAAATTGCAAGTTTCACTTAGTTTTCGCCCCAATGAGATTCCATCTGCAAAAAACAATTGTCCGCAAAAGAGGGATTGACAAAAGAAAAATCAGTGCTATAATGAAATTCATTAATTGCATATTGTGCCAAACGAAGGATGCAGGAAAGCGGCAAAATGCCCACCGAAGGAGTAATACTCTCAGGGGTCTGCAAAAGACGAGACTGTATCTGGATGGCTCTCTGGAGAATCCCTTAATGGGTGCCGAAGGTGTAAGCAGACGGAATTTCGACTGTGAATCTCTCAGGCAAAAGGACAGTGAGGTTTAAAGGACAGTGTTTCTGTCCGAATAACGCATATTGCGCTGAAATCTGAACATATAGTCCATGGGATTTTGATCAACAGAATCTCATGGACTTTTTTCGTATCAGGTTTTCTTGCTTGTTCACGAAAGAGTATGCATAAAAATGCAGAAAAAGAACAAAAGGAGAAGAAAAAAGAAATGGAAACTTTAGAAACAGTCATGAAGGTTATTGAATCAGTGGTGGGACATGTCAATACATTTTTGTGGGACTACGCATTATTGATTTTATTATTGGGAACCGGAATTATCTATTCCTTTAGCTTGAAGTTTATTCAGGTTCGTAAGTTCGGTGTCGGAATGAAGAAAATGTTCGGAAACTTTTCCCTTCACGGAAAAAACAGTGAGAATGGGCTCAGTTCTTTCCAGGCATTAGCAACAGCCATTGCGGCACAGGTAGGAACCGGAAACATCGCAGGAGCGGCAACAGCCATTGCTTCCGGCGGACCGGGTGCAATCTTCTGGATGTGGGTCAGTGCTTTCTTCGGAATGGCTACAATCTACGCTGAGGCTGTGATGGCACAGCATACCAGAGTGAAAGAAAACGGTGTAATCATAGGTGGACCTGTTTACTATATCAAATATATCTTTAAAGGAAAATTTGGAAAATTCCTTGCAGGATTTTTCTCTGTAGCAATTATCCTGGCATTAGGTTTTATGGGAAATATGGTACAGTCCAACTCTATCGGAACTTCCTTTGAGACGGCTTTTGGAATCAAACCTTTTTATGTGGGCATTGTAATTGCAATTATCGCAGCCTTCATTTTCATTGGAGGAATCAATAGAATCGCCCGGGTAACAGAAAAGGTCGTTCCCATTATGGCTCTGATTTACATTATCGGATGTCTGGTGATTTTAGGAATGAATGTACAGGGTGTTGGAAAAGCATTCCATGATATTTTTGTGGCAGCCTTTAATCCAAATGCTGTTCTGGGTGGTGCTCTTGGTGTGACAGTTCAAAAAGCAATGCGTTTCGGTGTGGCAAGAGGTCTTTTCTCTAACGAAGCAGGTATGGGTTCTACCCCTCATGCACACGCTACCGCAGATGTGAAGCATCCGGGCGATCAGGGAATCATTGCCATGATGGGTGTGTTTATTGATACCTTTGTTATCCTGACACTGACAGCACTGGTTATCCTTTCCACAGGAGCATTATCCAGTGGAAAAACAGCTTCTGCACTGGCACAGGTAGCTTTTGATTCTGCCTTTGGTTCCTTTGGAAAAATCTTTATCGCCATTTGTATGCTGTTCTTTGCCTTTACTACGATTATCGGCTGGTACTACTTTGGAGAAGTGAATGTGAAGCATTTATTTGGAGCAAAAGCAGTTAAGATCTATGCTGCACTTGTTGTTCTGTTTGTTTTGGTTGGATCTACATTGAAAGTGGAACTGGTTTGGGATATGTCCGACATGTTCAATGGTTTAATGGTAATTCCAAACTTGATTGCCATTTTGGCGTCTATTCCTATGGTCATGAAATTAAGTAAAGAATACGAAAAACTGCATAAAAAATAAGTAGAAAAGTACCACTTTACAAATCTTTGTAACTATGTTAGCATGATAGATATATGTAAACACAGTGATAAAGAGAGTACATGTATATCTTGTTTTACAGAGAAGCTTTTATATGCTGAGAGAAAGCGAATGAGAATATATGGAAGATGGCTTTTGAGAGGTGCACCGAAGTATGATATCATGCCTAGGCTGCAACAGGTTCCGCCTGTTATAGCGGGAGGGTATAAATGTACCCCATGAGGTCTGTATTGCGAGATACAGATGAACAGAAGTGGTATCACGGGTAAGCAATGCTCGTCTTCTTTGGAAACAGAGAAGACGGGCTTTTTTATGTCATAGGAAATTGTTTCCTATTAACAAAAAGGAGGAATCTAAAATGGATAAGAAAAAATATTATATTACCACAGCCATTGCCTACACATCAGGCAAACCACACATTGGAAATACTTATGAAGCAGTTCTGGCGGACAGTATCGCCAGATTCAAAAGACAGCAGGGATACGATGTATTCTTCCAGACAGGAACAGACGAACACGGACAGAAAATTGAGTTAAAGGCAGCAGAAGCCGGTGTAACCTGCAAAGAATTTGTAGACAGTGTTGCAGGAGAGATTAAAAACATCTGGGATTTGATGAACACATCTTATGACAAATTTATCCGTACCACAGATGCAGACCATGAAAAACAGGTACAGAAGATCTTTAAAAAGCTGTATGACCAGGGAGATATCTACAAAGGATATTATGAAGGAATGTACTGTACTCCATGTGAATCCTTTTTCACAGAATCCCAGTTGGTAGACGGCAAATGCCCGGACTGCGGACGTCCGGTAACACCTGCAAAAGAGGAAGCATACTTCTTCAGAATGAGCAAATATGCACAGAGACTCATTGACCACATTAATGAACATCCGGAATTTATTCAGCCTGTTTCCAGAAAGAATGAGATGATGAACAACTTCCTTCTTCCGGGACTTCAGGATTTATGTGTATCCAGGACTTCTTTCAAATGGGGAATTCCGGTAGACTTTGACCCGAAACACGTTGTTTATGTATGGCTGGATGCATTGACCAACTATATCACAGGAATCGGATACGACTGTGACGGAGAAAGCACAGAACAGTTCAAGAAAGACTGGCCGGCAGACCTTCATCTGATCGGAAAAGATATCATCCGTTTCCATACCATTTACTGGCCAATCTTCCTTATGGCACTGGATCTCCCGTTGCCGAAACAGGTATTCGGACATCCATGGCTTCTCCAGGGTGACGGAAAAATGAGTAAATCCAAAGGAAACGTTCTGTACGCAGACCAGTTGGTGGACTTCTTCGGAGTGGATGCTGTGCGTTATTTCGTGCTTCATGAAATGCCATTTGAAAACGACGGTGTGATTACCTGGGAATTAATGGTAGAGAGATTGAATTCTGAACTGGCAAATACCCTTGGAAACCTGGTAAACAGAACCATTTCCATGTCCAACAAATACTTTGGCGGAGAAGTAAAGAGTACAGGTGTGTGCGAGCCGGTAGACGAAGAATTAAAAGCCGTAGTTCTGGGAACAAAGGCAAAAGTAGCAGCTAAGATGGAAGAACTCCGTGTAGCAGATGCAATCACGGAAATCTTCACATTATTTAAACGCTGCAACAAATATATTGATGAAACCATGCCATGGGCACTGGCAAAAGACGAAGATAAGAAAGACCGTCTGGCAGAAGTGCTGTACAACCTGGTAGAAGGAATCTGCATCGGTGCTTCCTTACTGGAATCCTTTATGCCGGATACTACAGGCAAGATTTTGGATCAGTTAAATGCCAACAAGAGAACATATGAAGAACTGGATACCTTTGGACTGTATCCATCCGGAAATAAAGTTACCGAAAAACCGGAAATCCTCTTTGCACGCCTTGATGTAAAAGAAGTAATGGCAAAAGTAGAGGAAATGAGAGCACAGGATGCACAGCCGGAAGAAGAAAAGGAAGAAGCTCCGGTGGTTGATGTTGAAGCAAAACCGGAAGTGACTTTTGATGATTTCATGAAAATGCAGTTCCAGGTAGGAGAAATCATTGCCTGCGAAGCAGTGAAAAAATCCAAAAAACTTCTTTGCTCTCAGGTGAAGATCGGAAGCCAGGTAAAACAGATTGTATCTGGTATTAAATCCAACTACGCACCGGAAGACATGGTGGGAAAAAAGGTTATGGTTCTGGTGAACTTAAAACCTGCAAAACTGGCAGGTGTATTGTCTGAGGGAATGATTCTCTGTGCAGAAGGTCTTGACGGAGAACTGGCACTTATGACACCAGACAAAGATATGCCGGCAGGAGCAGAGATCTGCTAGGCTTTGTTGGGAAAAGTAGACATTGAAAGCATGATTTCACAAAAAACAAAGACTTTCACTGTCAAAACAGTTGGGCATATACAGATATGTAAAGGATTGATTTATATAAGCAATCAGGCCAAATTTTATAATCTCTTCAATCCCACCTACCTTTTTGGGACTCAAATAGGTGGGATTGCATGTTTTTCTTAAATAAGCCTACTTTTTTCGAGCCTCAATAGGCTAAAGTTCAAGATTCCCTCTTTTCAACTTACTTTTCCTTGTTGGAATATAGGCCAGATTTAAAGAATCTTGTTCAGCGGCCTATTTAGCTTTAAAATAAGTAGGCCTAGTTTCAAGATTTCTTAAACCCAACCTATTTGTGTATAAAAAGGTAGGCTAAAAATCACAAAACAACATTTTCAACTGAAAAAGCATTGGAACAGGGGTGCATCCAAAGCTGATAAAGGGAGGAAAACCGTGAAAAATCTTATCATTGGAGATACAAATTTAGAAGTGTCAGAGATTGGACTGGGCTGCATGCGGATTACAGAGCTTCAGGATAAAAAAGAAGTGCGGAATCTGATTGATACAGCCATGGATCAGGGAATTGATTTCTTTGATCACGCTGATATTTATGATGGAGGACATGCAGAAGAAGTATTCGGTGAAGTGGTAGAGCCTGCTATGCGTCAGAACATGATCATACAGAGCAAATGTGGAATTATTCCAGGCAAAGCATATGACTTTTCGAAGGAGCACATTCTGAGATCTGTAGAAGAAAGCCTGAAAAGATTACGAACCGACTATCTGGACATCCTTCTTCTTCATCGCCCGGATACCTTAATGGAGCCGGAAGAAGTTGCAGAAGCCTTTGAGTTGTTGGAAAAATCAGGAAAAGTGCGGTATTTTGGAGTCAGCAACCAAAATTCCATGCAGATAGAGCTTCTGAATAAATATTGCGGAAACCGCATAAAAATAAACCAACTGCAATTCAGCATCGCACATTGTGATATCGTGGATTCCGGATTGAATGTGAATGTGCACAGCGAAGCAGGTGCAAACCGAGACGGAAGTATCCTGGAATATTGCCGTTTAAAAGATATTACCATCCAGGCATGGTCACCATTTCAATACGGCATGTTTGAAGGCGTATTTTTAAACAATGAAAAGTTTCCAAAACTGAACAAACTCGTTGATGAACTGGCTGAAAAGTATCAGGTTACCAACAATGCCATTGCGGTGGCGTGGATCTTGAGACATCCTGCAAGAATCCAGCCGATTGTGGGTACTACAAATAAGAATCGGTTGACCGATATTTGCAAAGCATCAGAAGTAAAATTAACCCGTGAGGAATGGTATGCACTTTATATGGCAGCAGGAAAAGTGTTGCCGTAAGGGATTCTTATAATCACTGTTGACACTATGGCATTTATCATATTATAATATAAATACAGAAAACTGTACGTTTTGTTTTGGAGGTGAATATCATGTTAGCAGTTAATTATACTGAATTAAGAGGAAACATGAAAAAATGCATGGATAAAGTCTCAGATGACTTTGAAACTCTTATTGTAACGCGCAAAAAAAATAAGAATATTGTCATGATATCAGAAGAAACCTACAACAACATGATGGAAAATATGCATCTTATGGGAAATGAAACGAACTATAAATGGCTCATGGAATCTAAGAGGCAATTAGAAGAAGGTTTGTGCCAGGTTCAAGAACTAATCGAGGTTCATGCGGATGAATAAAGTTTTTACACAAAATGGATGGAATGACTATATTTATTGGCAAACAGAAGCTAAGAAAACTTTGAAGAAAATTAACAAACTCATTGAAGATATCTGTAGAAACGGTAACTCCGGTATGGGAAAACCAGACCCCTTATTAGGTGATTTGTCTGGATTTTGGAGCCGAAGAATCAACGAGAAGGATCGTTTGGTTTATAAGATTGATGAACAGAACGTATATATTATTTCGTGCAGATATCATTATTCGGACAAATAAAAAACAAATTTTCCTATTGACAACCGTCTTTTTGTCCTTTATTATTCTCTTTAGTGAAAGGGAGTAGCTGGCACCCACAGGTGTTTACGGCGTCGTCAATCTCGATGAGAAGTTTCTCGTCCGTGTCGTGATGAAACAGCGAGACTTTTATTGCATAGCAGACTGTGCAGTAAAGGTCTCGCTTTTTATTTTCTGAAATGCTGCGGCATAGAAAGACCTTTACGAAGCACACTATAATAAAAACGAACGGAGGAAAAGCTATGAAAGAGTATTATCAGATGTCAAGAACAGAAGCTCAGAAGTCGGTAAACGGCAGCACACATCCGCTCAGTGAGGATCAGATTAAGCAGAATCAGAAAAAATATGGTCCCAATGCACTGGTGGAAGAAAAGAAGAAATCCATTCCTCAGATCTTTCTGGAACAATTTAAGGATTTTCTGGTGATTATCCTGATTATTGCGGCTGTTGTTTCCGGACTGCTTGGCGAAGTGGAAAGTGCCATTGTTATTCTGGTGGTTATCACCATGAATGCCATTCTCGGAACCGTACAGACCGTAAAGGCAGAGCAGTCTTTGGACAGTCTGAAAGCCATGTCCGGACCGGAAGCAAAAGTATTTCGTAACGGAGATGTGATCAAAGTTCCGTCTTCTGAAGTAACCATCGGTGATATTGTCATGCTGGAGGCAGGAGATTACGTTCCGGCTGACGGACGTATTCTGGAAAATGCCAGCCTGAAAGTAGACGAAAGTGCCCTCACAGGAGAGAGCCTTGGAGTAGATAAGACCGAAGAGGAGATCAGCGGTGAAGTTCCTCTTGGTGACAGAACCAACATGGTATATTCCGGAAGCTTTGTTTCTTACGGCCGTGGTTCCTTCCTGGTAACCGCCATTGGTATGGAAACAGAAGTTGGAAAAATCGCAAAACTTCTGAAAAATACTTCCGAGAAGAAAACACCTCTGCAGATGAACCTGGATAATTTCGGACAGAAACTTTCTATTTTAATCCTGGTATTCTGTGCCATCTTATTTGGAATCAGCGTATTCAGGGGCGAATCCATGGGAGATGCCTTCCTCTTTGCAGTAGCTTTAGCGGTAGCAGCCATTCCGGAAGCACTCAGTTCCATTGTTACCATTGTATTATCCTTTGGTACACAGAAAATGGCAAAAGAACATGCCATTGTCCGTAAACTGCAGGCCGTGGAAGGTCTGGGAAGTGTGTCCATTATCTGTTCTGATAAGACAGGTACTCTGACACAGAATAAGATGACCGTAGAATACTATTATGTAGATGGAAAAGAAATCGCAGCAGAAGACATTGACCTGGATGATAAGCAGCAGAAACAGCTTCTGCGTCACAGTATTTTATGTAATGACTCCACAAACAAAAACGGAGAAGAAATCGGCGATCCAACAGAGACAGCTCTTATTAATCAGGGAGACAAATTAGGTGTTCCTGCGGAGGCAGTGAGAACCAAATACCCAAGATTCAGCGAAGTGCCTTTTGACAGTGACAGAAAGCTGATGTCTACCCTGCATACATTGAAAAGAGGTTCCACCATGGTAACCAAAGGTGCTGTGGATGTGCTTCTCGGAAGAGTGACCATGATTCAGAAAAACGGAAAAGCAGAACCGATCACTCAGCAGGATGTCCGGGATATTGAAGCACAGAACCAGAAGTTTTCTCAGAACGGTCTTCGTGTTCTGGCCTTTGCCTACAAAGACGTGCCGGAAGGTTCCACACTTACCGTAGAAGATGAACAGGATATGAACTTCCTTGGTCTGATTGCTATGATGGACCCGCCAAGAGCAGAATCAAAAGAAGCTGTTGCGGAATGTATCAAAGCAGGCATCAAACCTATCATGATTACCGGAGACCACAAAGTGACCGCAGCAGCGATTGCCAAGAGAATCGGTATCCTGAAAGATGAATCTGAGGCTTGTGAAGGTGCTGTGATTGAAAATATGACAGACGAAGAGCTCCAGGATTTTGTAGAAGGTATTTCTGTATATGCTCGTGTTTCGCCAGAACATAAAATCCGTATTGTCCGTGCATGGCAGGAAAAAGGAAATATCGTATCTATGACAGGTGACGGTGTAAACGATGCACCGGCACTGAAACAGGCAGACATTGGTGTGGCTATGGGTATCACAGGAACAGAAGTTTCCAAAGATGCTGCATCAATGATATTGACAGATGACAACTTTGCGACTATTGTTAAAGCAGTAGAAAACGGACGTAACGTTTACAGAAACATCAAGAGTGCGATTCAGTTCCTGTTATCCGGAAACTTTGCAGGAATCCTGGCAGTGCTGTATGCATCAATTGCAAACCTGCCGGTACCATTTGCACCGGTTCACCTGTTGTTCATCAACCTTCTTACAGACAGTCTTCCGGCTATTGCACTGGGACTGGAACCACATACCAAGTCTGTAATGAATGAGAAACCAAGACCAATGAACGAATCCATTCTCACCAGGAATTTCCTTTCCAAGATTGGAATCGAAGGTCTTGTGATCGGTGTTATGACCATGATCGGATTTTACATCGGCTATCAGGAAAGCCCTCTGCTGGCTTCTACCCTGGCCTTTGGTACACTTTGTACTTCCCGTCTGGTACATGGATTTAACTGTAAATCTGACGAACCGGTTCTGTTTACAAAGAGATTTTTCAATAACAAATATCTGGCAGGTGCTTTCGGCATCGGAATCCTTCTGATTACAGCGGTTATGATGGTTCCTTGGCTGCACAGCGTTTTCCAGGTTCAGACATTAAGTGTTGCTCAGTTATTTATTATGTATGGCCTGGCTCTTGCCAATCTGCCGATTATCCAGTTTATTAAATGGATCCGCAAAAAAATCGGTAAATAAAGAAAAAAGTGTCTGGGAGGGATGTTATGGATTTGAACAAAAAGAACATGAAGAACTTAATGATTCTGATTGTTTTTGCAGTTTTGGTACTTGTTGGAGTGCAGAGGATTGAAAATCTGGCGGCTGGGATTATTTTCTTGTGCAGAATCGTTTTTCCATTTATTTTAGGTGGGGCAATGGCATTTATTTTGAATATTCCCCTTCATTTTCTGGAAAATAAACTGTTTGCAAAGGCCAAGAAGAAAAAATTTGTAAGACCATTGAGTCTGGTGCTTTCCATTCTCTTTGTGCTTGCAATACTGCAGATCGTTCTGGTGGTTGTGATCCCTGAGATTGCAACAACCTTTGCCAGCATCAGCAAGAATATAGAAGCATTTCTCCCAAAACTGGAGCAGTGGGTCACAGATGCCTTCCCGGACAGCGAACAGATTGGACTCTGGATTGACAGTCTGGAGTTTAACTGGGATAAAATCATTCAGAGTGCAGTAAGCTTTCTGAAAAATGGAGCAGGGAACGTACTGAGTTCCACTGTTACCGTAGCAAAAACAGTTATTAACTCTCTGATGAATTTCTTTGTGGGATTTGTATTTGCATGCTATATCTTACTTCAGAAAGAGAAATTATCCGTGCAGGTGAAGAAAGTGCTCTATGCCTTTCTTCCACGCCATGCAGTTGAGAAGACTCTGCAGGTGGCAGCACTTAGTTACAAGACCTTCTCTAATTTTGTGACCGGACAGTGCCTGGAAGCCGTGATTCTCGGAACCATGTTCTTTGTTTCCATGAGTATTTTACGTTTTCCGTATGCATTGCTGGTGGGAGTTCTCATTGCCTTTACTGCTTTGATTCCTATTTTCGGAGCATTTATCGGATGTGTCTTAGGGACATTTCTGATTCTTGTGTCAAATCCGGTACAGGCAATCGGGTTCGTGATTTTGTTCTTTGTATTGCAGCAGGTAGAAGGAAATCTTATTTATCCTCATGTGGTAGGCGGTTCTGTAGGACTTCCTTCTATCTGGGTACTGGTAGCCGTAACAGTAGGCGGAAGCCTCATGGGAGTGGTGGGAATGCTTATTTTCATTCCACTTTCTTCTGTGATTTATGCACTGTTTAGAGGATGGGTATATAAGAGACTGGAGGATAGAGGAATCCATGATATTTGAGACACATGCACACTATGATGATGAAGCCTTTGATCAGGATCGGGATGCATTGCTCCGCTCCATGCATGAAAATGGAATAGAGACCATTGTAAATGTGGGTGCATCTCTTCGAGGTGTGGAGGACACGGTAAAACTCATGGAACAATATCCCTTTGTGTACGGAGCAATCGGTGTTCATCCAGATGAAGTCGGAACCCTGGATGAAGAGAAAATGGAACGGTTATGCAGATACTGTCAATTGCCGAAAACAGTTGCTGTAGGTGAGATTGGACTGGATTATTACTGGGACAAGGAAAACCATGAGACACAGAAGAAATGGTTTGTCCGACAGATGGATCTGGCAAAAGAGACAGAGCTTCCCATTATTGTTCACAGCAGAGATGCTGCAAAAGACACTCTGGACATTATGAAGGCAGAGAGGGCAGATTGTTTAAAAGGTGTGATTCACTGCTATTCCTACTCTAAAGAACATGCCAGAGAATATATGAATATGGGATATTATCTGGGAATCGGCGGGGTAGTGACCTTCAAAAATGCAAAGAAACTAAAAGAAGTGGTGGAGTATGCACCCCTTGATTATCTGCTCCTGGAGACAGATGCCCCTTATCTGGCACCGGAGCCCTACCGGGGAAAACGAAACTGTTCCCAATATCTTACCTATGTGGCAAAAGAAATCGCAGAGATCAAAGGCGTTACCTATGAAGAAGTGGTTGACATAACCAGAAACAATGCAAAAAAATTATTTGGACTATAAGGAATCCTGCTGGTACTCAATTGGGTGCTGGCGGGATTTTTTGTTTTTTAGGGTGGTCTGGCTGGCATTGCCAGAAGTCTTTGAGTATGATAAAATATAAAAAGAAAAAGTCTGTGTGAAGTCTTTATTCAATTCATTTACATTTCAAAAAACAATCCAGAAATCTTTTTGATATCATCAAAAAAACAGAAGAGAAGCACTTTGGCCTACATAGGGATGCCAGGGTAGGTGGAAATTACAAAAAGGTGCACTTTAGCCTGCCTAGGGATGCCGGGGTAGGTGGAAATTACAAAAAAGTGCATTTTGGCCTACAAAAGTTTCCGGTAAATAGGTGGGAAATGGAGAAAACCTTCTGGCGACCTACTTTCGAAGAGCTTGGATAGGTGGAAAACTGTCGGATGAGAATTATGGCCTGCTTTGAATACATGTAAAGTAGGTGGAATACAGAAGAGAAAGAAATTTAGCCTAGGTGGACAAGGAAAATATAGGTGGGAAAACATAAGATATCCTTTTTGGCCTATTGGGGTTACGAAAAGATAGGCCAAAATCAGCAAAAAGAAGAAAGCAACTGAAAACGAAAGTCAAGGGAGGATTATTTGTATGATAGGACTGAAAAACATGTTATTAAAAGAACAGAATAGGCTGGAAAATATTGTAATAGTCATGAAAAATCAATTAGAAGCAGCACCGGAAGGAAGTATGCGGCTATCGACTTCAAAAAAGAAAATCAGCTATTATCACTATCAAGTGCCAGGTCAGGGCAATGGAATCTACATTTCCAGAAAAAATGAGGTGTTGATTCAGAAGCTGGCACAAAAGAGCTATAATGAGAAAGTATTATCTTATGCGGAGAAAAGGCTGCGGTATGTTAGGCAGCTTGCAGACATCTATGAAGATTCTGGAATCGAAGAAATTTTCCGCAAAGAGCATCCGGCACGGAAGAAATGGATTTCTCCTATAGAACCAACCTGGGAACAAAGAGTTGCCGAGTGGTCAAACGAACAGTATCAAGGGAAAGGGTTTAAAGAAACAGATCCAGCTATTTACACAGAGAAGGGAGAACGAGTGCGTTCAAAATCAGAAAAAATCATTGCAGATTATTTTTATAGTCATAATATTCCATATAAGTATGAGCACCCTTTATACCTTGAGGGATTTGGAATGGTGTATCCAGATTTTACTGTTTTGTCAAAGCAGACAAGACGAGAGCTGTACTGGGAACACAATGGGAAGATGGATGATCCCAGGTATGCCAGAAAAGCAATAAAAAAACTGCAAGACTACGAAAAAAACAATATATTTGTGGGTGAAAAATTGATATTAACATATGAGACGGAGCAAAATGTGATTCAAACCAAAGACATTGAGCGGTTAGCAAAGAAATATTTATTGTAATAAGAAAAAAATAATTTCCAAAGCCCCTCCCGGGATGCCAAGCTAGGCTAAAACACGCATAACAAGCATTCTAGCCTACCCCAAATCAGGTCGAGTAGGTTGGAAAATATAATGGCAGGATTTTGGCCTGCCTTGGCCGGGAGCAATGCAGGCTAGAATGCATCAGAGAAGAAATTTAGCCTATGAGGGGAAGAAAAAGGTAGGTGGAAATATACAGAAAGAAATTTTGGGCCTATTTAAGCATTGAAAAGGTAGGCCAAAACGAAAAAAGTGGAGAAAGCGAGTGACTTCTTAGAAAAGAAGAATGTTGTTTCTTCTATTTTCTTCCTATATAATATAAGTAACAAAATAATTCGTTTCACTTTTTTAAAGCAGGAAGGAGCTGATGCCGCACAAACTGATGCCATTTCACAAAAGATAAAACTACGAAAGTACATGAGACAAGACTACATAGCAAAAGAAAAAGCAAGAGAGGTATGTTTCATGGCGAATATTACAAACAATACAATATTTGACGATGTCTTCCGCACCATGGTGGAGAAGATGCCGGATCTGGCCGTGCCCCTGATCAATGAGATCTTTGGCACCACCTACCCGGAAGACATAGAAATCATACAAAGGAGAAATGAGCATCAGACAAAACAGGGAGAGATCATCACAGATTCCCAGCTTCTGATCGCAGAAAAAATATACCATTTGGAATGCCAGAGCACCCAGGACAGTGAGATGGTTGTACGCATGATAGAGTATGACTTTTCCATTGGGCTTGAGACCATGGAAAAAGAAAAAGGGAAATACCGAATGTATCTTCCCCATTCCAGTATCCTGTACCTGAGGGGAAACAAAGAAACCGAGAAGCTGACCATAGAAGTGGTGGCACCCGAAGGAGAAACCTGGGAATACAAAGTCCCGGCAGTGTACGCTGGACATTATACAAAAGAAGAAATCTTAGAGAAACGGTTGTTCTTTCTTCTGCCCTTTTATATCATGAGGTATGAGAAGGCAGACCTGGAAACAGGAAACCAGGAGTTAAACGAAATGCTGGAAGAATACAAAGAAATCGAAGAACGCCTGGAGAAAGAATTCCTGGAAACAGGAAAAGAAAAAGAATACCGTGACCTGATCGAGTTAATCATAAGGATAGCAGACTATATTCTGAGAAAACGAAAAAAAGCCAGGAAAGGATTTGGTGATGTTATGGGTGGAAAAGTATTAGAGCTAGAGTCAGATCGGCTGATAAAGCAGGGACTGAAACAGGGAATGCAGCAAGGCCGTACCGAAGTAATCCAGATTATCAAGTTGCTGAGACAGGGGATGACCATAGGCGAAACTGCGAGGAAATTACAGCTTTCAGAGGAGGAGGTACAGCAGATCTGGGAGGAAACGGAAGGCTAAAACGCATCCTGACCTACAAAAAACCAGTCTATAAGGGAAGATAATTATCCGTAAACTCCTGTTAAAGAGGAAAGCCATTATAATTAGGAAAGAATATTTGATATGGATATGAAAAGTTCCATCAGCAGTGAAACAAATGCTGGTGGGGCTTTTTTTCTTTCCCTCAAGTTCCTTCCGGGATGCCAAGCTAGGCTAAAATCTTAGATAAGAAGCATTCTAGCCTACAAAAAAACAGCCCGTATAGGTGGAAAAATAAAAAATCCGCAATTTAGCGTACCTTTACCGGAAGAAAAGTAGGTTGGAAAGCCACGGATAAGAAATCCAACCTATTGCAAAGGGAAAAATGTAGGTGGAAACATAGAGAAAGAAAACTTTAGCCTACTTGAGTCTTGAAAAAGCAGGCCAAAATGAGAAGATTAGAAAAAACGAGTGATTTCCCCGGGAAAAGGAGAATCTTCCTATTATAATGTAAGCAGAAAACAGTTCAAGTTTCTTTCTCAACTTCATAAAACTTTAACTTCCATAAAAAAAATCACAAAGAATATAAAAAAAATTTGAAAAAACCCTTCCTTGTGACTGTTGTGTGACCAAAGCCTATTATACTAAACCTATAAGTAAGAAAGTGACACACAAAAACGTGTGCAGAAATAAAACAGATAAAATGTGAATGGAGGAGAGAGCCATGAAAAGTAATAGAAAGAAGAGAATACTAGCAGCCATACTTTGCATGGTAATGGTGTTATCAAGCAATATTTCAGCATTGGCAGAAGGAGAGATGCTTACCGACCCTAATGCTGTTGCGGAGGCAGAGACACCAGAGGCAGTTTCCGTAACAGAACAGGAGCCGACAGCAGAAGAGCCTCCAGTGACCATAGAACAAACCGAGCCGGAAACCCCGGCAGAAAACGCAGAAGTGACAGCACCGGAAGTTTCAACAGAAAACACCGAGCCGACAGCACCGGAAACTTCAACAGAAAACACAGAAGTGACAGCACCGGAAACTTCAACAGAAAACACTGAGCCGACAGCACCGGAAGCTTCAACAGAAAACACTGAGCCGACAGCACCGGAAGCTTCAACAGAAAGTACCGAGCCAACTGCTCCGGAAGTTCCGGCAGAAGAAACCCCGGTATTTTCAGAAGAAACAGAACTGACCAAAGAACTGTGGGATGCATCCGGCAAACTGGTACAGAAAGTCACAGCAAAACTTCCAAAAGGAGCATTCGAAGCAGAAACTTCCCAGATTGAAATGGAAGTCACATATGTAGACAGCTCCATGGAAAACTACATAAAAGGAATGATGGAGAAGAAACTTCCTACAGATAACACCCTGGGAGATTACTTCCTCTACAACATTCAGTTCAAGGTAAACGGCGAAGCAAAAGAATCCCTTGAACCAATCACAATCACATTTGAAAAAAGCAATTTAGAAATCAAAGATACAAAAAAAGCAAACGTCTTCTTCTTTGACCCGGCAAACCCGGAAGTAAGCGGAGACAAAGATGAGCTGGTAGAAATCACTCAGAGAAGTGAACTGTTAGAAAGCCTTCAGGCAGCAGGACAGAGCACAGCAACGATGGAAGAAGATTACGACCTCTCTTCCATCGAAATCAAAGAAGAAAACCGTTCCGGCAAAATCGTTCTGGAAGGAAGAAAATCTACCATCTACGGATGCTATGTAGAAAAAGAACCAGAACAGATTCCAGAAACTCCGGCAGAACAGCCAGAAGAAAAACCAGCAGATATCCCGGTACTGAATTACGAAGATGACCAGGTAACTGTTTCCGTAACAGCAGAAGAAGCAGGGGTTATCCCAGAAGGTGCCGAACTGAGAGTTCTTCCGATCACTTCTGAAGATGCTGAGACAAAAGAACAGTATCAGGAAGTAGAAAAGAAGATTAAGGAAAAAGTTGCAGAAGAAGAAAAAGAAGTAGCCGGATTCCTGGCATATGATATTACTTTCGTAGACAAAGATGGAAACAAGATGGAGCCAAACGGAAAAGTCAAAGTTTCCATGGATTATAAAAAAGCAGAACTTCCACAGGAAGTAGAAGAAAAGAAAGCTACCGATGCAGAAGTAACCGTACTTCATCTGGAAGAAGATGAAAACGGTGAAGTAAAACAGGTTGTAGACATGGGAGCAGAACAGAAAGCAAATGTTGACACCCTGATTTCTACAGAGGGTACAAAAGTACAGAATGTGGAAGTAGAGACAGAGAGCTTTTCGGTGTTTACGATTACGTGGAAGTATAATATATTTTATCCATTAGAGATTCAATTAATAGATGCAAATGGAATACCAATTAATGCAGGTGATTTTAGTTGGGACAATTCCAGTGGTGTACAAGATATTTCTCAGATTGCACAAAATGCATCAATTACAGGTTACACATTCCAGTATGCTGTATATGGGAAAGATATCGATAGTGCAGGAAAAATAGAGTATGCCACAAAAGTAAAAAGAATAAAATTAGAAAAAATATCTGGAATTAATTATGAATGGCAATATAATGAAAAAGAATCAAATGGAACTTGGAATACTATAACAAATACGCTCTACTTCATTTACGAAAAAAATTCTTCATCTGGTGGAGATACTGGTGGGGGAAACACTGAAGGAACTTTAGGGGCACCACAGCATAAAAAATACATTGAAGAAAATGTGCAGGGGCAGGATTATACGTTAAATCTGGATGTTACAGGAAAACGAGGAGAAAAAGTTGGCGTAGACGTATTGCTGGTGCTGGATAAGTCAGGAAGTATGAATAATTATGGCTTAATGACTCCGATGAAGGAATGTGTAACAAAGACTATTGTTCCCGCAATATTGCCTGATGATCAAACGGTAAATAGAGTGTCAGCTATTAGCTTTAGTTCATTGGAGTATGAGGGAGATATTAACACAGGTTGGAAAGGCTATAGCGATAGCAAAAATATAACGGATGCTGTCAATAGTAATGAGTTTAAAGCCAATGGAGGAACCAACTGGGAGTTAGCTATGCAGAAGGCGGAGAATAGTTTGGAAAGTGCGAATAGTTCTCCCAATAAAAAAGTAGTTATCTTTCTGTCTGATGGTGCACCGGGATTTTATTTAACTAACAACGGAAATGAAGCTGGTGTAGGAAGTACCACTTCAGGTACTGAGCATGCGAAAAGGGCGAGACAGGAAGCTGTTGATTATGTAAAAACAACAACTTTCTTAAAGAATGCTTCTATCTATTCAGTCTATCTGACACAAGATACATCACTTGCTATGACAACATTTGCAAATGAATTGCGTGCAGCAGATATTGATGCGAACTCAGCAGATGGTACAAACATGAATACTGCGATTCAGGAGATTCTTAAGAAGATTACAACTCCGGTTTATAAAAATGTATCTATTGAGGATGTATTAAGTGAGTATGTGGTTTTGGCAGATGAGCCGAACTATAAAGTACAAACGGTAATAAATGGAAATGCAACTGATTTGAGTGAAAATTCATACAGAATAGAAGAGCAGCCGATTAGTTTAGCTAATGACAAACAAAGCACGAAGATAATAGTAGAGCTTCTGAATGGAGGAGAGCTAAAAGAAAATGTAACATATCGATTGAGTTTCCATGTAAAACCTTCAGAATTTGCTATTTCAGAGTATGCTAGATTGAACGGTGAGTATCCCCATAGAGGAGATGAAGAAACGGATACACCGGGAAAAGATTCTTCCCAGTACACAAGTTCTGGTAAACCGGGATTTTATTCCAATGATAGTGCAACATTACATTATCAAGAAAATGAAGGAATTCAAAAGCGTGAGCCATACAAAAAACCTGTGATTCAAGTTCAGGAAAAGAAAACGGAATTAACTATAAAAAAGACAAATTCGCAAGGTGCGGCATTACAAGGAGCAGAGTTTGAATTACAGAAAGAAGGAACAGATACAAAGGTTACTGTAACCTCTAATTCAAATGGTGAAGTGATTCTCCAGAATTTGATGACAGGTACTTATATTCTGAAAGAAATAAAAGCGCCTTCAGGATATGAGAAATTACTTGAAGAATGGAAAGTTATTGTACAGGAAGACGGAGAAAACGTTACAGCTACCCTATACAAAGCAGACGGAACAACACCTGTGGAAAATAATACAATCATCAACTACACAGAAACAGAGATTGCAGAGAAAAACTTGAAATCCAGCAAAACTGCAAAGGTAGTTAATGAGGTAGTTAATGAAGAAGAAAGAATTTTCCAGATAGATTTAAATGCAGCCACATCAGGACAGGAGGCTGGGCAGGCTGCTAAGGGAGCAAGCATTGTGCTTGCATTGGATGCCAGCAGTTCCATGGGAAGGAGCGGCATGAATGCAATCAAAGCGGCAGCAAAAAAATTTGTAGATACTACGTTTAATGCTTCAAAGATTAGCGAAATAGCTATTGTATGGTATCAAGGAACAGAAGGTAGTTCGGATGACACTACAAAAGTAAATGCTTTTGAAACTTTGCACGATGAAAGTGCTGTTCAGAATGTCAAGGATTTTATAGACGATGTATCTCACAAGGGTGGCACACCAATGGGAGATGCCATGAAGGCAACATATGATTTATTAAAAGAAGCCCAAAATGCTAATAGATATGTGATTTTCTTTACTGATGGTATGCCAGGACATAGTGATAGTAATAGTTTTAATTGCATGGTTGCCAATAAAGCCTATAATTATGCAAATAAAATTAAGGACACAAATGACGGGAATGCGATAATTTATACAGTTGGTTATAATTTATCAGGGTCATTTTGGTGGGAGCCCGGACATTCTGCTGATACTCAATATGGTCATAATAACCATTATACAAATACTACAGCAACAAATTTCCTCAGTGGCTATATTGCTACGACTGGAAAATCTTTCACAGTAGATAAAACGGATGAATTAAATGGTATTTTTGATGACATTGCAGGTGAAATCGGTGCTCTCTTCACTATCCAACCAGAAAAGATTGTGGATGTAATTGATGCCCGATTTGAATTGACGGATGCATCTAAAGCCGAATTGGAAGAAGCAGGTGCACACATTATATCTAATGCTGATGGAACAACCACCATTGAGTGGACTGGTGATAAAGCAACCATCGGAAATGAAAATGCTGGAACAGATGGTTCAGTAAAAGGTCCGTGGTCAGCAAGTTTCCAGATTAAGGCGAAAGATGATTTTATTGGTGGTAACATGATTCCAACCAATGGTGCTGCATCTGGCATCTATCTGGAAGAAGGGAAAACCAGATACTTTGAGCAGCCGTCTGTAAACGTGAAGTTGTTGAGCTTATCAATGGAAAATAAGAAGTCCTGGTACTATAAAGGAGATATCATTGAACCAGCAGGATTCATGAATGAGTTGGATGAAACCTTAAAAATCCATCAGCTTAACAATCAGGTAACAGATACAGGAAATCCAACATTACCAGAATTAACAAAGGAACAGAAAACAGAGTTGGTGGAAAATGGAACTCTTGTTGTAAATGCTAATGGTGATGTGGAAACTCTAAAATATGTGTATCCGTACACCTCAGATGCAGTTGGATATTTCCGCTATACATACGAAATCGTAAAAGATAGCGAAAAAAATCTGTTAGGAAATATGGATTCCCATGCGGCAGAAAAAGTAGGAGAAGATGTAGAACAGTATAAATTAACTGTTGAGTTTATCCCATATTCTGTTGATGAAAGAGATGCTACACTGGGTGATGCAATCAAAACACCGGCTACTAATGGAGGAGAAGAATTAAATCCTCAAACCAATAAACTTACAGCAGAGGGAATTTACTCTGTAAATGTTGTTGCAGGTGAAATCCAGATTACAAAAAAACTGGAAGAAATCTCAGATAAAGATCAGAAATTCAGTTTTGTAGTTACTAAAGATGATGAAGAATTTAAAACTATTGATATTACCATTCCAGCAGGAACAGAACAAGCTACTTATTCTGGTGAAGAACTCCAGAATCTGAGCCGTGGAAATTACAAAATAGTAGAATCCAAAGCCACAGGATATGGAGTAAAAGAAATTGTTCTCACAAATAGAGTGAATGAAATGGGTACTCTTACAGAATATGAAACAGATTGTAAATCTAATTTAGAGTCACCAAAATCTGTAGAGTTTGTATTAGGTAACGATAAGAATGGTTCTGACGTTATCCAGAATGGAGAATATAAAAAAGATGGTGTATTCGGAGGCGTTCTCTTTACTAACGAAGAAATTATTTCTGACTGGAGAATTGTAAAACGAAGTGCAACAAACCATAATAATTTCTTATCAGGTGCAGAATTCCAGTTATTCAATAACCAAGAGACTTATTATGGAAAATCCAATGAAAATGGTTTGGTTGAGTGGTATAATGATGCAGATTTTTCTGGTGAAAAGGTAGAAAAATTAGAAAAGGGAAGTTACACCTTAAAAGAAACAAAAGCTCCTAACTTATATGCAGTAAGTGATGAAGAATGGACAGTGGAAATTACCCATGATGGTGATTTGAAGACTATTCAGAATAAGGAAGGAAAAAAACTGCAAGGGGAGTTGGATGCCGATGGAAAGACATACAAATATTACTTTGATAATGTAATGTTATATGAACTTCCATCCACCGGCGGTCCAGGAATCTTTGTATATACGATAGGCGGTACATTGCTGTTAATGGCAGCGGCGCTTCTCATATATAAAATGAAACGTGAGGAGGTGCTGAAAGGGTAATTTATGAAAATGACTTTTCAGCGGTCCTCGCACCGCAGAAAACTGTAACAACAGTTAATGCAAAAAAATGAGGGGGAAACCTCAAAGAAAAGGAGACAACAATATGAAGATTAAAAAAATTATGGCTATGTTATTAGCAGCGACAATGATAATGGGATCAACTATTACAACATTTGCAGCACAGGGAGAGACACCGAAAGATACAGATAAAGCAAAAGTAGAAGTATCTAATGTAGATACAGGAGCAACTGTAACAGCATACCAGATTGTTGATGGTGAGTACAACGAAAATGGTTTTGTAAAATATGTAGCAGCAGAGGGTGTAACAATTGCAAATCCTTTAAAACCAACAAGTGGTGAAGTTGCTGAAATTGCTAAGAAAATTAATAATAACGATCTTTCTAGCCTTAAATCTTTTGATATGACGGATTCAGATGAAAACGGCACTTATGAAGCAGAGTTACATCCAGGTTATTGGGTAGTTCTGGTAAGAGGTGAAAATGGCAGTGCCAAGATTTACAACCCAATGTTAGTTTCCGTATGGTATTCAAAGAGTGGTAGTGATAATACAATGGTATCAGAAAGTGTCTCTGCAGGGGATGATTGGTCATTAGGAACAGATAAAGCATGGGCAAAATCTTCTGAAATTACATTAACAAAAACAGCAAAAGACAGTGCTGACTTTGGTGAAGATGTAGAGTATACCCTTAAGGCAAAAGTTCCTGCATATGGCCCAGAATACATTGCTCCAACATTCAGCATCAAAGATGAAATGGGAGAGGGCGAATTAGAGTTAGTAAAAGATTCAATTCAGGTATATCATACAGAAGCAAAGGAAGAGAATAAAGTTGCAGATACGAATTTCACACTTACAGGAAATGTAGACAAGAGTAAAACATTTACAGTAGAGTTTAACTCTAACTGGATCAAAGCTAATGGAAACAAAGATGTTGTGATTACATATAATGCGAAAGTATTAGAAGATAATGTAAATAAAGATTCTCATGACAATACAGCCACATTAACATATTCTAACAATCCAAGCACAACAGATACAAAGACAGCTAGCCAGAAAGTATACTCTTTTGATATCGGTGGTGAAGCAACTGGAACAAATGGTTTAATTACTAAAAAAGGCGAAGGTGCAGATAAAAATAAATTAGCAGGTGCTGAATTTACATTATACACAGATGATCAGTGTAAAAATCAGTATGTGAATGCACATCACAAAGCAGGTAAAGCAACAGCAATATCTAATTCTGAAGGTAATATTTACATTACAGGTCTTGAGGCAGGAACAAATGGTGCAGTTGTATCTTACTACTTAAAAGAAACAAAAGCTCCAGAAGGATATAGCTTAAATGACACAGTATTTAAAATTGATATTTCTGCAAATATTGAAAATGAAGAGTTAAAAAGTTGGAATATTACAATTTCAGATCAAAATGAAAATACAGTAGAGAATAATTTTAAAGTTACATTAGATGGAGTTGAAAATGATCACAAAGGTGACGGATTTGAAATTCTTAACACCAAACTTTCCTCCCTTCCATCCACAGGTGGTATCGGTACAACAATCTTCACAATCGGCGGATGTGCAATCATGGTTGCAGCAGCAGGATTATTCTTCGTAAGCCGCAGAAAAGCTAACAAATAATTAGCGATTCACAGGAATTACATAAGAAACACAGGAAACCACACAGCCGGGGCGGCAACCTCGCCCCGGCTATTCTAAAAAATACAACAATAAGGAGAGTCCGGATGAATAAGAAAATTTCTAAAATATTGATTGCAGTTATGTTTTTAGCCGGTTTGTCCTTGCTGCTGTATCCATTAGTATCCAATGAATGGAACTCTTACAGGCAGGAACGACTGATCAGTAATTATGATTCCAACGTTTCCAAGATGGAGGCAGAGGGTAAGATTGATTATGACAGTGAATGGAATGTGGCAAATGCCTACAATGAGGCACTGCTTCCAAGTATCCTTCCTGATTCCTTTGCAGTAGCAGAGGCATCTGAAGAAGAAGATGCAGGATATATATCCAGCCTGAACTTAAATGGTGACGGTATGATGGGATATGTAGAAATTCCAAAGATTGACGTAAAGGTACCGGTTTTCCATACTACAGAGGAAGAGGTACTTCAGAAAGCAGCAGGTCATCTGGAGGGAAGTTCTCTTCCGGTAGGCGGTCCAAGTACCCATGCTGTTATATCTGCACACAGGGGACTGCCCAGTGCAACACTTTTTACGGACTTAGACAAATTGGAGGAAGGAGACCACTTCCTTTTACGCATATTAGATGATATACTTTGTTATAAGGTGGATAAAATTTCTGTTGTAGAACCTACAGAGACAGAGAGCCTTGCAGTAGAAGAAGGTCAGGACCTTGTAACATTGCTTACCTGTACTCCTTACGGAGTAAACAGCCAGAGACTTCTGGTGAGAGGCCACAGAGTGCCATATGAAGAAGCTGAGATGGAAGAAGTTCCCAAGGGACTGATTACCGGGGCAAGTCTTCATACCAGCTATCTGCTCTGGGTCATTGTAGGATTATCCGTGACAGGAATCTTTATCCTGGGTCTGTATCTGTATGAGAAGAAGGTACGTTCCGCACGTATTCAAGGGGTGGAAGAACCGGATGTTAAGACAGCAGAAACAGAAGAAACAGAAACCAGGAAAGAGGATTAGACATGAAACGTAAGATTGCAAATGTTCTGTTTGGACTATTGTTTCTCATAGGATTTGGGATTTTGGTATATCCTACGGTGTCGGATCAGTGGAATACTTACCGACAGAGCCGTCTGATTTCGAATTACGAGACGGTTGTAGAAAATTTGACAGAAGAAGATTTCTCGGATGAATGGCAGAAAGCCATTGCCTTTGACCAGGCATTGGTTCAAAATGACCTCTACGGAGATGTGTTCGGAGAGGATGACGGGGAGTTGGAGAACACCGAATACTGGAAAGTATTAAATGTAGCAAATGACGGTGTTATGGGATACCTCTCCATTCCGAAGATCAATGTGAAGCATGCGATTTACCACGGCACAGGTGACAAGGTGCTCCAGACCGGTATCGGCCACTTAAACGGCACCAAACTTCCCATAGGAGGGGAGAGTACTCACAGTGTTCTGGCTGCTCACAGGGGATTGCCCAGTGCCAGGCTGTTTACAGACCTGGATCAGATAAAAAAAGGTGATATGTTTTATATCCATGTGCTGGATGAGATTCTTGCCTATCAGGTAGACCAGATTCTTGACATGGTGGATAAAGACGATCACGAGACATTGGAAGCAGCACTGCAGATTGAAGAGGGAAAAGATCAGGTGACGCTGTTCACCTGCACCCCATATGGTGTAAACTCCCACCGCCTGTTAGTGAGAGGAACCAGAGTTCCTTACAATGGCGAGGAGGAAGCAGAAACTTCAGTTGCAGAGTCCATGCTCAAGACAGTTCAGAATTACTACATGCTGTATCTGATTCTGGGATTATCAATTACATTCTTGATTATATTGTTCATGAGATTTTTGTTCAAAGCAAAGGACAAGAAAGACAAGAACGAAAAATAAATTTTTGAAGGAGGGTACGATGTGAAAATGAGGAAAAGAATAAAAAAAGGAAGCACATGGTTTCTGGCTCTGACGGTTTTCATGTCCGCCATGGTGATTTCAGATGTTAATGCAGCCAATGGGATTGATGTTGACGAGGACTGTTCCATTCATTTTGAATTAAGTGGAGATTTAGACAAGGAATTCTCAGAACTCAAGGATCTGGAAGTACCTGTGAAGCTGTATAAAGTGGCAGATGTCACAGTGTCCGGCATATACAATTCCCTGGAGGAGTACAAAGGGCTGGATCTGGAAAAAGTAGATTCCGATACTACAGCAGCACAGTGGGAAGAAATGGCTCAGAAGGCACAGGAAATTGTGACGGAGACAAAAAAGGAGCCGGCAGCAGAAGTAGTGATTGAAAATGGCAAAGGTGTGGCTGAAAACCTGAAAACAGGTATGTACCTGGTAGCAGCAGAAGAAGTGCTTTCAACGGGATATGCGTATCAGTTTACTCCATTTTTGATTTCACTTCCAAATAATTATTATGCTACTTCCGGAAATGATGACTGGGTGTATGATGTGACAACCAGTTTGAAGCCGGAGAAGGAAAGCCGTCTTGGAAGCCTGATCATTGACAAGACTCTGGATTCTTTTAATGCAACTCTGGGAAGTGCAACCTTTGTATTCCAGATAGAAGCAGAGCTAGATGGAGAAAATGTATACAGTGATGTGGTTTCCATGGTGTTTGACGCAGCAGGAACGAAGAGCCTTACAGTCTCAGGCATTCCGGCAGGAGCACAGGTGACTGTGACGGAAGTTTACAGCGGAGCCAATTATGAGCTTACCACAGCGGCTTCTCAGAATGTGACCATTGTAGCAGATTCTGATGAAGCACCAGAAGCAAATGCAGTTCACGCAGCATTTACCAATACTTATAATGACGGAATGAACGGAAATGCCAGTGTGGTAAATCATTTTTCAGTAAATGATGAAGGTGTATGGACTGTAGAGCAGGAATTCAGCAATGCAGGAGCACAGGAGTAAGGGAGGTAGGATGCAATGAAAAAGAGTTTTAATAAAAAGAACCTTTGTCTGGCAGCAGCAGCCCTTACCTTGACAGCAGGGGTGTCTGTAGGAAGTACGATGGCGTACTTCACGACTTATGCTACAGCTTCCGGTGGTGCTACAATCAGCCTGGGTTCCACGGAAATTGTTCCGGGTGAAACAGTTTCTGCTATGACAAAACATATTAAAGTGCAAAATACTGGTGATTTTGAGTGTTACGTCAGAGTGAAGGTTCTGGCAGGAGATAAGTACAAAGACGGGCTGGAATTTTCAGCACCGGAAGGACACTGGGAATTAAAGAATGGTTATTATGAATGTGACCAGATTGTAGCTCCCGGTGAGGAATCTTCTGAATTACAGGTAAAGGTAAATGCCATGGACAGCACTGAGGATTTCAATGTTATTGTTATCCAGGAATGTACTGCAGTGCTTTATGATGAAGATGGAAAACCATACGCAGACTGGGACAGAATCGCAGACAGCAGCGAGGATGTCTGGGGCGGAAATGAAGGGGAGGTTGGTGAATAATGAAAAAACGTAAATTTTTATCAACCAAGACCATTGCTCTTCTTTCAGCATCTGCACTTTTGCTGGTGGGAAGTACCGTAGGAAGTACCAGAGCAGCACTTACTTATTACAGTGAGAATTATGCAGCACAGGTAGAAGTTTCCAGTATCGGTGTCAGCCTTACAGAGAATGGCGAAGTGGTTTCTTCCAGAGACTACAGTCACAAGAATGATGAATGGAATGAGACTTCAGGAACATTACTGGCAGATCTGCAGAAGGATGGAAAGATCATTCCAGGTAAAAAATACGATGAAGAGTTAAAAGTCTCAAATAGTGG
Organism: uncultured Blautia sp.; assembly: GCF_947654165.1. Lineage (GTDB taxonomy): Bacteria > Bacillota > Clostridia > Lachnospirales > Lachnospiraceae > Blautia. The sequence goes on from NZ_CANTKB010000004.1 coordinate 115,855, forward strand.
TTCTATTGACAGTTATGTAAGGGTAATTCTTACGAAGAGCTGGAAGACTCCAGATGGCAAGAAAGATACGAATCTTGACCCTGACTGGATTGAACTGAACCTCTTGACAGATAATGGCTGGATGATTGACGAAAGTGCATCCACCAAGGAACGTACCGTTCTTTATTACAGTGGTATTGTGGGAGCTGGACAGGAAACAAAGCCTTTTGCGGATTCACTGAAGATCAATAATGAGATTGGCCAGCAGGTGAAGACGGAAACAACCACTGACAAAGATGGAAACAAGATTATCAATCATGTTTATAAATACAATGGTTATCAGTTTGATTTAGAAGCAGAGGTCAATGCAGTGCAGACACATAACGCACAGGACGCTATCAAGAGTGCATGGGGCGTGGATGTGAGTGTTGCAGCAGACGGAACATTGAGCTTACAGTAGGAGGTACAAGAACATGAAAAAAAGTATTTTGTGCCTTGTCATGGCAGCAATTATGACTGTAGGCACTTCCATGAATGTATTTGCAGAGAAAATCACAGGCTCTAAGGACTGGGCAGTGGAGTTTGATGGTGAAAAGATGAACAGCACTTTTGATGCTTCCCAGTTAAGTGCAGAGGTGTATAAACTTCTTCCTGGTGACAGCATGGAGCTGCAGGTCGGAGTGAAGAATACCGGCTCTGATGAAACGGACTGGTATATGACAAATGAAATCCTTCAGAGTCTGGAGGACAGCCAGAGTGTGGCTGAAGGTGGTGCTTATACTTACCGCCTGACTTATGTGGATCATAAGAATGCGGAGACAGTGCTTTACAGCAGTGATACCGTAGGTGGTGAGGGTTCTACGGCAGCAGGGGAAGGTCTTGGGCAGGCTACGAATTCTCTGGAAGATTATTTCTATCTGGACAGACTGAAAAAAGGTGAGTCCGGAACCGTACATCTGACCATTGCATTAGATGGTGAGACTCAGGGAAATGATTATCAGGATACCTTGGCGAAATTGCAGATGAATTTTGCAGTGGAGAAGGTGACCGCAGAGGTGGAATATCGCCCCGGTGACCCGATCAAGAAAACCGAGGTTCAGAAGGTAGCAAGAACGGATCCGAAGACAGGAGACCAGACTAAGGTGATCGGTCTTTGTGCAGTCGCTTTGGTAAGTGGACTGGTTCTGTTGTTCTTTGGAATCACTTCTATGAAGAAAAAACGTAAAGACAGGAAAGGAGAGCAGTAGACATGAAGAAATTTTGTAGATGTTTTACGGCTATGCTGACAATGGCACTGCTCCTTAGTGTTTTTCCTGTGACAGCACATGCGGAGTCTTATACTTATACAGTTACCTTTTATGCAGGTAACCACGGGACTTTTAATAGTTCTCAAGATATAAGGGTAGATAAAGTAGAGGGAAGTAGCGCAACTGTTAATCCTCCATCAGAGGGTGGAAATAGAATTGTAGTGGAAAAATTAATGCGTGGAGATAGAATTTCATTTAATGTGCCAGAGAAAGCAGTAACCTTGAATAATTCTAAGTATTACGTAAAGGGGATTCGCAGGAGCGGTACAGAAATTGAGGAGGCATCTTTTGAAGTAGATAAAGATATGGACTACGTAGTTGCATACGGGATTAAAGGAAATATGGTTGGATATACTGTAAACTACGAAGATGAAGCAGGTAATACACTTGCACCAAGCCGTACTTATTATGGAAATGTGGGCGATAAGCCAGTAGTTGCATATACTTATGTAGAAGGTTATACTCCAGAGGCATATGCAATGACCAAGACCTTGTCTTCTAATGAACAGGAGAATGTTTTCACATTTGTATATCGTGAAGGTGAAATACAGATTATCGAGACACCTGGTGAAACTATCACAACAGTCGTCACAGAGCAGACAGAAGGTGAAGGAACCGGAACAGCAGGAGCTGGAACAGGTGCTGGAGCAACAGGTGCAGGTGCTGGAGCCGCTGGTGCAGGTGCCGGAACAGCCGGTGAGGGTACTGGAGCTGCTGGTGAGGATGCCGGAGCAGCAGAAGGAACTACCGCTGAAGGTGAAACAACAGAGGTGGAAGATGAAGAAGTACCTCAGGATTTAGTTGATTTGGATGATGAAGAAGCACCTAAAGCAAATATAAAGCTGGACAAAGAAGAAGTTAAGAAAGGCTTCCCTATGGCAGCAGGTATTGCTGTTTCTGTAGCAGCCGTGGCAGCTTTAGCAGGAATGATTATCTTCTTGAAGAGACATAGACATTAAAAAATAAGCCGAATGAAGAGGAAATCAAAATTGAGCAGAAGAAAACATAAGAAAAACCCAGTGGCTGTGTTATGCAGTACACTGGGTACTGCTATGTTAGTGGTTTTAGTGTTGCTTTGCCTGCCCCTCACTGTTCCAAGAATGGCGGGGTATGAGCTGTACACTGTAATCAGCGGCAGTATGGAGCCTGAGATTCCTGTAGGAAGTCTGGTATATATTCAGGGAGCAGCACCGGAAGATATGCAGGAAGATGATATTATCGCCTTTTATGGAGCAAAAGATTCCAATGCGATTATCACGCACCGCATTGTAGAAAACCGTGTGGTCATGGGTGAATTTATCACCAAAGGCGATGCAAATAAGACGAAAGATATGAATCCCATCCCGTATGAGAATTTTATCGGAAAAGTTACCTTGTCTGTTCCCGTGCTGGGGCGTGTTGCCCAGCTCATCACCAGTTTTCACGGGAAACTGGCAGCAGCAGGATTTATTTTTGTTGCCCTGATATTACAGATTATTGCAGTAGCAATAGATAAGATGAGCGAAAAGAAACATTCAAAAGAATAATAAGAAACCGCATTTGCACATGAAAACGAAAAGTGTGCCGGTGCGGTTTTTGTTTTTGATAGATATTTAGATTTGATGGATTTCAAGAAAAGTATTGTCGGTTTATACGGGAGAAGTTCTGAAAATAGGCTGGATATCTTTATTCTATGAATTATGGCCTACCTTTTTCAGGGGAAAATAGGTTGTGAAAAGATATTTTGGGTTTTTAACCTATATTTACCAGTGGAGTGTAGGTGGATTTTGACAGTTTGAAGAAATCAACTTACTTATTTTTGGGAAAAGTAGGCTGTCAGAAGATGTTTGAATAAATCGGCCTACTTGAGTCGAGAAAAAGTAGGTTTATGAGATGGATTTACTGTAATCAGCCTATTAGAGCCGGAGAAAAATAGGCCTACAGGAGAAATTCAGTGAAACAGGCCTATTTGGTGAAGAACAGGTCACTGGAAACAATTTCAAGAATCTAAAAAGATTATTAAAAACACCAGAAAACATTGAAGAACAAGTGTTCCAATGGTATTATAATAAATAAGAGCAAACTTACATCCAGATATGATTTTTAAAAGTACAAAAGAGAACGATACATAACAAAATAAGAAAGGAAAGCCTATGGCGGATAAAGTGAAACCGGATGTACTTTTGAAAGATTTTTGGCGTTCCAATGAGCGGTTCGCAGATTTGTTCAATGCAGTGATGTTTCAGGGGGAAGAAGTCCTGAGACCGGAAGAACTGCGGGAAATGGATACGGATGTATCTGGGATTATTCAGTTGAAAGATCACGCAGAATCTTTAATGAGGATACGTGATGTGGTGAAGAAGATGGCATTTGGTGTGGAATTCGTGGTTTTTGGAATAGAATCTCAGCAGAATATCCACTATGCAATGCCCCTGCGTACGATGTTGTACGATGGGATGGGATACCTGAAGGAGTATCAGGATATCACCCGTTCTCACAAAACAGAGAAAGCAGTTATGAGCAAAGAAGAATTTCTTTCGGGAATGAAGAAGGAAGACCGATTGCATCCGATTATCTCTATTGTGATATACTATTCAGAATATCCATGGGATGGTCCTCTTTGTCTGGAGGATATGATGGTGGAGATGCCGGAAGAAATCAGGAAGATATTTTCAGATTACAAGATGAACCTGGTGCAGGTACAGGACAGCGGCCAGTACGTCTTTCATAACGAAGATGTGAGGTTGGTGTTCGAGCTCTCCCGTGAATTTTTCAGGGGAGACCTGGAAAAAATAAAAGAAAAATATAAAAATCAGGATATCAAACAAGAACTGCTCATGGTGATTGGAAAAATCATAGATTCATTAGAATTAATGCACTGGAAACAGGAAGGGAAGGTGGAAAATGTGTGTACAGCGGTAAAAAAATGGGAAAAAGAGTGGTATGAAAATGGTCGCATAGAGGGTCATGAAGAAGGCCGTAAAACTGGAATTATAGATATGGTGTCTGCGATGCAAAAGCATGGCATCGCACATGACTTAATTATTCAGATGCTCTGTGGCCAGTTTGAGATCAGCGAAGAAGAGGCAAAACAATATTTGTAAGAGTATGTGCTGCCACAAGAGACATTATAAATCCCCGGAAGTTTCGGTGGGTGCGTTTGAACTTTCCGGGGATTTAGTAGCAAATCTAATTTATGGAATCTTTATTCATTTCAAGAACTCTTTGAAGATAATTCAAAGTTTCGTCTTTGGTTTCTAACATTTCCATTTCATCCAAAGAAGAAGCAAAATCATAGAAAGAGGACAAAAGATTTTGTTCTTTCAAAAGAATATAGGTAAGCATAGAAGTTTGTCCGGAAAACATCCGTAATTCGCAGTACCAAGATTTCTGACGGAAATTCCAAAGAACCATTAGTAGTTGTTGATTCTGGTGGAACTACCGAAACAAAAGGTCCTGGTATGATGTTATGGATTATCATTGGGGCTGCTGTAGTTATTATCGTAGTCATCGTAGTGATTCTTGTAGTATCATCCGGCAACAAAAAGAAAAAAGAAGAAATGGAACGTGAACGCATGATGAGACAGAGAGCAGAAGAACAGAGAAGAACTGCTCCGGCACCAAAAGCGGAAGCGCGTTCTTATAATCCAGTACAGGAACCATCAGCAGGTGCAGGTGAAACCAGCGTACTTGGCGAAGGAAGAGGAGAAACAACTGTACTAGGAGCTTCTGCACAGAGTGCAGCTTACATGATCCGCAAGAAAACAAATGAACGTGTAGTCATCAGTGCACCAAGCTTCACCATTGGTAAAGAAAGAAGCCGTGTAAATTATTGTATTTCTGATAATACTTCCGTGAGCAGATGCCACGCACGTATTTCCAGAAAAGGTTCACAGTATTTTGTAGCTGATATGAATTCTACAAACTTTACTTTTGTAAATGGTGTAAAAGTTGTACCGGGACAGGAAGTTGCTCTGAAAGACAATGACACTGTTCGTTTTGCAGATGAAGATTTCGAATTTCATATGTAATTAATACATTTAAAAGGAAAGAGAGCAGACTATGAATTATTTGACAACTGTCCACACAGATGTGGGAATCAGAAAGAGTACAAATCAGGACTCAGTATTAATAGAAACAGCGGCTACAGACTATGGACAGGTTTTGTTAAGCGTAGTTTGTGACGGTATGGGCGGCCTTGCAAAAGGTGAGGTCGCCAGTGCCATCTTAGTAAAGGCCTTTTCCAGATGGTTTCATCAGGAATTCCCCGGACTGCTGTATGGCGGTCTGGAGGCCAATGCTTTGAGAGAGAGCTGGACAAATTTAATTTTAGAACAGAATCAGAGAATCAGCCAATATGGGCTGGAATGCAATGTGAGCCTGGGAACAACCCTGGCAGCACTGCTTTTGGTAGACAATATCTACTATATCATAAATGTGGGTGATTCCCGTGTTTATTATATTAAAGACGGATTTCACCAAATGACCTTAGACCAGACTTATGTACAGAGAGAGATGGACCTTGGGCGGATGACTCCTGAGGAAGCAAAAAACCATCCGAGAAGAAATGTGCTGCTCCAGTGCGTAGGAGCAAGCAGTGTGATAGAACCGGACTTCTATGTAGGGGAATACAAACCGGATTCCCTGTTTATGATGTGTTCAGATGGCTTCCGCCATGTGATCACTCCAGAGGAGTTTTATGAAAAAATAAAACCAGTACTTATGGTTACAGAAGAGAAAATGAAAGAAACGGCTGTATATTTTACAGAGTTAAATAAAGTCAGAAGAGAAGACGACAACATTTCAGTTGCTTTGATTCGGGCATATTAGGAGGAAGTCTACATGCTTGAAATTGGATCATTGGTAGACGGGAAATATAAAATATTAAATAAAATCGGGCAAGGCGGTATGAGTGTGGTATACCTTGCCATGAATGAGAGAGCCAATAAACAGTGGGCAATTAAAGAGGTCCGAAAGGATGGTGTCCAGAACTTCGAAGTTGTGAAGCAGGGCTTGATCGTAGAGACAGATTTGCTGAAAAAACTGAATCATCCAAATCTGCCAAGTATTATTGACGTAATTGACGGAGACGGAAGTTTCCTCATTGTTATGGATTACATAGAAGGGCGTACCCTGGAAAAAGTGCTTCGTGAGTACGGGGCACAGGATCAGGCGGATGTTATTGAGTGGGCAAAACAGCTCTGTGATGTGCTTTCCTACCTGCATTCCAGAAAACCGCCGATTATCTACAGAGATATGAAACCTTCCAATGTTATGCTGCGGCCGGATGGCAAGGTCATGCTCATTGACTTTGGTACGGCCAGAGAGTTCAAGGAAACCAGCGTGGCAGATACCACCTGTCTGGGAACCCAGGGCTATGCAGCACCGGAGCAGTACGGTGGGCACGGACAGACAGATGCCCGGACCGATATCTATTGTCTGGGTGCAACCTTGTATCACCTGCTTACAGGACACAATCCCAGCGAGCCGCCATATGAGATGTACCCCATCCGGCATTGGAATCCTGATTTATCTTCAGGTCTGGAAGAGATCATTCTCAAGTGTACCCAGAAAAACCCGGAAGACAGATATCAGTCCTGTGGTGAGTTGCTTTATGCATTAGAGCATTATAACGAACTGGATATTGAATATAAGAGAAAACAAGCCTTGAAGTGGCGTAGTTTCTTGGCAGCAGCTTCCCTTACCCTTTTGGCAGGAATCGGAGCAGTGGGATTCAAGATAGCCGAAAATTCTGTGAAATCCAGTACCTATGACGCTTATCTGGTGGAAGCCGAAAACCTGGCATCCACAGACTGGGATAAATGCGTAGAGTATTATGAGAATGCCATTACTCTGAATCCAAGAGAAGGGGCTGCATATGAAGGACTTCTGCAATTTTTCCTTCTCCATGACAAAGAAGAAAATACAAATGGAGATACAGAACAGGTTACAGTTTTTTCCAGTGAGGAAGAACAGACGATCCGAAAAGTTATAGGAATCACAGGAGATGCCAAGAGAAGTAATGAAGATTATTTCAAAACCAATGGTGAAGATTACGATAAGTTCTCTTATGACCTGGGAGTAGCGTATTTCTATTCTTATAACGGAGTAGGAGACAAAGCGGCTTCCAAGAAATGGCTGAGCAATGCTTCTGAAGCATCCCCTACGGGAGATTTAAATGAAAAAAACATTTCCAGAGCAAAGAACCTGTATAAGATTGCCAATTATTATGACAGTCTGAAAGTGCGGAATCAGGCGGGAGATTCTGTTGTTTCCTATTCTGATTACTGGTTTGACCTGGTAGGGATTGTAGAAGAGGATGCCAAAGACAGCAATAACCTGTACAAGCTTCTGTCGTATAAAGAACTGACCGCACAGATTGCCGGAAAAGCAAGTAATTTCAAAGATGCAGGTATTACGAAACAGCAGATGCTGACACAGCTTGGAGCGGCTGAGGAAGTCCTTGGCAGCATGGAATCAAGTGAACAATATGAGATGAATATGAGAGATGTGATTCTTGAAAATGTCGGTACAGCGAAAAACATTGTGGAATCGACTTATAATACATCGAATATAGAAGGAATTGGTCAGGGAGGTGGAACAGATACAACAGCAGATTAATTTGTTTCATACTTTGTTTTATGTGTGTCTGGGTATCTGCATTTTCTGCCTGATTCTCAGCATTATCTTCTTTTTTAAATTTGATATCATCAATATTTTCAATGCTCGCACCGGACGTTCTGTGAAGAAAACAGTGCAGCATATGGAAGAGATCAACTCCCGGACCGGACAGCTTCGAAGACCGGCGGGAAGAGGCAATACAGGAACACTCAGCCGTTCCGGAAATATCGGAAACAGCAAGAAGCTGGGCAGTGTCCGCAAGGCAAAGATGGAAGATATCATTCAGCCGCCTACACCTACAGAACCGCTGGCAGCAGATGCTACAGGAGTTTTAGGTGCAGATGCTACAGAAGTCCTGGATGCCGGAGCAACAGAGGTGCTGAACCAGAGCATGCAGACAGCCACCAAAGAAATGGTACAGCGAGAAGTAGACGAAAGCCATGGAATGTTCAGAATCGAGAAATACGAACTGCTCATTCATACAAACGAGGTGGTGTAGGAGATGAGTGGAATGAGAGGGATAGAAAAGAGGTTTTATATCTCAGCAGCATGTTTTTTGCCGACTGTGATTGCAATGTTTCTCCTTCCCCTTAGCGGAACAGGGGAAAACACAGGGCAGGAAGTGCTTGGAACACTCATTGGAGTTTTATTCTGGGCAGGTATCATACTGGCAGCAGGAAGCTATTTCCTGCTGTACCGTGCCTATAAGGAGCGTTTGAAGGAATCTGCAAAAAAATCAAGAATTCCTTCTTTTCTCCATTTTTTTAGTAATCCCATTGCAGCAGCAGTGGATGCGGTTTTTATTTTAAGTTTTGCCGGAACCGTTTATTGTACACGGGCAGTCAATGCCAGTGAGGTTCTGGATTTTATTTCCTTAGTGTTGTGTATCACTTCCCTTTACCTGCACTTTCTGGTAAACGGAAGGATATTTCAATATATAGTACAAAGAAAGAAAAGAGGAAAAGGACATGAAAGGAAAGCGTAAATTAACACAAAGAATTCTTTCCCTGTTGATGGTGTTCGCAATGGTCATGGGTATGCTCTTAGAACCTGTGCAGATTTATGCGGCACAGCCGGGGGAAGATGCCGGACAGATGAAAGCAGGTCCGGCAGATCCGCAGCCAGATGGTAATGGAGGCACTACGGATCAGGGCGGTACACCGGGAGGAGATGGTGGTGAGACAACGCCACAGGACACAACAAAGATTACATTGGATCTGACCAGTTTGAATCTTGTCGAGGGAGAGACTAAAGAAATAATAATTGTTAATCTGCCAGAAACAGCTCAAGACATCTCATGGGTAAGTGGAAATACAGACACAGCAACCGTGACTGCTCATTCAGACGATAATAGTAAGGCAACTGTAACGGCTGTAAATGCAGGAACAACAACAATAACAGCGACAGTTGACGGACAAACAGCAACAGCCAATGTGGCAGTTTCTGCTAAAACCTATGAAGTAAGTGGAACAGTTACTTCTGCTTCAAATAATCAAGCAATATCAGGCATAACAGTAAGTGTAAATGGTCAAGATGTTACCACAGAAGAAAATGGAACATATACAGTTATGTTGCCGGAAGGTACTCATAATGCGACATTTACAGGAACAGGGTTTGTAGATAAAACAGCTACTATTATTGTAGATGCTAATGGTGATGTATCTAATGCGGATGTTCAGATGAGTTTGAAACCAGTAAGCGTTACGATGTCTTCATCTGAAATTTATGTAGGAGGAACCACAACTGCAACAGTAAATGGTGAACTACAGGATTATGACATTGTTTCCTGGGCTTCTAGTGACTTGGTAACAACTAATGGAACTACAATCACAGGTAAAAAAGCTGGAAAATTTAATGGTGCACCGACTGTTCAATCTAAAAAATATGGATCGGTAGTGGTGAATAGTACTACAGAAGTAACTGTTGTAGAGTCTCCAACAGATGTTTTAGTAACGGCAGCCATTAGCGATGATAAGAAAAAAATGAATCTGTCTGCACAGGTTACATCATCTAAGAATGATACTCATCCAACAAGCGGAATTGTTACCTTTACGATTGCACGTAAAGACGGGCTTCCTTTTGGAAAAACATTTACTGCTGAATTAAATGATAAGGGTATAGCAGAGGTAACAGCAGAAAAACATATCGGAAAGTTTCGCAGTAATTATATTGTTACAGCCACTTATGGGGGACAGGAAGGATATTATTTAGGAAGCGAGCAGAGTTGTGATGCTTTGCCAGAAAGTGAGATTGAAGAAACATTAGCATACTATGATACTCCAAATGGAGAGGAGAAGACATTTTCTCATGATAAACCACGGGAGCTTGTTTATGGCGATAAAAAATCTATATGGATTGCTACAGAAGAGGGCAAAATTGTAAACGAAGTATATAGTACAGCTTCAAATACCGTTACAATCAAAAAGAAAAAAGAAGAAAATGGACTTACAGAATTTGAAATTACTGCGGTAAATGTAGAATCTCAGAATCCTGTAGAAAAACTTATCTTTGTACAAAAAGAAGCAGGAGACCAAAATGAAGTAGTCGGCTATGCAAATGCTTATTTTAAGGTGAATCCGAGAGAAATTGATATTGACGCAGATAACTCATCTATGACATATTCAAAGATTTATGATGGCGACCGCAAAGTTTTTGAAAATTCTAATTCAAAAGATTATATTAAATTAGGATCAATGCCTTTAAAGGGTGTTCTTAATAATGATGATGTATTAGTAGATTTAGAGGCTGTGTCTAATATTAATGGTGAACTTCCGGAAAAATTTTCATTAGACACAACTACAGATGAGAAAACAACAATTACTTTTGAACAATCACAGCTTACACTTAAAGGAACAAAGGCACATAATTACACTTTGAAAGAAAAAACAAACGTAACAATTCCAGCAACTGTTACGATTATGCAAAGACCTGTAAACATTGCTGTTAGAAATGCTACAAGATCTTTTGGACATGCCTATAATAATGGAATCAATAATTCAACGGATTATGCATTCAGTCCAGAAGATTGGTTAGAGGTACAAATGGGTACAGGAGAAGGGACTGCAGGAATTATTGAAGCTGATTATCAAGATCCAGATAGTTCGATAGCTTTGATAGAAGAGCAAGAGAATGGAAATGCAGCGATTCCTGAAACATATCCAAATGCACTGTCTGTAGATACTACTCAGATTCCAAATTATAAAAATTATGTATTTACAATTACTAAGGGTACGTTGACTATTGTGAAAGAAGAAATTTCTACAAATGTGAAAGAACTTTCTTCTTATATTGCATTAGAAAATAGTGTTGATAACACCACCATGTATTTTGATAGCACAAAGAAACTCTGGGTAAAATCAAATGTCGGAACTCTGAAATTATCTGCTAAAACAGATAAATTATACGATACAGTTCAGTTATTAGAGGTTGATGGACAGTCAGTAAATGTAAGTTTGACGGATGGTTATACATTTACAGATGAAACAAAAGTGGGAGAAGTTAAATTATCTTTGCAGTTAAAAAACCAAGATGGTGCTACATCTGTACCTTTTGATTACACCATTTACTTGGACAATACGATTCCAGAAGTTCAATTTAGCTCAGTAAAAGAAGCAGAAAAAACACCATTGGAAGCTCTTGCAGATAAAGTTACTTTTGGTGCTTTTGAAAAAGCGAAATATACAGTACAGGTAGATGTATCAGAATCAGTTGAGACTTCATCCGGATTAAAAGAATGGACTTACATGGTTCTTCCTCTTAATAAGGACATGATTCTTGATTCAGAAAAACCAGACAGTGAATTAATTGCTTATATTGAGTCTTTAAAAGACAATGGTGAATATCAGTGGAAACCAATGATTACAGGGAACACAGCAACGATTCCAATTGAAAGCAAAAAAGCAGAAGATGAAAACTTTGTAGCTAACAATTATGTGGTTCTTGTAAAACCATATGATAATGTAACCAACAGTAAAATTTATACTTCTCTTGGAATTATTCTTGATAATAATGAACCATATGTAGATTTGGATTTGGCTGCTGGAGAAGAGAACAAAGAAGTTTATGATTCAGATGTCCAGTTGCATATGACCATTACAGATAATAATAAACCAGTAGACAAGACGGTTTCCGGTTTGAAAGAGGTTTATTATCAGATTGCTATAGGACAGGATAAACTGGACGATGAAAAGAAGGAGTATCTGTATCAGGTAGAAGAAGGAAAACGATATACTTTAGACGAGCTTCAAAAAGAGGTATTGTCAAGAGATATTACAGTGAAAAAAGAATGGAACTCCAACGATATCTGGGTACGTGTGACTGCTGTAGATAATTCAGGAAATGAATTTTATGCGTATAAGCAGTTAAAGATTGATATCGTAGACCCAAAGGTAACGGTAAAATACGAGACAAAAGCTACAGAAGATTATGCACCATATTACAAAGAAGACAGAACCGCAGTTGTAACAATTAAGGAGAGAAATGTAGATTTTAATAGAAGCAATGAACTCTGGTTCGACTTACAGCGTGAAGGTGAAGCAAATTCTGTAAGACACACACTTTCTTCCTTGAAAGCAGTGGAAGGTATCACAATTGATTCTGTGATAGACTCTGAAGAAGGAAGAGATAAAACTCAATACACAGATGAAAGAACTATCGAAATGAGAATCCGTTTCCATGGTGACAACAAATATAACTTTGACGTTCACTGTACAGATACAGCCGGAAGAGCTAATAAAGAAGAAAATGGTACATACTTTGTCATTGATAAAACAGCTCCTAAATTAAATGTTGCATACTGGAATTCAGATGGTGCAGTAGGAGTAGCTGGAAGCGAAGATGGCCGTGTTTATAGTGGAAAACCGGTTACTGCTAAAGTGGAAATCGAGGAACACAACTTCGCTTATGCAGACAAAGATGTTCCAATTGATGTGAAAGTTACCGCAAACAAAGTAGGTGCAGGGGAAGAAATTCCTGATTATGCAGCATTAGAAAAAACAAATAGTTTAGACGTATGGAGCAATAATGTAGATGTTTACACCAGCACCTACACCTTCAACTCCGACGCAAACTACACCCACAGCATCACCTACACCGACCTTGCAGGAAACACCGTTTCTTGCGGTCCTGGCTACTTCACAGTAGACAAGACTCAGCCAACAGGTACGGTAGAAATCAAAGGATTTGGTTTCTGGGAAAGCCTGTTAGAGAAGATTACATTCGGTCTTTTCAGCCCATCTACCGTAGACGTAGTTATGACTGGTGCAGACCATACTTCACCGGTTAATCCGGTACAGTTTGCAAGATTCCATGACCAGATGACCAGAGATGATCTGGAAAACTACAATGGATGGTCTTCCGCTTCCCAAGAGAAGCCAGAATCCGCAGCATTCTCTGTAAGCCCGGATGAACAGTTTATTGTTTATACAAAAGTAACAGACTATGCAGGAAATTATCAGTACTTTAGTTCTGACGGTATGATTGTGGACAGTACAAAACCGGCACCGGTAGTTACTATTACAAACCTGAGCCAGGCTCAGAATGGTATCTTTAATGAAAACGTAACCTTACAGATCGATGTAGAAGACCCGACAGCAGGGGAAACATACTCCGGTCTCGAAAAAGTCTGGTACACAGTTTCCGCAGCAGGAAATGTGACCACAAGCGAGACCATTGAACTGTTAAATAACGGTGGAAATAAGGTACAGGGAAATAAGACCTTCAGCAAAGTGATCACAGTTCCGGCAGATGTTTACAACAGCAATGATGTAAAAGTACAGGCGTTTGCTACAGACTTCTCCGGCAATCAGGGAGACGGTGAAATAACAGAGCTGAAAATTGACGTGACTAATCCGACTATCTCTGTTTCCTGGGATTTAAACAACCCATTAAACGGCAGATATTACAAGGATACAAGAACAGCAACTGTCACAGTTACAGACCGTAACTTTGACCCGAACAATGTAAGATTCAGCATTACCAACACAGACGGAACTTCTGCTAATATCAGCGGATGGAGCAGCAGCAGTAATATCGGTGTATCCGATACCGCTACAAGCACCTGTCAGGTATCCTTCCCGGCAGATGGTGATTACACCTTTACTCTTGGATGCACAGACCTGGCTGGAAACAGTGGTGAATACGGACAGACAGATGAGTTTACTATTGATAAGACCATCCCGGTTATGACCGTTTCTTATGACAACAACAATGCAAGAAATGGAAACTTCTTCAAAGAAACACGTACAGCAACCGTAACCATCCGTGAGCATAACTTTCATGCAGCAGATGTGCGTGCAGCCATCACAGCAAGTTTGGAGGGCAGCGGAGTTTCCGCACCATCCATCAGCGGCTTCTCAGGAAGCGGTGATGTACATACAGCAACCGTAAATTACAGCACTGACGGTGATTATACCTTTGACATTGACTACACTGATATGGCTGGAAATGCAGCAGCAGATTACACTCAGGACAGCTTCACAGTTGACCTTACAGCACCGGAACTGGAAATCACAGATGTAGAAGATAAATCTGCAAACAACGATGCTGTAGCACCAAAGGTTGAAGCAACAGACGTAAACTATGATGCAAAAGGTGTTACCATGACACTGACAGGTGCCAATAACGGAAACGTAGAAGTGGGCAAGATTGTCAGTGCGATCCAGAACGGACAGTCCATGAAATACAATGATTTCGCAAGAACAGAAGAAATGGACGACCTGTACAAACTCCAGGCAAAAGCAGTGGATAAGGCAGGAAATGAAACACAGAAAGAAATCATGTTCTCTGTAAATCGTTATGGTTCTGTCTTTATCTTAGATAATGACACCAAAGACTGGCTGAAAACAGGGGATGAAGGATATACCTACATCAGAGAAGAAAAAGAAGTAGGAATCCGTGAAATCAATGTTGATGCTATTGAATCCAGAAGCATCACCGTAAACCGTGACGGTGACCTGGCAAATCTGAAAGAAAACACAGACTTTACTGTGAAGAATTCCGGTTCTGATGCACAGTGGAAAGAAGCACATTATGTAATTGCAAAAAATAATTTCGAAGAAGAAGGTAACTATACAGTTATTCTCAACACACAGGATAAGGCTCAGAACAGCATGAACAACACCAGTGTGAAGAAAGCGAACAAGAATCTTCCAATCGAATTTGCAGTAGATAAGACAGCTCCTACTGTTGTTGTATCTGGTGTGGAAGATGATACACAGTACAGAGCAGCAGAGAGAACTATGATTGTAGATGCTAAGGATAACCTGGCACTTACAAAAGTTTCTATCAGTATTGACGGAGAAAAGACCGTATATGATGGAGAAGAACTGCTGAAAGATAACGGTGTCATTGAAACTGCGGTTGCAAGTGCAAACCGTTGGCAGAGTATTGAGATCACAGCAGAGGACGCAGCAGGAAACATGCCGGGACAGTCTGAAAAAGCACTGGAAGGTGAACCTGTTGTTCTCCGTGTTCTGGTAACACCGAACATTGTGATTCAGTACTATATGAATAAACCACTTTTCTATGGCTCTATTGCAGCTATAGTGATTATGGCAGGATTGATTATCTTCCTTGTTGCTAAAAAGAAAAAAGGTAAGAATAAAAACTCGAAAAGTATGTCATCCGTCGGCTGAATCAAACCATTTGTCGGATATAACAGTATTTTTTAGAGACTCTTGCTACGATGTGTTTAAGTTGAAACACAGAACAGGAGGCTCATATGAATGAAGAATCTAAAGCAATACATAGAAAATTTATATTTGCCTGGAGCAGAGCAATATAACAAACTTTTAACTGGAACGTATAATGAAAAAATTGCAGAGATTAAAAATCTATATAGAAACGGGATGTTTACGGATGGAGAGGGAAATGTTTTTGCAGGGGCGTTGGTCTTTGTTGTAGAAGTTAAAACAACCACAGAAGTAAGAAAGCTGATGGAATTAAAAAAACATGTGGAGCCAATGCTTAGTATTTCTCTGGATATGCCGGTGAATATTTGGGTCAAATCTCACCTATGAAATACCCCTTGCACTCTTTATAGAACATGTGTTATACTCTCAACCGAGAGGAAATCTAACAGGCAGCGATTGCTGCTTTTTGACAATTTAAACAGTAAGAAGGGGCGGGAGTAAGACTTTCGTCCCCTTTTCCATTGTTTTCTAAGAAGGGAGACAGACAACATGACAAAAATAGATATTTTTTCAGGATTCCTGGGAGCAGGAAAGACAACATTGATCAAAAAATTACTGACAGAGGCTTACAAGGGTGAGCAGGTCGTTTTAATCGAAAACGAATTTGGAGAGATTGGTATTGACGGCGGATTTTTGAAAGAAGCAGGAATTGAAATCAGAGAAATGAACTCCGGTTGTATCTGCTGTTCTCTGGTAGGGGATTTCGGAGAAGCTCTGAAAGAAGTGATCAAAACCTATCATCCGGACAGGATCATTATTGAGCCATCCGGAGTAGGCAAATTATCAGATGTTATCAAAGCAGTACAGAAAGTAGAAAATGAAGTTGACATAACATTAAACAGTTTTACCACAGTTGTGGATGTGACAAAATGTAAAATGTATATGAAAAACTTCGGAGAGTTTTTCAGCAATCAGATTGAATACGCAGGAACAGTTATCTTAAGCCGTACAGATACACCAAAAGCTACAGATGACAAGGTACAGACAGCAGTGGAATTGATTCGTTCCCTGAACGAAAAGGCTGCGATTATCACAACTCCCATCGAGCAGCTTTCCGGAGCGAAAATACTGGATACCATGGAGCATAACCGCTCCCTGGAAAAAGAACTGCTGGAAGAAGAAGCATGCCCGGTATGCGGCGGACACCATCATGAGCACCATCATCACGATCATGAAGAATGCGGATGCGGTCATGAGCATCACCATGAAGGCCATGAGCACCATCACCATCATCATGCAGATGAAGTGTTTACAAGCTGGGGAAAGGAAACGATCAAAGCTTATACCCAGGAAGAAATCAGCAAGATTCTGGATACACTTTCCACAGATGACAGTTATGGAATGATCCTTCGTGCCAAAGGTATGGTAGAAGGAAAAGACGGACAGTGGATTTACTTTGATATGGTTCCGGGTGAAGCAGATATCCGAACAGGAGCACCTGATTATACAGGAAGATTATGTGTTATCGGCTCCAAGATCAAAGAAGAGAAGCTGGCAGAATTGTTTGGATTGTAAAAACAGGAAAAAGTTGCAGAAAGGAAAACAAACCTATGATGGAAGACGAAATCAGAGTTCCTATATACTTTATGGCAGGATTTCTGGAAAGCGGCAAGTCTACATTCCTGGATTTTACTATTGATCAGGAATATTTCCAGATTGAAGGTCAGACCCTTCTGATTCTCTGCGAAGAGGGAGAGGTAGAGTTTGATGAGAAGAAATTGAGAAGAAGCAGAACTTCTGTGGAGGTTCTGGACAGTTTTGAGGAATTGACTCCAGAACGTCTGGTGGCCTATGATGCGTTCTATTCTCCGGAACGTGTAATCATTGAATACAATGGCATGTGGCAGGTAAGTAAATTTGAAGAAATGCAGCTTCCAAAAGACTGGGGAATCGTACAGCACATTGTTACGGTAGATGCAAGTACATTCCAGGTTTATATGAATAATATGAAATCATTGTTTGTAGAGATGGTGCGTAATGCAGATATGGTTCTGTTTAACCGCTGTCAGATGGACATGCCTCTGGCTTCTTTCAGGAGAAGTGTAAAGGTGGTAAATCAAAGTGCAGAGATTATCTTTGAGGACGAAGAGGGAGAGATTGAGGATATTTTTGCAGAAGAAATGCCTTTTGATGTTAATGCGGACGTGATTGAGATCATGGATGAAGATTATGGTATCTGGTTTATCGATGCGATGGATCACCCGGAAACCTATGAAGGCAAGAAAGTAGCTTTTACCGCTATGGTTCTGAAATCACGGGAACTGGCAAAAGATGTGTTTGTTCCGGGAAGAATGGCAATGACATGCTGTGCGGATGATACCAGCTTTATCGGATATGTCTGCAAAAGTTCTGTGGCAAAAACTCTTAAAACAGGTAAATGGGTGAAGGTGGTTGCTTCCGTAGATTATGCGTATGTGGAATCTTATCATGGTGAAGGTCCTGTGCTTACTGCCATTTCCATTGAACCTACAGAGCCTTTGAAGCAGGAATTAGTATATTTTAATTAAGGAGAATCATATGTTTTTAATAGCAGGGCTTGGAAACCCAGGGAGACAATACGAAAAGACCAGACATAACATGGGTTTTGATACCATAGACGAGCTGATTGATCGTCACCGTATTCCACAAGGGGGAATCGCCCACAAGGCCATGTATGGAAAAGGAATGATTGCCGGAGAAAAAATTCTGGCAGTAAAGCCTCTGACTTATATGAACCTTAGTGGAGAGGCTATCCGGGAGTATGTGAATTACTATAAAATGGACCCGGAAACAGAATTGATCGTAATCTATGATGATATTGACCTGGAACCGGGACAGATACGGATCCGCAAAAAGGGAAGTGCAGGCGGTCACAATGGGATAAAGAGCATTATCGCTCAGATAGGAACCCAGAATTTCTACCGCATCAAAGTCGGCGTTGGGGCAAAACCGAAAGGCTGGGATCTGGCAGATTATGTCCTTGGCAGATTTTCTTCGGAAGAGAGAGAACTGGTGGACAAAGCTATCTGTGATGCTGCTGATGCAGTGGAAATGATTCTGAAAGATGGGATTGAAGCTGCCATGAATCATTATAACGGAGCGGCAAAAAAGAAAAAAGCAACTGAAAACAAGCAGGAATAACAGGAGAACGCTATATGCAGGTATTCATGCAGCCATTGGAGCAACTGGGTGAATTTGATGAAATAACGTCCAGACTTGAAAAAAACAGAGGTGTTCTGCAGCTTTCCGGCTGTGTGGAATCTCAGAAAGCCCATATGATGTATGGGCTTTTTGAGGCTTTAAAAAAGGTCCGGAAGCAGGGATGCAACTGTCTGATCATTGCGGAAAATGATTTAAAAGCAAAAGAATTATATGAAGATTACAGACTTTATGACCGGGAGGTGTATTTGTATCCTGCCAAGGACTTGATTTTCTTTCAGGCAGATATACATGGAAATCTTCTGACCAAGGAGCGGATGCAGGTGATCGCTGCTCTGCTTGCCAGGAAGAATGTGACGGTTATTACCAGTATGAGCGGATGTATGGATTATCTGCTTCCGCTGGAGGTACTGGAGAAACATACCTTATCCTTTGAAAGCGGAAGTCCCCTGGATATGGAAAAACTCAAGAAACAGCTTCTTGGAATGGGGTATGAAAGAAATGCCCAGGCAGAGACTCCGGGACAATTCTCTTTTCGTGGTGGTATTATCGATATTTTTCCACTGACAGAGCCAAACCCTATTCGTATAGAACTGTGGGGGGATGAGATTGATTCTATCCGGAGTTTTGATTCAGAGAGTCAGCGTTCCATTGAGAATCTGGATGAGATTACCATTTATCCGGCTTCGGAACTGGTATTAGACAGAGAGACCCTGGAGAAGGGTTTAAAAGCCATAGAAAAAGAAAAGAAATCCACAGTGCAGAAGTTCCGGGACGCTTTCCTTACAGAGGAGGGTGCCAGACTAAAACATTATGTGGAAGAGACCATAGATAATCTGAAAGAATTTGAAGATTTTGCGGCTGCGGAGCAGTTTTTGCGGTACTTTTATAAGGATGCAGTGACGCTGCCGGATTACTTTGAAGATGAAAATACCCTGGTGATTCTGGATGAGACAAACCGTCTGGCCGAGCATGCCGATGCAGTGGAAACAGAGTTCAGGGAAAGCATGGAGCACAGATTGGAAAAGGGTTATCTTCTGCCTGGACAGGCAGATTTGCTCATGAGTTATAAGCAGACGGTTCACAAGCTGAATAAAAAAAGATGCGTGTCACTTTGTACCATTGAGCAGCAAAAGGGAGACTGGGATATGAAAGCCAGTTTTCATATTTCCTCGAAATCCGTCAGTCCTTATAATAATAGTTTTGAACTGCTGGTAAAAGATTTAAAACAGTATAAGAAAAACGGGTATCAGGTACTTTTGCTTTCCGGTTCCAGAACAAGAGCTGCCCGTCTTGCGGAAGACCTGCGAGATGAAGGTCTCAACAGTTTTTATACAGAAGACATGGATCGGGTGATTGCTCCTGGAGAGATTATGACAGCTTTCGGACGTATGAAGCGGGGATTTGAATATCCTATGATCAAATTTGTCATGATCACAGAGTCTGATATTTTCGGTCAGGAAAAGAAGAAAAAACGCAAAAAGAAGGAATACAGCGGTAAGAGAATCCAGAGTTTTAGCGAGCTGAGTGTGGGAGATTATGTGGTACATGAGAATCACGGACTTGGTGTCTATAAAGGAATCGAAAAAATCACCGTAGACAAAGTTGCTAAAGATTATATTAAGATTGAGTATGCAGGAAACAGTACGCTTTATATCCTGCCAAACCAGTTGGATATGCTGCAGAAATATGCAGGGGCAGATGCACATGTTCCGAAATTAAATAAAATCGGCGGGCAGGAATGGAATAAAACCAAGACAAAGGTGCGGGGTGCTGTAAAAAATATCGCAAAAGATCTGGTGAAGCTTTATGCGGCAAGACAGGAAAATGCAGGGTATCAGTATGAGCAGGATACCTTATGGCAGCGTGAATTTGAAGAAATGTTTCCATTTGAGGAGACGGAGGATCAGCTTCTTGCCATTGAAGCAGCAAAGAAGGATATGGAAAGCACGAAGATCATGGATCGCCTTGTCTGTGGAGATGTGGGGTACGGAAAAACAGAAATTGCCATCCGCATTGCCTTTAAAGCGGTTCAGGAGGGGAAACAGGTCGTTTATCTGGTGCCTACCACGATTTTAGCCCAGCAGCATTACAATACTTTTGTACAGAGAATGAAAGATTTTCCTGTGCGTGTGGATTTGATGTGTCGTTTTAAGACTCCGGCAGAGCAGAAGAAAACCATCACAGATCTGCAAAAAGGTCTGGTGGATATTCTGATTGGAACTCACCGGGTTCTCTCAGATGATATCAAATTTAAAGACTTAGGGCTTTTGATCATTGACGAGGAACAGCGTTTTGGTGTGACTCACAAAGAAAAGATCAAGAAAATGAAAGAGAACGTGGATGTTCTTACTCTGACGGCCACTCCAATCCCGAGAACCTTGCACATGAGCCTGATCGGAATCCGTGATATGAGTGTTCTGGAAGAAGCACCTATGGACCGTATGCCTATACAGACCTATGTCATGGAGTATAATGAGGAAATGGTAAGGGAAGCTATCAGCAGGGAAATGGCAAGAGGCGGTCAGGTATATTATGTGTATAACCGTGTCAATGATATTGATGAAGTGACCAACCGGGTGGCGAAACTGGTTCCGGAGGCGAATGTAGCCTTCGCTCATGGTCAGATGCAGGAGCGGCAGTTGGAAAAAATCATGTACGGGTTTATTAACGGAGAAATTGATGTTCTGGTTTCTACCACCATTATTGAGACCGGTCTTGACATTTCCAATGCGAATACAATGATTATCCATGACGCAGACCAGATGGGACTCTCTCAGTTGTATCAGCTTCGGGGGCGTGTAGGGCGTTCCAACAGGACAGCCTATGCTTTCCTGATGTATAAGAAAAATAAAATGCTGAAAGAAGTGGCAGAGAAACGTCTTCATGCGATTCGGGAATTTACGGATCTGGGAAGTGGTTTTAAGATTGCTATGCGTGATCTGGAGATCCGCGGGGCCGGAAATCTTCTTGGTGCAGAGCAGCATGGGCATATGCAGGCAGTTGGATATGACCTTTACTGTAAGATGCTGGACGAAGCAGTGAAAGAAGAGAAGGGAATCAAGCAGCAGGAGGATTTCGAGACTACCATAGATCTGGAGGTGAATGCCTTTATTCCACCTAAATTCATTCCGAATGAATTCCAGAAATTAGATATTTATAAGAGGATCGCAGCGATTGAATCTCAGGAAGAATATGAAGATATGCTGGAAGAATTGCTGGATCGTTTCGGGGATCCCCCAAAAGCAGTGCAGAATCTGTTGATGATTGCCAATCTGAAAGCCATGGCACATAAAGCTTATATCCGTGAGATTAAACAAAGCGGGCAGAATGTGAAAATTTCCATGTTTGAACGGGCAAAAGTGAATCCGGCGGGATTTCCTCCTATTTTGGAGAAATTCAAGGATCATCTTACCATGCGGCTGGAAGAAACGCCCTATTTTATGCTTTCCCTGAAAGGAAGAAAGCCAAAAGAGACCTTGGATGTGCTGGATATGCTGGAAGCTGTACTGAAGGAGTTTCAGAGTGTGATCATGGAGTAGGTTTTAAAACACAATATCTTCACATTCTCCTCTTAAAAATTCCTTGCCCCATGGTGCAAAACCGTCTATAATGGTAAAAGACACTGTGATTTGACAAAAACAGGGCAATATTAGAGATTCAGGAGGAAAGGAACATTATGAATAGAGTAACAAAAAAACTTGCCTGTGCAGTTATGGCAGGTGTGATGGGAACAGGACTGTTGGCAGGATGCGGCAGCAGCCTGGATGGGACAAAGGCATTGATTACTTGCGGGGAAGATACTGTAAGTGTGGGAACCGGAAATATGATGCTTCGTATGAACCAGGCACAGATGCAGTCTTATTATGCCATGATGGGAGGCAGCACAACGGGAATCTGGGATCAGGATGCAGGAGACGGAACCACTTATGGGGAATCTACAAAAAATATGATTGTGCAGCAGTTAAAGAATATGGTTCTTTTAAAACAGCATGCAGAAGAATATGAAGTGTCTGTTACCGAGGAAGAACAGAAGAAGATTGAGGAATCTGCAAAAGCATTTGTAGAGGCTAATACAGAAGATACCCTTACAAAGCTGGCTGTTACAGAGGATGATATCGAAAATCTGCTTCTGCTTTATACCTATCAGGAAAAAATGTATGAGCCGATGACAGCAGATGTGGATACGAATGTAGAGGATTCTGAGGCACAGCAGAGTAAGATTTCTTACTGCAGATTCAGTATCAGTGATAAGCAGAACGAAGATGGAACCACAACACCTTTGACAGATGAAGAAAAACAGGCAAAGAAAGATCAGGCACAGCAGCTTCTGGATAAATTAAATGCATCAGAAGACCCTGCCACGGCAGATATGGATGCACTGGTAAAAGAAATAGATGGAGAAATGAATGCATATGACACAACCTTTGATTCAGAAGATACCCTTCTGGATGAGAAGGTAAAAGAAGCGGCTGTTACTCTCACAAAAGACGGCCAGGTGTATGACAAAGTAGTAGAAGGAGAAGATTCCTACTTTGTAGTTCGTATGGACAATGTTCTGGATCGTGATGCAACAGATCAGGAAAAAGAGAATATTGTAAATCAGAGAAAACAGGAAGCATATAACAATCTTCTGGAAGACTGGGAGAAGGATGCAAAGATCACAGTAAATGAAAAAGAATGGGAAAAAGCAAAACTGACAGATAATGATCAGTACACGATTAAACAGCCGCAGACAGAAGAAACAGCAGAATAAGAAATAAAAGATTCCCACAGAAGCCAAGAACAATAGGTTTCTGCGGGATTTTTTCATTTTGTGAGAAATTATAAAAACCACGCATTGCGTAATACGGAGAAATATGGTATGATAATAAAAAACAATCAGGAGGATCATAAATGGAGACAGCAGATAAAATAAAAGAACTAAGAGAACAGACCGGGATGACCAGAAAGGATTTTGCGGTGCATATGGGGATTCCGCTAAGAACCATGGAAGACTGGGAAGCCGGCCGCCGGAGACCACCGGAATATATCCCAAGGTTAATGTCATATCAGTTGAAGTATGAGGAATTGATTAAAAAAGCAGAAGGGGAAAAGGATGAAGGATAGAAGTGAAATTGTAATTTTTGAAACGGAAGATAAACTTATATCATTACCAGTATCAGTAGAAGATGAGACGGTATGGCTGAGTGCAAATCAGATGTCGGTGTTATTTGACAGAGATGAAAAAACTATTAGAAAACATATCAACAATGTTTTTTTGGAAGAGGAAGTCGAGAAGAGTAACAACACGCAAAAAATGCGTGTTGATGGGGTTAAGCAATTAGTTCCATTTTATACATTAGATGTTATTATCTCCGTAGGTTACCGTGTAAAATCAAAACGTGGTGTAGAATTTCGCAGATGGGCAAATTCTGTCTTAAAACAATACATATTAAAAGGCTATGCCGTGAATGATAATCGTATCAAACAACTGGGCGAGGTGATACGAATCATGAAACGGACAGAGAATGAATTGGATAGTAAACAGGTACTTTCTGTAATCGAGAAATATAGTAATGCCCTTGATCTGCTGGATTCTTATGACCATCAGAATATGACCCGTCCGGAAGGAAACCGTGCAACTTATGTTCTCACTTATGAGGAATGTAAGGAAGTGATTCAAAGTATGAGGTTTGGTAACGAATCAGATTTGTTTGGCAGGGAAAAGGATGATTCTTTCAAAGGAAGTATTGGCAATATTTATCAGTCCTTTGGCGGCATTGATATTTATGAGTCTTTAGAAGAAAAAGCAGCAAATCTTTTATATTTTGTTACAAAGAATCACAGTTTTTTTGACGGAAATAAAAGAATTGCAGCGACTATGTTTTTATATTTTCTGGATAAAAATGCAGCATTGTTCGTAGATGGAAAAAAGAAAATGGAAGATTCAACATTAGTTGCACTGACCATTATGATTGCAGAATCAAGGCCGGAAGAGAAAGAGATGATGGTGAGCGTGGTTATGAATTGCATGTTATAAACAGAAAAATACATATATTTTCTCTTGGCACAGGTGTATAATAATCCGTAGAGTCAGCTATGTGGCTGGATTTTGTAAGCTGTACGGAGGATTAGAAGATGTTTATATCAGATTTACACATACATTCTCGTTTTTCCCGTGCCACCAGCAAGGAAGGTGACCCGGAACATCTGGAGCTGTGGGCCAGAAAAAAGGGGATTCATATACTGGGAACCGGTGATTTCACGCATCCGGCCTGGAGGGCGGAACTAAAGGAAAAGCTGGAACCTGCAGAAGACGGTCTTTATCGTTTGAAAAGAGAATATCAGATTCAGGACAAGACAACGCCGGATCATACAGAGCCTCGTTTTGTTGTTACCGGGGAGATCAGTTCCATCTATAAAAAAGGAGATAAGACCAGAAAAGTGCATAGCCTGCTGATTCTTCCGGGCCTGGAGGAAGCGGATATGCTGTCTGCCCGATTGGAAACCATAGGGAATATCCATTCTGACGGCAGGCCGATTCTTGGACTGGACTGTAAAGATTTGTTAGAGATTATGTTGGAAACCACACCGAGAGGGATTTATGTACCGGCACACATTTGGACTCCTCACTTTGCTATGTTTGGTGCATTTTCAGGTTTTGATTCTGTGGAGGAATGTTTTGAAGATTTAACAGAGCATATTCATGCGGTAGAAACAGGGCTGTCCTCGGATCCGGCTATGAACTGGAGGGTTTCGAATCTGGATCGCTATCAGTTGATTTCCAATTCCGATGCACACTCACCCGGAAAATTAGGCCGTGAAGCAAATCTTATGGATATGGAATTGTCTTATCAGGGACTGGAACAGGCGATTCAGACGGGAGAAGGATTGTATGGGACCATCGAATTTTTCCCGGAAGAAGGGAAATATCATTATGACGGACACCGGAAATGTCATCTGTGTCTGAATCCTGCTCAGACACAGGCATATGGAGGCAAATGCCCGGTGTGTGGAAAGAAAATCACCATAGGGGTTGAGCATAGGGTGGAATCCCTTGCAGACAGGCCGGAGGGGTATGTACGCCCTGGGGCAAAAGCTTACGAAAGTTTGATCCCGCTGCCGGAAATCATTGGGGAAGTCACGGGACATTCTTCTTCCAGTCTGAAAGTACAGAGGCAATATGAAGATATGTTGTGTGATCTTGGAACAGAATTTGAGATTCTCCGGGAAGTTCCGGAGGAAGAAATCCGAAAACAGTCAGGTTCTATGATGGCAGAAGCTATCCACCGCCTGAGAAATGGTGAAGTACAGAGAAATCCTGGTTTTGATGGGGAATATGGAACTATTAAGTTGTTTGAACCCTCAGAACTGGAAGAGACACAGGGTCAGATCAGCTTTTTTGACACATTGGGAATACAGGAAGATCAGGAAGGGAAATCAGAAGAACAAAAGCCGGTATTCACAAGAAAAACTGCGGATACAGGGGAGGTTTCGGAAGCTGTGGTGTCTGAGAAAAAGCCGTCATTGAATACCGGACAGCAGCAGGCCGTTGAGTCCATTGAACCGGTGACAGCAGTAATTGCAGGTCCGGGAACAGGAAAGACAAAAACATTGATTTCTAAGATTCTGTATTTGCTGAATTACCGAAAGGTAAAGCCATCTGAAATAACGGCAGTGACCTTTACGAATAAAGCAGCAAAGGAGATGCAGGAGCGGCTTCAGAAAGAAATGGGAAAGAAACAGGCTGTGCGTCAGATTCAGATTGGAACTTTTCATGGGATCTGTATAGAACTGCTCAGAAAACAGGGAGTCAGATTTACCATAGCAGATACCGTGCTCACCAGGGAGCTGGCAGAACAGATTATCCGGGAGTTTCGGTTAAAGATAAGTGCGTCTCAATTTTTGCAGTCATGTTCCTTGTGGAAGCTTGGTAAGATCCGGGAGAATGAGAATTCTGTGCCGGATACTGCATTTTTATATTATCAGAATCTGCTGAAAGAGAAAGGGGCAATGGATTTTGATGATATTCTTATAGAGACCGTGAAATTGCTGGAAGAAGAAAAAATTCCGGAGCTTTCAAATTTTCATTATCTTTTGGTGGATGAGTTTCAGGATATCAGTCCGATCCAGTACAGACTCATACAGCTTTGGGGGCAGTCTGGCAGGGAGTTGTTTGTCATTGGCGACCCGGATCAGTCTATTTATGGATTTCGTGGTTCTGATGCAGCCTGTTTTGTATCTTTACAAAAAGATTATCCTCATGCAGAGGTGATTCGTCTCACAGAAAATTACCGCTCCACAGCAGCCATTGTGAACAGTTCCATGTCAGTCATCGCACACAATCAGGGAGAGGACAGAGCTCTGCACGCTTTTTGTCATAATGGAAGTCCGGTGCGGGTTGTGGAAGCATCCGGGGACATGGCAGAGGCTGTTTTTATTGCAAAGGAGATTAACCGGCAGGTTGGTGGCATGGATATGTTGGATACGGTTCATGGATTTGCAAGAGAATCGGAACGCAGCCAGAGAAGTTTTGGGGATATTGGAATTCTTTATCGTACCCATAGGCAGGCAAGGATATTGGAGACTTGCCTGCAAAAAGAGGGGATTCCTTATGTGGTTTCGGGAAGGGAAGATTTTCTTCTGGAGCAAGAGGTGAGGGGAACCATCTGCTTCTTTAGAAGTATTCTTGATGAAACAGATTTGCTTGCCAGAGGATTTGCATTGAAGCTTTTGTGGAATCTTCCGGAAAATATTTTAACCTCAGAGATTTATGAAACTGCAAAAGAAACCTTCCTGCCCCTTTTAAAGAGAAATAAACCGGTGAAGCTGATTCAGAAATGGAGAGAGATCATGGACTTGAAAGAGAATAAGGCTATGGACAGACTGGAGCATATGGCGTTGTGTTACAAAACTACAGAAGAGT
Source organism: uncultured Blautia sp. (assembly GCF_947654165.1). Classification (GTDB taxonomy): domain Bacteria; phylum Bacillota; class Clostridia; order Lachnospirales; family Lachnospiraceae; genus Blautia. Next base: position 143,478 of record NZ_CANTKB010000004.1, read on the forward strand.
TTTTTGACAGTCTTTCTTTAGGTGAAGAAGGAGATTTGATGCGATGCGGAGGAAAAACCTATCAGGCAGATGCGGTTACGCTTATGACTCTTCATGCTTCTAAAGGCCTGGAATTTCCTTTAATCTTCCTTACAGGGGCAGAAGAGGGAAAAATTCCTCTGGAAAACGGGAAAGCACCGATTGATATAGAAGAAGAACGGAGGCTCTTCTATGTGGGAATGACCAGAGCCAGGGAAGAACTGATTCTTACCCACGCAGGCCAGCCATCTGTATTTCTTTCCGAATTGCCTGAAAAAGATATCACCTGGGAGAAAGTAGGGAAAAAGCAGAGCATAGAAGAATCAGAACAGATGAGTTTGTTTGACTTCTTATAAGTAACTTAAACCTCTAAAATAACATTCGGGTAGAGGTTGAACCCGTATTTCCATGCTTTTTCGGCTAAAAATGTTATTTTTTGATTTTTAGCCTACATTTTTCAGGCAGGAATAGGTGGTTTTTAAGAAATCATGAAATCAGACCTACTTACTTTAGAGCCAAATAGGCTGCTAAGCAAAATTCTATGAATTCAGCCTATATTTTAAGAGAAGAGAATAAGTTGAAAAGAGGAGATCTTGGGATTTAGCCTATCGGGGTCAGAAAAAAGTAAGCTTGTATGAAACAAACATGTAATCCAACCTATTTGAGCCACAAAAAAGTAGGCTGGAACGAGAAAATTACGAATTCCAGCCTACTTCCTTCTGGTTTTGAAGATACATTAGATTACTGAGCTTTCGCTGCTTCCAGAGCTTTTGCAAGCTGATCCGGACAGGAAGTGCCTCTTCCGCCGCAGTCGGTTCCTTTTAAGCGTTTGATGACTTCATCTACTTTCATTCCCTGTACCAGGCTGGCAATACCCTTGGTATTTCCATTGCATCCGCCGTTGAATTTTACATATTTGATGGTGTCGCCATCCAGTTCGAATTCAATAGAACGGGAGCAAACGCCTCTTGTTTTATATACGTTCATTTTGATAGCCTCCTTTGTGAAATGATTTCCCAAAGCATTATAGCACGCAATAGAAAGAAAAGTAAAGCAGTTGAAAGCAGAATACAGTAGCCAGAATCAGGAAAACAGTGTAAAATAAAAGACAGGTGTAAGGTAAGAAACACTGACTGAATACGCAGAGAGAGGTAAATATTTTATGAATACCATAGGAATTATCGGTGCCATGGAAGAAGAAGTGGCGATTTTAAAAGAAAAAATGTCTGATGTGACAGTATTGGAAAAAGCAGGAATGGAGTTTTATAAAGGAACTTTAGGCAGACATCCGGCAGTTGTAGTACGTTCCGGTATCGGAAAAGTAAACGCAGGTATCTGTACCCAGATTCTGGCAGATTTATTTCAGGTGGAAGCAGTGATCAACACAGGTGTGGCAGGGTCTCTGAAGGCAGAAATCAATATCGGAGATATTGTTCTTTCTACAGATACCATGCAGCATGACGTAGATGCAAGAGAATTTGGCTATCCACTGGGACAGATTCCACGCATGGATACTTTGACTTTCCCGGCAGATGAAGCTTTAAGAGCAGCCGCTTTAAAAGTCTGCCGTGAAGTAAACCCTGAGATTCAGGTATTTGAGGGAAGAGTAGCCAGCGGAGACCAGTTTGTGGCAGACAAAGAGACAAAGGATAAGATTATTGCCAATACCCAGGCTTACTGCACAGAAATGGAAGGAGCAGCCATCGGCCAGGCAGCTTATTTAAACAAGATTCCTTATCTGGTAATCCGTGCTATTTCAGACAAGGCAGATGACAGTGCTCATGTAGATTATCCTACTTTTGAAAGAGAAGCAATCCGCCACACGGTAAACCTGGTAGAGAATATGATGAAAGTTCTGTAAGAATTTGTCGCACGATTTTTGTTTTCAAACAGCATAGGGTGCTATATAATAGTTCCATAGACAATAGCAGGTATGCCCATGGGTCTCTATTGTCAGAAAAAGGAAAGGACAGGCAGTGCTGTCCGCCGGATATGAGGAGGAACTTATGGAACACCTTATTTTTTATTATGGTGCCTGTTTTATGGGAATTTTGTGTCTCATAAGTATGCTGGCAGTCTACAAAAGCAACCGGAATGTATTAAAAGATTTAAAACACCCGTCAGAAGCAAGAAACCGCTGGATGGCTGGTTTTGTGCAGGAATATGAAAAATCAGTAAAAGACAATACGGAGATACACAATCCACCGGTTTATGTGATCAAACGTATGAGAGGACGAAAGATAGGACCCTGGAATATACGCCAGATGAAGGGAATTTCCTGGGGCACTTTTATCCTCTCTTTTTTATTGATGGCAATGAGTCTGTTTATTGTATACCAAAGAGGCATAAATATCTTTCCGATACCATTGACAGACGCAGTTTTTCCGGCAGCCAGCACGGTTCTGCTGACAGGTATTTGTATGGAAATTGTGCTTCTTGGAGTACGGCTTTTTATCGGAACAGGATATCAGGAGGAAGAGATCGAGACAAATCTTCTGGATTATATTGAGAATCGTTATAAAGAGCCGGAGGCAACGAAAATTATCCCAATGGAAAATGCCCGCAGTTCAGGAAAAAGAGAAAAAGCCATGCGGCAGCTTGAACAGGGGATTTTAGAAGCAGCCGCAGCAGACAGCAGGTACAGTCACCTGCTCAGCAAGGAAGAAACAGATATAGTTAAAGATGTTGTAAAAGAATTTTTATCATAAAAATACAGCGGTCGGAAATGAGAAAGAATCCGGCCGCTGTGCATTTGTTTATCTTTATTTTTAGGATGTGTATGAGAGTATTGTGAAAATATTTTAATCTTCTTCAATAATCTGGAGTTCAAAATAATCAAAATCCAGAAGCTCAATAAAATTGTCCTGATTAAAACGAACCTTGGAAAATTTTTGAAAATCCTTGATGTTTGCATCCAGCCAGATCGGTGAGGGAAGGTCAAACTCATGGCAGATGCAGTCAAGGCAGTGAAAGACTTTTTTGGTTCTGGTGGACTTTGTATTGTCACAAATCACAGTGCTTTTTAACAAATGTGTATCTTTATAAATATTACCCATTAACCGGAACATAGGAAAATCCTTTCTGTAAATATATTTCTAATGGAATATTATAAGAAAGAAAAGTAGATGTGTAAAGCCTGTTTTACCGATTTATCAGACCGCAGAATAGAGATTTAGCCGGAAGTTGTGCAGATTGTATATGAAAAAAAAGAAAATATGTCAAAATGACATAGCCCTTTCTATCATTGTCTAGGATTACAAAGACTCATAAAAATATTTGGGTAATTGGTCTATGGAAAAAAAAAGGAGTTGGATGTATACTAAACTCAATTCGAAAGAGAATAACATGTTTATACCGTATCATATTTCAGGAGGAAATGAAAAATGGCAAGTTTATCTTTACAGCATATTAACAAAACATACCCAAATGGTTTCGAAGCAGTTAAAGACTTCAACCTGGAAATCGCAGACAAAGAGTTCATCATCTTCGTAGGTCCTTCAGGATGTGGAAAATCTACAACTCTTCGTATGATCGCTGGTCTGGAAGAAATTTCCGGTGGTACATTAAAAATCGGTGACAAAGTAGTAAACGACGTTGAACCAAAAGACAGAGATATTGCAATGGTATTCCAGAACTACGCTCTGTATCCACATATGACAGTTTATGATAACATGGCATTTGGTCTGAAACTGAGAAAAGTTCCAAAAGATCAGATTGATAAAATGGTTAAAGAAGCAGCTAAAATTCTTGACCTTGAAAAATTATTAGACCGTAAACCGAAAGCTCTTTCCGGTGGTCAGAGACAGCGTGTTGCTATGGGACGTGCTATCGTGCGTGAACCTAAAGTATTCCTTATGGACGAGCCTCTGTCAAACTTGGATGCTAAACTTCGTGTTCAGATGCGTACTGAGATTTCCAAATTACATGAGAGATTAGGTGCTACTATCATCTACGTAACACATGACCAGACAGAAGCTATGACACTGGGTACCAGAATCGTAGTTATGAAAGATGGTGTTGTTCAGCAGGTAGATACACCTCAGACATTATACAATGCACCAGCTAACCTGTTCGTTGCTGGATTCATCGGATCTCCTCAGATGAACTTCTTAGATGCAGTTGTTAATGTAAAAGGAAATGATGTAACATTACAGATTGGAAATACTACTCTTCAGGTTCCGGCTGCTAAAGCAAAAGCACTTATTGATGGTGGTTACAATGGAAAAACAGTTGTTATGGGTATCCGTCCAGAACACGTATATGATGATGAAGAACACATCAATGCTAATCCAAACAGCGTAATGGAAGGAAAAATCACTGTTTACGAATTACTTGGTGCTGAAGTTTATCTGTACTTCGATGCAGAAGGTTCTTCTATGACAGCAAGAGTTAATCCTCGTACAACAGCTAGAACAGGCGATGTTGTTAAATTCTCTCTGGATCTGGAAAGAATGCACATCTTTGATAAAGAAACAGAGCAGGTTATCACAAACTAAGATTTGTTATAAAATGTAAATAAGGGCATCGATTCTATGGGATATAGAATCGGTGCCTTTTTTAATTTTTGTAGATAGATTTCTTTTTGTTGATTGATATTTTTGGAGAAAAGTTTCGCAAAATATAAGAAGGACAGTATGTATATAAGAGGAAAAGGAGAAAGAATAGAAAAATAGTACGAAATAAAATTCACAATATAATACGTATATTCAACAATAATAGGTGTTTATAGCGAAATAAAATTCGAAATTATATAAAAATATAAAAACATTTTTTATGAAAAAGGTAGAAAAATCCATAACTATTGAACGGGGGATGTTTCGTAAATATAATTAGAATTACGAAATATATTTAAATATAAAAGGGAGGGACAACAGCTTTATGAAGAAAAAATGGATTGCTTTGTTTTTAGCAGCAGTTATGGGAACGATTTCTCTATCAGGCTGTGCAGGACAAGGGAAAGAAGAAGGAGATGTAATTGAAGTCTGGTCTTTTACAAATGAGCTGGAACAAATGTTAGATTTGTATAAAACCACACATCCTGATGTGAAAGTTAAATTTACATTAGTTCCTACAGATGTTTATGCCAGCAAGCTAAAAAATGCCATTCAGAGTGGAAATGCACCGGATGTATTTGCCATTGAGGAGGCATTTGTCAGAAGTTTTGTGGAAGAACCGGGAGTTATGGCTGATTTAGAGGATTTGAAGCCGGATCTGGAAGAGATGGAGGTTCTGGACTATACCCTGGATGTTGGAACTGATTTTGAGGGAAGCTTACGTGCAGTATCCTGGCAGGCAGCACCGGGAGCAATGTTTTACAGGAGAAGTTTAGCAAAAGAATATCTTGGCACAGATGATCCGCAGAAAGTTCAGGAATATTTTCAGGATATGGACAAGTTCATGGAGACCGCAGAAATCATTAAGCAGCAGTCGCAGGGGGATTGTTATACGGTATGCAGTCCAGATGATTTGTCCTATATTTTCATGAGTAAAAGGGAAAAGGGCTGGGTTCAAGATGACAAAGCAGTCATTGATGATAAAATTTTAGAATTTGCTGATTTTTATAAAACCATGAATGACAAGGGATATGCGGCACAGCAGGCACCTTGGTCAGAAGGCTGGTTTGCCGGAATGAGCGGACAGCTAAAGGATGTCAAGGGAAATCCTAAGGAAATATTCTGCTATTTCTTTCCAGCTTGGGGCTTATTTAATACCTTGATGCCAAATGCAGCCAGTGCAGACGGTACACAGGATACCAGTGGAGACTGGGGTGTGATTCAGGGACCGTCATCTTATTATTGGGGAGGAACTTGGCTTGGTGTGAATGAAGATTCTGATAATAAGGAAATCGCAAAAGAAATGGTCCGTTATTTTACTACAGATGAGGAATTTCTGAAGCAGTGGATAGATCAAACAAATGACTATGTTGCATCACAAAAGGTTATGGACTATGTTACTGAAGGGATATCTAATGATTTCCTGGGAGGGCAGAATCCATATGAAGTCTTTTTAGCAGATGCAAAATCCATTAACGGAAAACTAATTACTTCCTATGATCAAGAAATGAATAAAATTTTCGGGAATGAAAAAGAAAATTACCGGGAAGGCAAATGCAGCATAGATGAGATGAAGGATAATATCATAAAAAAAGCCAAAAGAATGTTTCCGGATTTAAAGTGAGAGGAGGAGAGTGTTTTGAAAAGAAAGAATTATAATCGGTATGGGGTATATTTTGTAATCCCGTTTTTTCTAGTGTTTCTTGCATTTTCTTTATTTCCGATTATTTATACTTTTTACCTGAGTGTTACAAACACCAAGGGATTTAGTGGGAATATGGGAGATTTTGTAGGACTGCAGAACTATTTACATATTATGAGAGACAGTGCTTTCTGGCAGGCATTATGGAATACAGTACGAATCTGGGGTGTGAATTTTATTTTCCAGATGGCTCTGGCCTTGTTTTTTGCAGTCGTGTTTACCAATGTAAAGTTTAAGTTAAAAGGAGTAGGCTTTTTCCGCACTGCCATGTACATGCCGAACCTGCTTACAGCAGCATCTATTTCTATTTTGGCAGCTACGCTCTTTGCTTACCCTACAGGACCTATTAATCAGTTCCTTGTACAGACAGGAATTATAGATGAAACCTTTAATTTCTTTAGAAACGAAGCGGCAAGTTCTTATATTGTGTCAGGGATTCAGACCTGGATGTGGTATGGAAACTCTATTTTAATTTTGATGGCTGGTATTTCTGGTATTGATACTTCTGTGTATGAGGCGGCCATGGTAGACGGTTCTTCTTCCTGGAACACATTCCACTATATCACCATTCCGCTTCTGAAGCCGATTTTAATTTACATGATGGTAACTTCTTTGGTAGGCGGTCTTCAGCTTTTTGATATACCATTCATGATTACAGATGGAAGAGGTGCACCAAATGAGAGCCTGAATACCGTGAGCATGCTTTTATACAACCATGCGTTTACCGGTAAGAATTACTATGGATATTCAGCAGCAATCTCCGTGGTATTATTCATCATTATTGCTTTTTGTAGTATGCTGGTGTACCGTTCTATGACAGAGAAAGAAGAGGGGTGAGGACATGACAAAACGGAAACTTTCCAAAACAATGCTGTATGTGATCACTGGAATCATTACAGTCATTACATTGATACCAATCTGGCTGGCTTTTGTAAATGCAACCCGTTCAACAAATCAGATTCTACAGGGAGTGAGTTTGCTGCCAGGTGGACATTTGATTGAAAATTACAAAGGACTTATTGGAAAAGGATTTAATTTAGCAGGAGGCTTCCTGAATTCTGCGTTTATTGCAGGAGTATCTACCATGCTGGGTGTATATTTTTCTGCGTTGACAGCCTATGGAATTAAAGCCTATAATTTTAAGCATAAAGACAAAGTTTATAACCTTATTCTGCTGTTGATTATGATTCCGGCTCAGCTCAGTTTTATCGGTTTTTACAAATACATGGTGATGCTGGGATTTATAAATACCTATATTCCATTGATTATTCCTACAATTGCAGCACCTGCAACAGTGTTTTTTATTAAACAGTATCTGGACAGTGTATTTTCTCCAAGCCTTTTGGAAGCTGCAAGGATTGATGGGGCAAAGGAGTTTTATATTTTTAACAAGATTATGTTTCCGCTTATGAAACCTGCTTTGGCAACTACAGGAATTATGACATTTGTGGGTACATGGAACAATTTTATGATGCCTTACATTATTTTAACAGAGCAGGAAAAATACACGCTGCCAATGTTAGTGCAACTGTTAAAATCAGACATTTATAAAACAGATTACGGTGCAATTTATCTGGGTATTTCTTTATCCTTGTTTCCTGTAATTCTTGTATTTTTAATGTTCTCCAAACAGATTGTAAGTGGTGTAACAGCAGGAGGAGTAAAAGGATAATGGATTAAGGAGATGAAAACTTCATGGCAACCATATACGATATTGCGAAATTAACAGGATATTCCCCGTCTACGGTTTCAAAAGTATTCCGGGGTTATAAAGATGTAGGGGAAGAGGCCAGAAATAAAATTATGGAAGCAGCGAAACAGACTGGTTATATATCAAAATATCGTTTTTTTCATGAAACATCTGTGAGGGAAGGGGTGATTGCAGTTGTTTACGATGATTGGAGAGGACTGCAAAATCCATTCTTTTCCGAAGTGCTAAATAGCGTAAGGGATACACTGGGCGAGATGGGGTATGATCTTCTGTTTATCAGGAGAAATCCCCCAGAAGATTTAGAAGAACTTTGCGTGAAAAGACAGGTAAACGGAATCTTATTAATTTCAACAAACCAGGATTTTCATATTACGTATCGTCAGTTATTTCAAAAGTTTCCTATTGTTTCGCTAAATGAAGTTTTTGTCAATGAATATTCTGTGTTAAGTAATAATGCACAGGGAATACGAAAAGCAATGGAATATCTCATACGGCTTGGTCACAAGAAAATCGCTATGATTACGGGAGAATTAAATCAAAAGCCAGGAATAGAGAGGTTTAAAGAATACAGGGAATGTCTCAGTGAGAATGGGATTCGGTTTTCAAAAAAGTATGTAAAAAACTGTACCTATTATTCTTATGAAGAAGGTCATGAGATTATGAAGAAACTTTTAGAACAAGTACAGCCTACAGCAGTTCTGGCTACAGGGGATTATCTGTGTATGGGTGCCATTGATTATGCCGTGAAAGCTGGATATCAGGTGCCTCGGGATATTTCTTTTGTAGGGTTTGATGACATTGAATATGCCAGAGTTTTTAAACCGGCATTGACCACAGTAAGGCAGAATAAAGAACTGCTGGGAAAAGTGGCGGCAGAACTTTTATTAGACCTGGTGAGTGGAAAGAAACCACATAAAAAGCGGTATTTGATTGATACAGAGCTGATATTGAGAGAAAGTAGTACCAACTGGAAAGGAACAGAACTATGAGCTTTAGAGATAATTTTGTATGGGGGCAGGCAACCTCTGCATACCAAATAGAAGGAGCAGCTTTTCAAGATGGAAAAGGCTGGGATATCTGGGATGTTTTTTGCAAAGAAGAGGGAAAGGTTTTTGAGGGACATTCTGGAGACATGGCTTGTGACCATTATCACAGATTTCGGGAAGATGTGGCGTTGATGAAAAAAATGGGAGTTCAGGGATACCGTTTTTCCATTAACTGGTCCAGAGTTTTTCCAAATGGGACAGGTACAGTGAATGAAAAAGGATTGAAATTTTATCATGAGCTGGTAGATGAGTTATGTGCAGCTAATATAGAGCCATATATTACCCTGTATCATTGGGAGCTTCCTTATGAGCTTTATAAAAAAGGCGGATGGATGAACAGGGAGATTGTGGAGTGGTTTTCAGACTATGCGGCTTTTATTGCAAAAGAATTTTCTGATAAAGTGACCCATTTTTTTACTGTAAATGAGCCCCAGTGTTTTATCGGACTTGGCTATATGACAGGGGTACATGCTCCTGGGTTAAAAGTCCCTGTAAGAGATACGTTTTTAATGGCACATCATGTACTCATGGCACATGGTATGGCGGTGAAGAAAATGCGTGAGGCAGCGAAAAGGGACATTTTAATCGGAATTGCACCTACTGGTTCTATGAGTTATCCAGATAGTGAACGGCCGGAAGATATCGAAGCAGCACGTATGCACTTGATGCAGGTAAATCCGGATTTGCAGAATTGGACTTGGAATGTGACCTGGTGGAGCGACCCGATTTTTAGAGGTGAATATCCAGAAGATGGTTTGAAATTATATAAGGATTACCTTCCAACCATGACACCAGAAGATATGAAGCTTATTTCGCAGCCTATTGATTTCTATGGGCAAAATATTTACAACGGGAACCGGATTCGTATGGGAAAGGATGGAAAACCGGAAGTTGTAAAGCGGTATGACGGATTTCCTAAAACAGCCTTGGGATGGCCGGTTACTCCAGAGTGCTTATACTGGGGACCTTATTTCCTGTATGAGAGATATCAAAGCCCTATCTATATTACAGAAAACGGACTTTCCTGCCATGACACAGTATCTTCAGACGGAAAAGTCCATGACCAGAACCGGATTGACTTTTTAGAGGGTTATTTAAGACAACTGAAACGTGCCTCTGAAAATGGCGTAGACATCAGGGGCTACTTCCACTGGTCCCTCATGGATAATTTTGAGTGGCACAGTGGATATGCAGACCGGTTTGGAATGATTTATGTGGATTACAGGACACAGGAAAGAATCATAAAAGATTCCGGCTACTGGTATCAAAAGGTAATAAAGGAAAATGGAGAATTCTTATAAAAAGTCTTCCACCAGCACCGAACAGGGCAGCGTAGGATTAAAGTTCTTCTTCATGCTCCGGATGGAATGAGAACTGAGAACATAGTTCTCCGGCAGTTGCCGAGGGGAAAGCCCTGTGAAATCTTTAAATACCCGATTGAAATGACGTATGGTATCAAAACCGCAGGAGGAAGCAATCTGGGTGATAGACAGATTTTCTGTATTGTGATTTAATAGCTGAATTGCTTTTTCCAGTCGGATAATATTCAGGTATTGAGAAAAGGTCATTCCGGAAAGGTTCTTAAAAAACCTGGAAAAATAAGGTTTGGAGAGCCCCATGAAAACGCAGGCATCTTCGAATGTAATATAGCTGCATTTTTCTTCTATTTCAGACAGCAGATTCTTATAATTTTCAATAGAACTGCTGTCTTTTAATTGCTTTTGTTCGCATAAAGGTTCATGACGGAAAATATCAATGATAAAGTCTGTCATCAGACAGGAAACCTTCACATCATAAAATTCCTTCTTTTTCTTCAATTCATCCCGTATAGCATGAAAATATTCCATCACAGGATAATGGTGTCTGAGTCTGGGATACAGAAGCTGGAAATGTTTCGGGGATATATTCCCAAGAAGAGCCGTATCAAACATTAATATGTCCGTGATGCTGTCTTCGGAACCCTTGATATAGTGGATTTCTCCGCTGTTAATAAAGATGCAGTCTTCTTTCTGGAGATGATATGCTGTATTATTATGGGAAACAGTCACTTCTCCGGTCTGGACATAGATTAGTTCACATTCCAGATGCCAGTGGGGCAGATTATGGAGATTTTGATAACTTCCTGCCCATACACTGGATTTATCAGTATTTTCTCGTTTTTCAAAATTTGCTAACATAGCCAGACCTCCTTTTGATTACTGTAACAAAAAAGATAATAAATGTCCATAAATAAAGAATAGATTTCTTTTCTTTTTTTAACTTGGATACTATACTCGATATTAGAAAGAAAAGAGCGTTTTATCAAAGAAAATTGGAGGAATATAATTATGTTAGAGATGAAAAATTACAAATTCTGGTTCTGTACAGGTTCTCAGGATTTATACGGAGATGAGTGTCTGGAACATGTAGCAGAACATTCCAGAATTATGGTAGACCGCCTGAATGCATCAGGGGTTCTTCCTTATGAAGTAGTCTGGAAACCAACACTTTTAACAAATGCTATGATTCGCCAGACTTTTAATGAAGCAAACGCAGATGAAAATTGTGCAGGTGTGATCACCTGGATGCATACATTTTCCCCCGCAAAATCCTGGATTTTAGGTTTGCAGGAATTTAGAAAACCGTTATTGCATCTGCATACACAGTTTAACAGAGAAATCCCGTATGATGCCATTGATATGGACTTTATGAATGAAAACCAGGCAGCTCATGGTGACAGAGAATACGGACACATTGTGAGCCGTATGAAAATCGAGCGTAAAGTAATCGTAGGTTTCTGGGATGATAAAGATGTTCAGGAAAGAATCGCTTCCTGGATGAGAACAGCAATCGGAGTAATCGAAAGCAGCCATATCCGTGTCATGAGAATCGCAGATAACATGAGAAATGTTGCTGTTACAGAAGGTGACAAGGTAGAGGCACAGATCAAATTTGGATGGGAAGTAGATGCGTATCCTGTAAATGAAATCGCAGAAGCGGTGAAAGCAGTATCCCAGGCTGATACCGAAGCATTGGTAGAAGAATATTATGATAAGTATGAAATCCTTCTGGAAGGAAGAGATGCAGCAGAATTCAGAAAACATGTTGCAGTACAGGCACAGATTGAAATCGGTTTTGAGCGTTTCTTGGAAGAGAAAAATTATCAGGCGATTGTTACGCACTTCGGTGATCTGGGTTCCTTGCAGCAGCTTCCGGGACTGGCTATTCAGAGACTGATGGAAAAAGGCTATGGATTCGGCGGTGAAGGTGACTGGAAGACAGCAGCCATGGTACGTCTGATGAAAATCATGACACAGGGCAAAAAAGATGCAAAAGGTACTTCCTTTATGGAAGACTATACATATAACCTGGTTCCTGGAAAAGAAGGAATTCTGGAAGCTCATATGTTGGAAGTGTGCCCGACAATTGCAGACGGTCCTATCAGTATTAAATGTCAGCCGCTTTCCATGGGAGACAGAGAAGACCCTGCGAGACTGGTATTCACTTCAAAGACAGGAAAAGGTATTGCTACATCTCTGATTGATTTAGGCGACAGATTCCGTCTGATCATTAATGATGTAAATTGCAAGAAAGTTGAAAAACCAATGCCGAAACTTCCTGTTGCAACGAATTTCTGGACACCGGAACCAAATCTGCAGACAGGTGCAGAAGCATGGATCTTAGCAGGCGGTGCACATCATACAGCATTTTCCTATGATCTGACAGCAGAACAGATGGGAGATTGGGCAGCAGCCATGGGAATTGAAGCGGTATACATTGATAAAGATACTAATATCCGCAATCTGAAGAATGAATTACGTTGGAACGAGGCAGCATTCAGACTGCATATCTAATTACAAAATCCTTTGACAAAGCAGGGAGAAGACCGATGCAAATGCTGAAAAACAGCTATGCAGCGGTCTTTCTCTTTGTGTAATTAAAACAAATTCCAAACAGGCAGGTTGCCAATCAGAAAAAAATAGGGTATTATTAATCATAGAAAATTCCGTGACAGCAACAGAAGGAGAATGAGTTATGATTTCAAGCCAGGTAATACAAAAAACATTAGACGAATTAAGAGCAATTACAAGAATTGACCTTTGTGTTATGGATATAGATGGAAAGGTGAATTCGACTACCTTTGCAGTAGAAAATGAAGATTTCGGTGATATCAGAGCATTTGCGGAATCTATGGCAGACAGTCAGGTGATCAAAGGCTATCATTTCTTTAAAATATACGATAATCAGGCAGTGGAATATGTGCTGGTAGCAAGAGGAAGCAATGAAGATGCCTATATGATCGGCCGTGTGGCAGTGGCACAGATCCAGAATCTGATCGTAGCATATAAAGAACGTTTCGACAAATCTAATTTTATTCAGAATCTGATTTTGGACAATCTGCTGTTGGTAGATGTGTACAACAGAGCTAAAAAACTTCATATTGCAGTAGAAGCAAAACGTGTAGTGCTGCTTATTGAGACAAAAAATGAGAAAGATCAGGATTCTATGGAAATCTTGAAGAATCTGTTTATTTCCAGAAGCAATGATTTCATTACAGCGATAGACGAGAAAAATATTATTATCGTCCGCAGCCTGGAAGAGAATGACGGCTATGATGAAATTGAGGGTATTGCAAGAATGATTGTTGATATGCTTAATGCAGAAGCAATGTCTCAGGTACGTGTTTCTTACGGTAATATTATTAATGAAATCAAAGATGTATCCCGCTCTTATAAAGAAGCAAAAATGGCTCTGGATGTGGGAAAAATCTTTTATGTTGAAAAGAGCATCGTTGGATATAATAATCTGGGAATCGGCCGCTTGATCTACCAGCTTCCAATGCCGCTTTGCGAAATGTTCATGAAGGAAGTATTTGGCGGAAAACTGCCGGATTCTCTGGACGATGAGACTTTAAATACCATTAATAAATTCTTTGACAATAACCTGAATATTTCAGAAACATCCAGACAGCTATTCCTTCACAGGAATACGCTGGTATATAGATTAGAAAAAATTCAAAAGAGCACAGGTCTGGATATTCGTGTCTTTGATGATGCATTGACCTTTAAGATTGCTCTGATGGTTTCCAGTTACATGGATTTTATGAGAAAACAAGATTAAACAGTAAGATGAGGGAGGAATGTCCAAACGGATAGTCCTCTCTTTTTTGTGGCTTGATTGTATACAATTAATTTATTACGCTAAAATACTTGCATTTTATCATGATAAAATTTATAATGGTAAAAACAACAGGAGAATGGAGGAACAGTATGATTCATTTATATAAAAAGGGTGCATGGCTGGTAAACGGAACAGAACTTATGGAAGACGGAACAGAAGCAGCATCCTGGATCCAGGCAAAGACAGGGCAGGCAGCACCGAGAAAAGAAGAGGCAGCTCGAAATACCATTGCTTATTCGATTTTGGCAGAGCATAATACCTCCGGAAACATGGATGAGCTAAAGATTAAATTTGATAAATTAACTTCTCATGATATTACATTTGTAGGTATTATACAGACAGCCAGAGCCTCGGGTCTGGAAAAGTTTCCGATTCCTTATGTACTCACAAACTGTCATAATTCTTTGTGTGCAGTGGGAGGAACTATTAACGAGGATGATCACATGTTTGGTCTTACCTGTGCCAAGCGTTATGGCGGTGTTTATGTCCCGCCTCATCAGGCTGTCATCCACCAGTTTGCAAGAGAAATGATGGCAGAAAGCGGCAAGATGATTCTTGGATCTGACAGCCATACCCGTTATGGTGCTCTTGGAACCATGGCAATGGGAGAAGGAGGTCCGGAACTGGTAAAACAGCTTCTGGGAAGAACTTATGATATCAAGCGGCCGGAAGTGGTCGGAATTTATCTCACAGGAAAACCAATCCCGGGTGTCGGTCCTCAGGACGTGGCGTTGGCGATTATCGGAGCTGTGTTTGCCAATGGTTATGTGAAGAACAAAGTGATGGAATTTGTGGGACCGGGTGTAGAGAACCTCAGTGCAGATTTCAGAATCGGTGTGGATGTCATGACCACAGAGACTACCTGTCTTTCCTCTATCTGGAAAACAGATTCTGTCATTAAGGACTTTTATGATATTCACGGAAGAAGTGAGAGTTACAAAGAACTGCAGCCGGGAGCAGTGACTTATTACGATGGTCTGGTGTATGTAGATCTAAGCCTTATTCGACCGATGATCGCCATGCCGTTCCATCCAAGCAATACTTATACGATTGAAGAGTTAAATGAAAATCTCATGGATATTCTGGAGGATGTAGAGAAGAAAGCCCAGGTAAGTCTGGATGGAAAGATTCCATACACACTGAAGGATAAGGTGAAAAACGGAAAACTCTATGTAGAACAGGGAATCATTGCAGGATGTGCAGGCGGCGGTTTTGAAAATATCTGTGATGCGGCAGATATTTTAAAAGGTGCAAGTATAGGTTCAGATGCATTTACGCTGAGTATTTATCCCGCAAGTACGCCGATTTACATGGAATTGGCGAAAAATGGAGTTCTGGCTGATCTGATTCAGACCGGTGCGGTAGTGAAGACGGCATTCTGCGGTCCGTGTTTCGGAGCAGGAGATACACCGGCAAACAATGCCCTGAGCATCCGCCACTCTACCAGAAACTTCCCTAATCGTGAGGGATCTAAGATACAGAATGGACAAATTTCTTCTGTGGCTCTTATGGATGCCCGTTCCATCGCAGCTACAGCAGCAAATAAAGGCTTCCTTACACCGGCAACAGAGTATGCCGGCGAATACAGAAAACCAAAATATTATTTTGACAGTACTATTTATGCAAACCGTGTCTTTGACAGCAAAGGCACAGCGGATCCAAGTGTGGAGGTTCAATTTGGTCCGAATATCAAGGATTGGCCGCAAATGCCTGCACTTACAGAAAATCTGCTGTTAAAAGTTGTATCCGAAATTCATGATCCCGTTACTACCACAGACGAGTTGATTCCATCCGGAGAGACTTCTTCTTTCCGTTCCAATCCTCTGAAGCTGGCAGAATTTGCCTTGTCCAGAAAAGATCCGGAATATGTGGGAAAAGCCAAGGAAGTACAGAAAGCAGAGAAAGCAAGAGAAGCAGGAAACTGTCCTGGAGAGGCCATGGAAGAAGTGGGAAAAGCCCTGGATAAAGTGAAGACTGTTTATACAGAAATCAATAATGAGAATACAGGAATCGGAAGTACTATTTTTGCCGTGAAGCCAGGGGATGGATCCGCAAGAGAGCAGGCGGCATCCTGTCAGAAAGTTCTGGGAGGATGGGCTAATATTGCCAATGAGTATGCGACCAAGAGATACCGTTCTAATCTGATGAACTGGGGTATGCTGCCGTTCTTGATTCAGGAAGGGGAACTCCCGTTTAAGAACGGAGACTATCTTTTTATTCCCGGGGTTAAGGCTGCCATTGAAAATAATGCTGGAGAACTGAAGGCATATGTGGTGGGGGATACTCTGAAAGAATTCACACTTGGATTGGGAGAAATGACACCGGATGAGCGACAGATTATCCTGGATGGATGTCTGATCAATTATTACAGATCAGGAAAATAAGAGGTCTTTTTTAAAATAGGAACAAGTCTGAAAAGTAAACTTACTTTATCAGGCTTGTTTTTATATGTGAAATGTTCTGGATTTATAATTTTTTTAAAAGAATAAATTGTCGGAAAATTATGTAAAAATAAATATAATTCACAGCATAAACAAAGATATTTATATAGTAATAAAAAAATACAACATTTTTTGAAAAAAGTTATTGACAAATCAAGGGGCAGGTGTTATTATAATATCAACAAAAACAAAACACCTTAAGAAACAAAAGATGATTCAATATTACATCACATCCATTTCAAAATCTGAGACGAGAAATCAATTTTGAAGATGGCTACAAAGTACAAAAGATTTATTACTTATTAAACTTTAGGTGTACGGAGTGTACAGAATAAGATAAAGAATAATAAATAAAGTACTAAGGATAAAGTAATAATGAAAAATCAATTTTATAGCAGCCAGATAATTTAAAATCAAATTTATTTTTAAATTACCAATGGAACCTATAAAATAAACAAAAAAGAGGTGTTAAGTTTCAAAATTGATAAGGAGGTACAGTCCAATGGGAAAGGATGAATCAATTTATCAATATGAGAGTGGTAAGGCATAAGCCCCTCAGAAAGACCTGAACTACCTACTAACGGAAGAATTCCGAAGAGCAAACAGGAAAAAGAGATTCAGGTAAATATCAAAAATGTCCTCATATTGAATAATTACCACACCAGTAATAGAAAGATTTTAAAATATATGTAAAGAAATATATTTTAAAAAGATAAAGTATTTATACATCTTTTAAATATAACAAAAATAGTATGATGAGTTGTATTCGTGAAATAGGCCTGTTGTATTCGAGAATCTGAAAAGGATTCATTATATTTCAGAGAATGGTATAAAGAAATATCTGGAAAACAAAATAGACGGAACTATTTGTTGGAAACTTTTTATTAGTACTATATAGATTGATATTAAAACTTTCAATAAATTCCGAAGGAAGACCATAAGAATTTATAAAACAGGGGACGAAAGAAGAATTAAAAAAACATGCATCACATGTTTCATATCATAAAAAAATTGAATATCGTTTCTAAGCAATAAAATATATTATGTTTTAAAAATTTATAGAAGCATCACAGATAAAGATTTTAGTAGAATATCTGAAAAAAAGAAACTTATTTTAAATAATATATTTAGAATAAAGTATTCCATAGAAGATGAGAATTGATAAAATAAAACAGATAGGATGAAAAATCTTTTATCTACATAAATCTATAAAGAAAAAAGATTATATAAAAATACTTAGAAAGGAAGCGTAAACTGAAAATAAAATTTAACTAATAAATGTCAATTTAGAAGTTAAAAAAGAAAGGAATAAAAAAATTGAATAACGCAGATCATTAGGACAACCGTTATATCGTAGGTGAAAGATATAGCGGTTGTTCATTTTTGGTGTTATACTGGAAAAAAAGAAAAGAAAGATATGAGGGAAAGATGGGATACAGTAATACGATGAATCATATAGAAGAAATGATAGTGTTTGAAGATGGAGATTTGATTGTGTGCAGAAAACCGGCTGGATTTCCGGTGCAGAGTAAGAGAATCGGAAGTATGGATATGGAAAGTGCTCTGAAAACATATTTAGTTCAGAAGGGGAATCCGCCATACCTGGCTGTTGTGCATCGATTGGATCAGCCGGTTCAGGGGCTTTTGGTTTTTGCAAAGAACCAGGAAAGTGCAGCAAACCTGAGCAGACAGGTGCAGCAGGGAAAGTTTGAAAAGCGATATCTGGCTTATGTGGAAGGACATCCGAAAAAAGAGAAGGATTGTCTGGTGGATGAATTAGAAAAAGATGGCAGAACCAATTGTTCCAGAGTAGTGGATTATAAAACACCGAGGAGCAAACAGGCAAAGCTTTTTTATAAAAAAATACGTGAAACGCAAGAAGGAAGTTTGCTGGAAATTCAATTAGAAACAGGAAGACACCACCAGATCAGAGTGCAGCTTGCTCATGCGGGTATGCCTATTTTTGGTGATGCAAAGTATAATCAGAATAAAGCAGAAGGAGAAATAACCCAGGACATTTCTCTTTGTGCATATAAACTTTCTTTTTTCCATCCAAGAACAAAGAAAAAAATGGAATTTCAAGTAAAACCAGTTGGAAATTTTCCTATAGTATAGGAAATCTTTGATCTACCATACTATAAATAAACAGATAAACTGACGAAATAAGAGTATGGGGGAACAGAGGATGAATTGGAGAAAAGCAGGTATGATAGTGGGAGCAGTAACAGGAGTGTTTTTGGGCATGAAATATGTCCTTCCTGTGATGCTTCCTTTTTTGATTGGTTGGATGTTGGCAGAAATGGTTCATCCTATGGCTGCTTATCTGGCAGAAAGACCATGGAGTAAAAAGCTGCATTTTACAGAAAGTGGGATAGGAAGTGTGGTGATTCTGATTTTTATTTTGTTGGTATTAGGATTTCTTATTATGAGTGCAGAAGCGGTGACAAAAAAAGCAGGGGAAAGTGTAAAGTATTTTCCTGTAATTCAGCAGGAAGCGGAGAAGTTTATTTATGATTGCTGTGAGAGTGCAGAGGGGGCAATCGGAATATCGGCTGAAAAAAGCAGTGCATATATTTATCAGCAGATGTATTTGTTGAAGCAACATTTTTTGAGAAATGGAAATGGTGTGGAAAAGGCCATGCATTCTGTGAAAGCTTGTGTGTCTGCTTTAGGTGTAATAATGATTTCTATTATAACAGGAATTTTGTTTTTGCAGGAAAGAGAAAAGGTGCTTGCTTTTTTGGAAAAACAGATTTTTTTTATGAAAATGAAGGAGTTTTTGAAAAAAATACGAAGGGGGATGAAAGAATATCTGAAAGCACAGGTGAAAATCATGTTGGTAATCTGCCTGGTCTGTGTGGCAGGGCTTTGGATCTTAAAGATACCTGGCTTTTTAGGCTGGGGTTTGACTGTTGGGCTGTTAGATGCTTTGCCTGTGCTTGGAACAGGTCTTTTCTTTATCCCTGCAGGAATTCTGTTTTTGATTCAGGGGAAGAATATAGTGGGAATCGGTTTTTTGGTACTGTATTTCATCACAGCAGCGGTCAGACAGTTTATGGAGCCAAGACTTGTGGGGAGTCATATAGGAGTATCTCCACTTCTGGTACTGTTTTCTGTTTATCTTGGCTTGATTTTCTATGGAGGTGCAGGATTTGTCTTGGGCCCGCTCTCTGCACTGCTTCTTTATGGGATTTTTGCACCGCAGGAGCATTGGACAGATAAAAGGATGTGAAGCATTTCGAAAAAATTTATAAACACCTTTGAGGGGACTGGACTATTTAAAGGTTTGGTGTATAATGAGAAAGAAGTGCAACTTGAGGATAAGAATGTGTAAAGGGCAGGTAAAGTCATGAAAAAAATTATGGTAGGCTTGATTTGTTTCATGTTGGCAGTCAGTGTGCTGGGTGGATGTGGAAGCAAGAAATCAAACCCTGATACAGAAAAGAAAAATACAGAAGAACAAAAAGATAAAGAAAATCAGGAACAGAATGCATCAGAGAAAACAGAAGCGAAGCAGGAAGAGGAGCAGCGGGAACCGGAGAACATAGATGAAACGCAAAAAACAGATGAAACACAGGAGACAGAAGAACAAGATAATCCGGAGGTTTCCGAAAACAATGCCAGTGATGATCTGATTATGAAAACCTTGAAGGAGCAGGCGGGGACACATGATTACACTTCTTTGGAAGAATTAAATCCGGAACCGGGAAGCCGTATTGCGGTGGTGGTTAAGAATACCAAAACAGGTTTCTGGAAAAGTGTGGAGAAGGGCATGGATGCTGCTGTTGCGGATTTAAATGAAAAAATGGGATATAAAGGTGAGGATAAAATCAAACTGACATTTGAGGGTCCGGGAGCAGAAACAGATGTGGAGAGCCAGATTAATATTATTGATGCGGTTCTTTCAGAAAATCCGGCTATTTTATGTCTGGCTGCGATTGATATGGAATCCTGTCAGGCACAGGTAGAGGAAGCTACGTTAAACGGAATTCCTGTAATTGTGTTAGATTCCGGTGTGGAGAATGTTCAGGTAAATGCAGTCTGTGCCACAGATAATTATGCTGCAGGGGCTGAAGCAGCAAAAAAACTGGCAGAAGCAATTGGGGATAAAGGTCAGGTGGCTGTTATGACGCATGTAAAGACCTCTGAGACCAGTGTGAAGAGAGAAGCAGGATTCACAGATGAAATAGAGAAAAATCATCCTGAAATTGAAATCGTGAATATTTCTCACGAAAATGAAGAGACCAGTATGACAGAACTGGCAGAAGCTGTATTAAAGCTGTATCCTGATGTAAAAGGATATTACTGTACCAATGAAACAGCAGCAAACAGCGTGCTGGATATTGTTAACGCTTCAAATAAAGAAATTAAGGTAATTGGATTTGATGCAGGTGCAAAGCAGATTAAGGCTGTGAAAGATGGAGTTGAGATTGGAGTGCTTTCACAGAATCCATACGGAATGGGATATGCCACAGTGATAGCCGGAGTGAGAGCGGATCAGGGTTTGGAGAATGATGCTTTTATCAATACGGGATATCAGTGGATTGACAATACCAGTATTGAATTGCCGGAGTATCAGAACTATTTATATCAATGATAAGAAATAAAAAATATCCAGGAGTTTTCGGACTTCTGGTTTTTTTATGCCCTAAAACATTATCTGATAAACGTAAAAACGAATGTCAGCAATGATTTATCCGAAATTCTGTGTTATAGTGAGTATATAGTGTATTGAGTAGTCTCGGAAACTATTGCATAACAGAATGAAAATTCTGCATAAATGGCA
>NZ_CANTKB010000005.1 GCF_947654165.1 uncultured Blautia sp.
GAAGAGGAAGCGGCATCTGTTTAATATAGCAATTATTTAATATTCGTGATACTAGTCTACTTTCTACTTTGAAATGTAGGTGGAATATGTAGAAGCCTTCTTAGTGGCCTATTTGCTTCTAAAATAGGTAGGCCAAATTTGAGGTTATCTTATAAGCCACCTATTTATGACTGAAAAATGTAGGTTAAAAATCTTGAAATAATTCTTATAGCCTAATTCAAATGGAGTAAGTAAACTTGTTGAGAGGAAAAGCATCAGGAGCATTGACTCATAGGCTGTTTCCTCCTTCTGATGTACTATTTTCTGAAGTCTCACCAGACGAGGCATCAGGTGGGATATTTCCCTGTGGGTTCTCCATGTTTTCAGAATCTTGTCTTTTTCCCGGTCCTCCCTGCATACCGCCGTCTTTCATGCCGTCTCTTTCTCCACCGTTTCTTCCAGGAGTTCCTCCTGAAGAATTATTCCCATAAACCAGACTGTCCATGGTAATGCTTTGTTCCGTCGTTCCGGCTTTTATGGTATAAGTTTCGCCTTCTTTAATATCCGGACTGCTTACAATAATAGAAGAATATTCCTTTTCAACTGTCCAGCTCAGAAGCTCTGTACCGCTGATATTGAGAAGTGCAATATCCGTATTAGCTTTCTGTTCCTCTACGTTTACCATGATAACACCCTGTGTGGAAGAAGAACCAAAGCTTTGTGCCATACCGGAGGAACCGGACGCTGCAAAAATACCGCCTGTCACCTGGGCATTTCCGTTGTAATCCAAGCTTCCATTTCCATCATTCGTAGGTCCTAAAACGTAAGTTTCGCCTCCGGAAACCGTAATATCCCCATTAGAATCAATCCCATCTCCGGAAGCATTTATATGGAGCGTACCTCCCGAAATATGGATATAGGCTCCTTCTGTGGCTGCAAACTGGTCACCTCCGGATCCTGGACCTTCAAAGCCACTGCTGTCGTTGCCGCCAGCAGCATTCATTCCATCATCAGATGCCAATAAAGAAATCTCACCGCCTGTAATATCAATACTCAATCCTTCGATTCCCTCGTAGCTTTTAGCAATGTCTATGTTCCCGCCGGAAATGGTTACATTGGAGTCCCCATGAACTCCATCATCTCCTGATGATAATGTATAAGTACCTCCGCTGATAACAAGATTTCCATTGGAATGAAGGGTGTCATCTTCTGCATCAATGGTGTAGGTGCCTCCTTTCAATACCAGTTGTGCAGCTGCTTTTATTCCCTTGATGCTGGTTGTATCTTCTTCTGTTTCTTCCTGAACTGTCCGGTCCGTTGGTTTTCCGTCTCCGCCATTTTGACTCTGTACACTGGCACTGCCATCTCCTGTCAAAATGGTATAAGTTCCATCTTCTGCCTGTAACCATGCACTGGCACTGATTCCGTCCTGCTGGGATGTAATATTAAAAGTTCCTCCCGCCAGATAAACAAATCCAAGGCTGCTGTCTTCTGTATTTTCTGCATGGATTCCATCTTTTCCTGATACAATGGTATAAGAGCCATTGGCAATACGGACGCTGTCCTTTCCTGAAATCCCATGACTGGCACTGGTAATCACATAGGTGCCGCTTGTAAGAACCAGATCATCTTTTGATACAATTCCATGCCCTTCCTGTGCTGTGACCCTAAGAGTGCCTTCTCCATTAAACGTCAGATCTGATTTGGAAAATACTGCTGCATCAATATTGTTTTCGTCTATATTCGTATAAGTACCGTTATGTTCCAGAATATTTTCCGTTCCTGAAGCAGTGGTAACAAACACTTTATCTGCCGAACGGACATACAAAGCTGCTGACTGGGTGTTAGAGATGCTTACACCGTTCAGAACCAATTGGATTTTATCTGTATCCTCTGCTTCTACAATCACCATTCCATTTGAAAGAGAACCGGAAAGAATGTAAGTGCCTTCTTCTTTAATTGTCACGGTATTTTCTGTAATGGACACAGCATCTGATTCACAGGAAGACCCGTTATCAGACAGAGAAATGGTGACGCTTTCTGATTCTTCATATCCTACTTCTATGTCACGATCTGAAAACATATCGGAAGTATCGATTTCCGTAACCGAAGTACTTACAGCAGCTGAAGATTCTGTACTTTGCTGCGTATTTTCTTCCAACTTTGTGTTACAGCCGGATAACATCAATGTTCCCATCAAAAAAAACAAGAAAACTTCTTTTCTACGCATTTTCATCGCCTCCTATAATTCTCCGATTACCGTTTCCTGTCTGCACATGGTAATTTCCAGATTTCCATTTCTGCATCGGAGTGCGTCAATCAATTCTTTTTCCTTTGCCGGATCTTTCAGTGTCAGGTTATAGGTGAGTTTAAATAAGCTTCCCATGTTGGTAGTTTTAATCTGAACCACCTCATAATCGGTGGTATATTTCTTTAATATCTTGTCGAATACTCCGCTGTAATCCAAATCTTCGGGTATGGTAATATGTAAGGTTTTGTAGCGTAAACCGTGTTTTTTTGTTCCAAAATCCATACGGTTATACAGCAGCATGATTCCACCGAGAATTAGTGCAGATAACAGTGCATAGGACAGATATCCCATTCCTGCTACCAGACCAGAACACATGGCCAGAAAAATCGCTCCGATTTCTTTAGCAGAACCGGGAACTGAACGAAACCGCACCAGGCTGAAAGCTCCGGCAACAGCCACACCAGTTCCAACATTTCCATTCACCATCATAATGACTACACATACTACGGCAGGAAGCAGTGCCAGGGTTGCCACAAAACTTTTTGTATATTTAGTTCCGTACATGTAGGTTCCTGCCAGAATCAGTCCGATGAAAAGGGCACATCCTACACACAATAGAAAATCTGAAATAGAAATCATACTGGTCATATCTGTATCAAAAATTCCCTGAAATAAAGTATTAGACATTTTTGTATCCTCCCTGTAAGGATTCTGCCAGCATACACTGATAAGCAGAACCGTATTTTGAAAATGATGTTTTATATAAATGATGTTTTGTAAGCGTTTCACTCATCCAGAGGGGAATCCCACCGGAAGTTTTAATTTCCATTAATGTCTGGTCTTCACCCAGCAAAGAAATCCCGTAAATTTCACTGCCAAGGGAAAAGTCTTTCCTTCGATAAAGAATATTTTCATCAAAGGTTACCCGGAAATCACTGCCATCCAGGGAATAATAGGCTTCCCTTTCATAAGATAAAAATACAGATGGATGAAGATTTTTATAGTAGTCACGGAAATATTGAATTTCATCCCCTATTTGCGAATGTACCGGAAGAGGTTCTCCTGTCTGAAAACTTTCCATAACCTTCTCTTCCGGAAGCTGCAGTCTGCGTTTGTAAACCACAGATTTGTATTTTTTTTTGATTTCCACAAATACCGGGTCTGTTGTCTGCACTGGTTTATAGCTTCGTATGCGGAGTTTTTCTTTGTATACCGGTTTTTCCAGTGAACGTCGGATTAACCGGAAGGTATCCGTGTCAAAGTAAATATTCCTTATAATCGTTCTTCCGTAATCATCAAGCTTCATATACGGTTTCATCGCCATAAGAATCTGTTCTTTTTCCTGCCTGTTCAGCAGATATTTTAGTTCATAACGTTTAAAGGTCATTTGATAAGCCATAAGTATTCCTCCTGTTTCGTTATCTTGACAGGGATACCTTACCAGCTTTACCTTAATTACACTTTAAAGATGAGTTCTTTCTGAAACATAAAATCAAAAAGCCCGTACCAAACATTACTGTTTGTACGAGCTATGGAATATCATTTTTTTATGAAACACAAATATATGAATAGTCAAAAAGAATAGCAATACAATAGAACTCATATGATGCACATGAAGGATAACCGGGTATTGTTCTAAAATCATGCTGAATAATCCACTGACAAACGAAAACAGGATAAGTACCAACAGCAGCCATTGCTTTCCTTTTATTTTTTTTCGATAGGTGATTATATGGATAATACTTAATAGAAGAAATACGGCTGCCGCCAGCTTGTGAATGTATATCCCTGTAATGGGTGCCATTATGGTTACGATAAAGCTAAGAAATAATGTAATATTTAATGTTTTTTTCATCTATCTTTTTCCTCCATTACAGGAATCGTCTTCACGCCGAAAATAAAATATACCAGGTGAAAAATCCAAACATTTCCCAATATAATGCATCCGGTAATAATACCTTTGAGTCCCATCATAACAAAACCAATGCTCATCAATAATGTTACCGTAAGCATGATCCGGCATTTCGTTTTTCTGGTCATCCCTTTGCCTTCTGCAAAATCCGCAAGATTGTCTTTATACAGCTTTGTGTTTTTAAACCAGGTGTCAAGCTTCTGGGAAGATCTGGCGAAGCAATACGCAGCCAGCATCAAAAAAGGAAAAGTCGGCAGCATAGGAAACACAGCACCTATGGCTCCCATTCCAGCACTTACACAACCAAGAATCACATACACTATTTTTTTCATTGAACAGCCTCCAATCGTTTTTTTCTATTTTGGTTTTTATATCCATTCTAAAGTGCCCCACTTTGAATTATAATAATTAGATATAACTAACTTACATAGAAAGAAAAAACCTCTTGCGAGGTAATTAGTTATATCTAACCAATAAATAATATATCAAAAGAAGGATTTTTTGTCAATAAAAAATCACAGTGATCCGCAACGATTTTTCATCTGCTGTTTCCGCAATAATCTTCCCTTTGTGAGCCTCTACTGTGGCCGCGGCGATGGAAAGTCCTAAACCATAGCCTCCTGTCTGAGAATTTCTGGAAGTATCTGTACGGTAAAACCGATCAAATAAATGGGAGATCTGCTCTTTTGAAATCTGCTCTGTTGTATTAAAAACAGACAGGTAAATACGGTTTTTTTTCTTTTCCAGAGAAACAGAAATCTGCCCATTTTCATTGGTATATTTTACTGCATTGTCAAGGAGAATTGTTATAAGACCTCGGATTGCTTTTTCGTCACCCTTTATGGATATCATTGGTTCTATGGCATTGTCCAGAGTTTTATTCTGTATCCTTGCTGGTGCCTGGAATGCATGACACACTTCTTCCACAATATCGGATAATGGAAGTTCTATTTTCATATCTTTGTTTGTCCCTTCCTCCATGCGAGAAAGCATCACCAGAGTATTGGTCAAGTCTGCAAGCCGTTTTGTCTGTCCTTGTATATCCTGCAGCCATTCGTTTTCTCCAAAATCCATTTCCAAAACTTCTGTATCAGCTTCAATAATGGTCAGTGGAGTTTTTAATTCATGGCCTGCATCTGTAATAAAGCGCTTCTGTTTCTCATAATTATCGGAAAATGGCTTTATAATACGGGCAGAAAAATAAACCATTAAAATAAATACAGATAAAAGTCCAATACTTGATACACCAAATGTTGTGAGTAAAAAGTTCTTGAAATTGTCTAATTGACGTCTGCAATCCAGGAAAATAATACGTATTTCTCCATTAGAGGAACATCTCCAATACCTGTAATCATCCAGAAATCCTTTTTCCGTTTCTTTTTCCCAAACTTCAGAAGCATATTCTATTGCCTTCGTTGTATCAATGGACACAATCTTTGAAGTATCTGTTAAAATAATATCTCCGTTTTCATTAAGCAGGATAGAAAAGTATCTGGATTCATAAGGAACTTCCGGTGACATTCTGGGGCGTTCATCTTTTCTGTCCCCTGGAAATTTTTGGGGGAATTTCCCTGCATTTTCCTCCAAAATTTCAAGAATTCGGTCAGCATCCTCTACGATTTTCCTGTAATTTAAAATGCCTACGATTCCTCCAATCACAAAAAGCACGAGAAAGAGCGAAGCCATAGATGCAGCGATTAATTTGATACGAAGTTTTTTGATCATGATAATTCCTCCAGAGAATATCCTGCATTTCTTGTGGCTTTAATCTGAATATCTGCATGGAGGGCAGATAATTTTTTTCTCAAATAAGAAATATAAACCCATACCACATTGATTTCAGCTTCACTGTCATATCCCCATATTTTTTCCAGGAAACGTTCCGAGGAAATTAATTGGTGAGGATTACACATCAAAAGCTCCAGCATTTGAAACTCTTTGTTTGCAAGGCGGAAGCTTCCTTTTGCGGTAGAGAGCTCAAAAGTAGCCCGATCCAGCGTCACGTTCCCCATAGTCAGTTTAGAATTTGTCTGTACAATCTGTGTTCTTGTGATGGCCCGGATTCTTGCAAGCAGTTCTTTGGAATGGAAAGGTTTGGCCAGGTAATCATTTGCTCCGGCATCCAACCCTTCCACCTTATCATCTACTTCTGATTTCGCTGTCAATAACAAAATCGGGATGAGATTTCCCTTTTCCCGGACTCTTCTTAATACGGTAAGTCCATCTACCTTTGGCATCATAATATCTAAGATTACTCCATCATAGTTATCCATTTCCAGATAATCCAATGCACTTTGTCCATCATAGACCGCATCTACGGAGTAGTTATTTCTCTCCAAAATTGCCACCAGTGCTTTCGATAATGCCTTTTCATCTTCTGCCAACAATAACCGCATGTATCTTCCTCCTCATTTTCATTACCTTTTTGTACAATCATAAAAAACTGTTACTCTGTAAGAATAACAATATGACCTTAATTATACTTAAAAACATTGCTGATATGGCATAGTATATCTTCGTAAGGTTTAGAAAACAAGCTTTTTTTGATACGGTACTGCTTTAATAATTTAATAATATAGCACAAAATTTCATTTGATGTAAGTAAAAATTTTATTTTAGGTCAAGGGTATTTTCTCTGATCGTAATCGTGGTATAATAAATGTAAAAGGTTATGCACTGTTATGATTTATCCGATTTTCGATCAACTCAACACAAATGCCCATTCGTGTCGTTCCTTTTCCATCCTTTCTCCGATATAATTAAGGATATCAAATAAAGGAGGCAACACCATGAATACAGATAAGATTTATGCAGAACACCTTGCTAACGAGTATGCACCGAAGGACGATTCAAAAGTGATCGCCCTTCGCAAGCTGGATGCCAGGGCAAAGCTGCCGGCAACCATTTTCACCTACACTTTTGGCATCCTTTCCGCCCTCATTACGGGAATTGGAATGTGCCTGTCCATGGATGTGATCGGCAACAGCGGTACTATAATGTTTGTTCTCGGCATTGTAACCGGTCTCATCGGTCTGGTTGGCATGGGAGTCAACTACCCCATTTATAAAAAAATGCTGGCTAAGGGCAAACAAAAGTATGCTTTTGAAATCATGGAATTAGCAAAGGAAATCAGTGAGGAATAAGTTCTGGGGAAAGCAAAATTCTGTAACTATAACACATTGCCGGGCAACAGGAATGCTTTTCCAAGGTATCTGATTCCACGCAGTCATGCTTACGGCTTTTGTGAAGTTGATTTGTTTATCAAAATTAAAGAAGAAGGTGGAAATGGATGAAGAAGTCTGAATGCAAATATTTTCATACTGCTGCCCGAATGGACCAGGCATTTCTGGAACTTCTGGAAAAGAAGGATATAGAATACATCACGGTAAAAGAGATTTGTAAAACAGCAGGTGTCAACCGCTCCACCTTTTATCTGCACTATGAAACCATTGATGATTTGCTGACAGAAAGTGTACAATACATGAATCGGAAATTTCTGGAACACATGAAGCTGTGTGCAGAGCGTTTTATTTCAAAAATCCGGGAATGCCCTCTGGATGAATTGTATCTGGTCACACCCACATACCTGATACCTTATCTGGAATATCTTAAACAGAATAAACACTTGTTCTGTACGGTATTAAAACGCTCCAGCTCCCTTCGGCTGGACGAAACCTACAGACAAATGATGTGGCATGTGTTTTTCCCGATTCTGGAACGGTTTCAAGTCCCGGAGTCAGATCGGCAATATATGATGGCATTTTATGTGAACGGTTTGATGGCAGTTTTATCCGAGTGGTTGAAAAACGATTGCACAGATTCCATTGAACATGTCCGCATCATCATGGAACAATGTGTCATGTGTGAACGTAAAAAGTAGAAAAATAAATTGCCGAGATCACAAAGGTCAGAATATCCGAAACTGACATGGAATCTAATATCATGAACTAATTATAAAGGAGAAAGTATTTATGGAACGAAAAATTGTATTAAAGCAGGATATACTGAATGCACTCTCTGAGGTTGGTGTAACTCAGGGACAGTCCATTATGGTACACACCTCTCTGAGCAAACTTGGGTTTGTTTGCGGAGGTCCACAGATTGTAATTGAGGCACTCATGGAAAGTGTGGGGGTAGACGGAACAATTATGATGCCGACACAGTCATGGAAAAATCTTGACCCGGTTACAGGTGTTCATTGGGAAGAACCTGAACAGTGGTGGCAAACGATTCGTGACAACTGGCCTGCATATAACAAAGATATTACTCCTACAAACACGATGGGAGCAGTTGCCGAAATGTTCCGAAAATGGCCTGGTGTATTAAGAAGTGACCACCCTGCTCGTTCCGTTGCATCATATGGTAAACACGCAGAATATCTCACAAAAGATCACGATCTTTCCAATATTTTCGGAGAAGGCTCTCCGATCGGAAAACTATATGAGTTGAATGGATACGTGCTTTTAATAGGTGTGGGCTATGATAAAAACACTTCGCTCCATCTTGCAGATGCAAGAGCTGGATATCCAAGTAAGCATAATTGCACAGAGCACAGTGCAATTATGGAGAACGGAAAGCGGGTTTGGAAAGCATATGATACCCTGTTTGTTGATGGTGAGGATTTTGTCCAAATAGGAGAGGCATTTGAAAAAGAGTGTAATGTATATAAAGCACCGCTGGGCAATGGAACGATAACCTTAATGCGGCAGAGAGAACTTGTGGACTTTGCCGTGAAGTGGATAGAAAAATACCGTAAATAACAGAAATGGAATCGTTATATAAAACAAACACAGAATTAATTCAAAAAGGAGCTCAAGCAAGCTCCTTTTGAACTATTCACTGAAGCGTATCCGATCGATCAGTGATTCTTTTTTCATGGATTTTCCAATCACAGTGACTAACAACAATTGGATCAAAGCCATCACAACTACAATTCCGGTCACAGCCACTACAGGATAGTGATAATACATAATGTTAAGCATCTTTGTTTCTTTTGCGTAAAGAAAACAAAGATATCCGGCAAAACTGCCAATTCCTACAGAGCACAGAACAGCCCCGGCGGTATAGAACAGGCTTTCCAAGTGCAGCATACGGATTAATTGCTTTTCAGAAAGTCCAATGGCCTGCATGATGCCAAGTTCCTTTTTCCGCATGTGAATACTGTTGATCATAGTATTGATCAGATTCATGATACAGATAAGGCCCAGCACCCCAAGGAACAAGTAACATCCTGTGGCAAGAAAAGACATTCCCTGTTTCCATATCATATATTCGGATTGCCAGGTTCTGCTAAGTTCTATACCACCGGTCTTATTGCACAGTTCCTCAATTTGCTTTTCTAATGTAGCATCATACTTTTTATCACCAAAAACAGCAATATGGTCATAACAATGATATTGAGATAACTGCTCCACATGTTCCTGGGCAGTAATAAAATCTGCAAAATCCACCAGGGAAACCGGATATTTTCCAATGGCTGCGATTTCCAGTGTGATATCCTTTTGAACATCACCATCCATATATTGAAAATCAAGTTCATCTCCTACTTTCAAATCTGGATACCAGTATAGAAGGTCTCCATTTAAAATCACCTTATTGCTGTTTTTCATTTCTTCATAGGTGATATGCCCTTCTATCAGTCCCGCTTCCAGCTCTTTTGCATACGTTTCCGGCATTCCGGCAAGATCGGCTTCATTTCCACCGGAAGGGAATTCTTCGTTTGACATAGCAATGTTAGAAAATGGTTCTATTTTTTCGACCCCTTCCAGAGCGGAGAGCTGATTCAGCACTTCACTGGTCAGAGGATTCTTCTGCATTACCTGACTCCATTCCAGCTCCGGATGCTCCTTGTTTCCTGATTCTGTAATGACCGAAATTTCATATTCTCCCTCAATACTCACATTTGCAGCTTCCTTTGGATTGGCACAGGACAATACGGTTGACACTGTGACAAAGAAGATTCCGGTGATTCCTATGGAAAGGATGGTAAGCAGGGTCCGCTTCTTATTTCTCATAAGATTGGATTTTGTTAAGCGGAATAAATTGATGGAATCATATCCCTTCCGGATACTTTTGGAGGAACCATTTTCCCCGTTGTAACGAATCGCTTCTATGGGAGAAATTTTAGCGGCTATGCTCATGGGTTTCAAAAGAGAAAGATAGACAGTCACAAAAGTGACAATAACCACCAGGAAATAAATCCATGGGTAGAAACAGGAAACCTCCTGATTCCGGATGATTTCTATGGTTACCTGATTCTGTAAGTCATCTGTTTCAAATTCTAAGAAATATACAAGAAGCTGGAACACTTTTTGTAAAAGCAGGGTTCCAAGAAGCAATCCCAGAGGCACTGCAACAGCAGCAATGAGATAGCCTTCCCGCAATACAATCTGGCGGATTTGATGCCTGGTAGCGCCAATTGCCTTTAACTGTCCATATTCCCGCACTCGCTGGATCATGGAAATATAATAAATACTGTACAACGTAATCACACCGGCAAGCACAACAATGAGCATAACCACGACAATGGTTACATTCATCATGGGATCCACATAATTTGCACTCAAATATTCATTATTGATAACGATATCGTCTTCAGAAATCCCAAATCTTTCTCCGGTTTCTTTTATTTTTGCTTCTATGGCATATACATTGGTACGGCTGTTACCTATGAGGCGGAAGTACACTTCATAGGTAAGTTCTTTTGGAGCATACTCCTGTTTTACAAAAGCATCCGAAACACAGGCGGTATATCGCTTTGCTTCTTCATTTGCATCGGTGTCACTGGACATCCCGCAGATTACAAATTCCTTTTCTTTCCTGTAATCCAGTCCGTCTTTTCGCTGAATCTGATAAGGCAGGGTAATGGTATCTCCCACTTTTTTTCCGTCCAGTCCCATGGCCTTTAGGAGACCTTGGGAAACCAGGATTTCGTCGGCCTTTTTTGGCAAATGACCTTCGGATGGTTCAAAACGCATAAATTTTGCACAGGTTTCATCAATACTGGTCATAAAGATGGTATATTCATCATTTGGAATCATTCCGGGGTCGCACCGCAGCCCTACGCTTTCGATCTCTTTCACTGCCTTGATTTTGGCAGTATCTTCAGGGGTAAGTTTTTGGTACATTCCATGATAGGTGGGATAAATCCGGTTGGTTGCCTCATACTGAATGTCCATCATTCCAAGGCCAATACTCGGAATCAAAAACAGCAATAAGGTAATCAGAGTAATTGCAATCCCTATGAGAATGTTCCGGCTCCGGTTCAGGCGGATGTTGGCAAAAGCTGTTTTCGTTTCGGTTTTCATGCCTGTGTCACCACCTTACCATCTTCAATGACCACAACACAATCTGCCATTTGGGCAATGGTTTCATCATGCGTGATCATCACCAGCGTCTGTCCATATTTCTGGACACAGGATTTCAAAAGTGCGATTACTTCCAATTCGGTGTGAGAATCTAAGTTTCCCGTTGGCTCGTCGGCAAGAATTACCGCCGGTCTGGAAGCCAGTGCCCTGGCAATGGCAACTCTTTGTTTCTGTCCTCCTGATAAAGCATTGGGAAGGGTTTTTAGTTTGTCTTTGATGCCAATGGTCTCCACGATTTCCATGACATAGTTCTGGTCTACTTTTTGGTGATCCAGACCGATGGGTAGTACAATATTTTCCCATACATTTAAGGATGGAATCAAATTAAAATCCTGAAAAATAAATCCGATTTTCTTTCGTCTGAAAACAGCCAGTTTTTCCTCTTTTAGTTGAAAGATATTTTTGCCGTCAATCAGCACCGTACCCTCATCGGGTCTGTCCAGTCCACCGATTAAATGTAATAACGTAGATTTTCCTGAACCTGAGCGGCCTACGATGGCTGTGAATTTTCCTTTTTCTATCATTAAATTCGTATTATCCACAGCTTTCACCAGGTTTTCACCTTTTCCATAGTATTTTTTTAAGTTTTTAACTTCAACCATTGGCTTCATAAATACTTGCTCCCTTCTACTGTTCTTTATTGTTTATAAGTATTGTACAATAGAATCCTTGCAACTGACTGACAAGAACCTTACAGTTTTGTAATAGATAAGGGAAGCATTACCTGAAAACAGCAGCCCTGGTGGGAGGGATTTTCTTTTACCGTGATGGTGCCGTGCTGCTGTTCTATGATTTCTTTTGCTAAATATAATCCAATACCGACTCCATCCCTTTGCAGTTCCTTTGCCTGCTCTCCCCGGTAAAAACGCTGGAAAATCTTGTGCCTCTCCTTTTTTTCTACACCCATTCCTTGGTCGATTACTTCAATCAGGGCATAGGAGGTTAATTTTTGTAAACGGATTTCCACTGTGGTGCCAGAAGGAGAATATTTGATTGCATTATCTAAAAGATTTATGAGAGCTTCCTGAGTCCAGCGGAAATCGTGAAAAACCATACATTCCACTGCTTCTACAGAAAATTCTATCTTCTTTTCAATTGCTTTCATGATAACCGTATTGACAGCTTCTAACAGTGTTTCCTTTATATTTCGTTTTTGGATCTGTAACTGAATCATATGATGTTCCAGTCTGGACATTTGAAAAAATAACTCCATAAGTGTTTCCAGTTTTTCCAGGTCTTTTTTCCCCTGATTTCGCAGTTCTGCCCTTTCCTCCAGAGTAAGGCTTTCGTCATCCAGCAATTCATAATTAATCTTTAAGGCGGCCAAGGGTGTTTTTAACTGATGGGAAATATCAGAGATCAATGTTTTGGTATGTTGCTGCTCATCCTCTAACCGCTCTGTCAGACGGTACATAGAAGTTCCCATTTTATCGAGTTCCTTCTGTAATTGCTCTAAATCCGGATTATCCACGATCATGGAACTGTTTTTCTCATAATCTCCCTGGATATAAGCATGCATGTTCTCAATGAGGACTCCCATGGCTTCCTGATATTCTTTTTTTCTTTCCCTCTCATGAAATTTGTGCGAAAAAGAGATACACCACCACCCTCCTGCTGCCAGGAAGATTTCTACTGCAAGAAAGAGAAAAAAGCTCTTGCTCTCACGAGTAGAAAAAATGGAATATCCATAAGCCTGCTTGATTTGTAAGGCTTTTTCTTCTATCTCTTTTTTATTTGCAGATGCGGAAACCTCTTTTTCCTGCATTCCAATCAAGAGTCCCTCTGCTTCTGGAAGTTCCAGGGCTAAAGCTGCTGTTGTTTCCAGGTTTTCTCTAAAACGTTGATTTAAATAAAAACCAGCCGTTGCAAACATGATGAGAATCAGCAGCAAACCTGTCCAGAACAGTATGTTTATTCTTTTCTTACCTTTTCTGTCCATAGATATCCCAGTCCTCTCACATTTCCAATGGCATTTGTCTGTAATTTGTTTTTGAGTCTGCTGATGTTCACAGTTACGGTGTTTTCTTCTACAAACTGGCCTTCCATATCCCAGACATGTTCCAAAATCTGTTCTTTGGTTACGATTCTTCCTGCATTTTCCATAAGATAAATCAAAAGCTGCAGTTCTTTTTTACTTAGCATAACAGGCTCATCTTTTTCATAGACCTGCATGGTATTACAATGAACCCGGATGTCCTTTGAAACCAGTATTTGTCCTTCTTGTTTCACAGCCCTTCGCATGAAGGCATTGACCTTTGAAATCAGTACAAGGAGGCTAAAGGGTTTTATCATATAGTCATCTGCCCCACAGTCATATCCATTGACAATATCGACTTCCTGATCCAGTGCAGAAAGAAAGATAATATAAAGTTCGCTTTTTGCTCTTGCTTCTCTGCAAAATTCCATCCCATTTCCGTCTGGAAGAGAGACATCACTGATGAGCAGATCAATGGATTCCCGTTCTAGAAACCAACGGGCTTCTTTGATGGTAAAAGCAGAAAAAACAACATATCCCTCCTTTTTCAGTTTTAAAGAAATACCGCGATTTAGACCTTCATCATCCTCCAGTAATAAGATTTGTTTCATATGCGGTTCATCCCTCCTTTGTAATTTCATTTTCCAGCAATCTGCTCAAAGGTTTATCCCCAAGGAAATATAGCTGATGCAGTGCCCTGGTAATGGCTACATAGAGAAGTTTTGCTTCTTTTGGATGTTCTCCATAATGTTCTTCATCCGCTTTCCAGAGAATGACCGCATCAAATTCCAGACCTTTGGTAAGCGTTACCGGAAGTACCATTACCCCGTTATGGAAATCCTGTATTTCCTCCTGGATTCCAAGAAGGTTTCTTACTTCTTTTGCTTCCTCTTCCTCTCTGCAGATCACGGCTATGGTCTCAAAGCCCTGTTCCTGTACCTTTGCCACCGTAGCTTTCAGAAGTTGGTTCAGTGCTTCTCCTTCCTGGATTTTTATCTGAACCTCCTGCCCATGACGGATCACGGGCTGTATTTTATAACTTCCCTGGGAAGCCTTTTCCAGCACCTTTCCGGCACATTCTGAGATTTCAATGGTATTTCGATAACTCTTTGCCAGAAGATAAAAGCTGTCCTGTTCTTTTTGAAACAGTACTTTTTTTAAGTCTTCCCAGTCATTCATTCCTGTTTCGTAGCGGATATTCTGGGAAACATCACCCATTATGGTGAAGTAGCAGGTATCTAAAACCTGTTTCATCACATAATAGATCATCACACCGAAATCCTGTGCCTCATCAATGATGATCTGGCTGAATTCATCGGCATCCTTTTTCTTTAAGATTCGCTTCCAGATCAGACATAATGCAGCGGCATCATATAGATCAAAACAACCTTTGTTTACATGACACAGAGTTTCCTCCCAGCCATTGTTTTCTAATGGGTTGTTCTTTACAAGCCAGAGCAGAAATTCCTGATATATTTGAAGTTCTGTCCATTTGTTCTTTGCGGAATGGAAATAGTTTCGGTATTCCTGCAGTTTTTTCTTTTTCTCATGTTCTTCTTTTTCCGTACAGAGAAATTTGATTCTGGAGGCAATTCTGGTATTTAAGAGTTTTTCTAATTGTAAAAGGGAAAGCTGAGGATTTCGGTCTCTGGTCTCTTTCATGTTGGCTTCTGACAGCAGGATACCGAGTTCAGAATCCCTGATGGTATCCAGCACCAAAGCCTGTTGTTTCCAGATAACCAGAAATTCTTCCAAAGCATTTACAAAATCCAGCTTACTTTTTACCGGAGCCATGTTATCTTCAGGAATCACCTGATATTTTTTCTTCCAGGATTTTCCCATTAAATAGGGCAGAAAAAGGTCCATACGCATCTGCTGTACATGTTTGACATCCAGTTCCGGCAATCCGCTGCTGATATAATTTAACAACATGTCACTGCTTCCAACAATACAGAATTCGGAAGGCTTGTACTTCTCTTCGTAGTTATAAAGGATATAGGAAATCCGGTGAAGAGCAACCGTTGTCTTTCCACTTCCCGCAACCCCCTGTACAATGATATTTTTAAAGGGTATATCCCGGATGATTTCATTTTGTTCTTTTTGAATGGTAGCGATGATATCTCCAAGAACAGCTTCTTTGTTTTGGGCAAGATATTTAACCAGCAATTCATCATTGGCAGCCACATCATCGTCGTAAAAACCAAGCAGCTTTTTTCCTTGAATGTCATAAGTCCGTTTCTTATATAAATCAATTTCTACGGGTTGACTTCCCGGTACTACATAGTGTCCGTGGCCCAGTTCATTTTCATAATATACACTGGAAACAGGAGCCCGCCAATCTACGATAATCACTTCATTGGCATTTTGGGTGATTCCGTTTTTTCCAATATACAAGCTTTCTTCGGCACCATATGTTTCATCATGATAGTCGATTCTTCCAAAATAGGCTTTCTGGGAAGCTGCTCTGTTTTTTCGAAGGGAATTCTGGGTGTGCTCCAGAATATTTCTACCGGCCACCAGCATGCCATAGGAATCACCTTCCCCTTTTTTTACTGCCTGGAAAAGCTCTGTTACTTCTTTTTTGTAGCGTTTTTCTTTTTCCTCGTACAGGTGGATATTGTTCTGGATGATCTCCAGACATTGCACCAGATGCTTGTTTTCCTGTTCTTGTTCGTTTTGATGTTTTTCCATGTTCTTACCTCACTTTTCTCAAATTTTTCACTTAAAATCTGAAGCAGGCACTCGTTCCCATCCTAAACGGCACCTTCCAGTTTCAGGCGGTCTTTCATTATAGCAAACAGAATGGTAAAAAACAACTCCATGAAACAGGTTTTTCTGTTTTATGGAGCTGTTTTGTGCGATTTTGTGATACATCAAAGTTTGTTTTCGTATCTTGTATTTTTCGGTCTGAAGTTTCTCTTAATATTCATTGCCTGGGAATTTAGGGATTCCTGCAAGTCCGGCTGCCAGATCTTCATCCGTAGGAATATAATCAGACATCTCACCATTGTTAAATCTTTCATATGCAAACATATCAAAATAACCGGTTCCGGTAAGACCGAATACAATTGTTTTTTCTTCTCCAGTTTCTTTGCACTTAAGTGCTTCGTCCATGGCTACACGGATCGCATGGGCACTTTCCGGTGCAGGCAGAATTCCTTCTACCCGGGCAAATTGTACGGCTGCGTCAAACACAGCAGTCTGTTCTACGGAACGCGCTTCCATAAGGCCGTCATGGTAAAGCTGGGATAAAATGGAACTCATTCCATGATAACGAAGTCCTCCGGCATGGCTGGCAGACGGGATAAAGCCACTTCCGAGGGTATACATTTTTTGCAATGGCGTTACCATACCGGTATCGCAGTAATCATATACAAACTTTCCTCTTGTTAAGCTGGGACAGGATGCAGGTTCAACGGCAATAATCTGATAATCTCGCTCTCCTCTCAGCTTTTCACCCATAAATGGGGAAATCAATCCACCCAGGTTGGAACCGCCTCCGGCACATCCGATGATCATATCTGCTTTTACTCCGTATTTATCCAACGCTGTTTTGGTCTCCAGTCCGATGATCGTCTGATGAAGGAGAACCTGATTCATCACACTGCCAAGAACATAACGATAGCCGTCCTGTTCGGTAGCTTTTTCTACTGCTTCTGAAATAGCACATCCGAGACTTCCAGAAGTTCCAGGATGAAGTTTAAGAATCTTTCTTCCCACTTCGGTTGTTTCAGATGGAGACGGAGTCACAGATGCTCCATAGGTTCTCATAACCTCTCTGCGAAACGGTTTTTGTTCATAGGAGCATTTTACCATGTATACCTGACAGTCGAGTCCAAAGTAGGAACATGCCATGGAAAGAGCGGTTCCCCACTGTCCTGCACCGGTTTCCGTTGTAACACCTTTCAGTCCCTGCTTCTTCGCATAATAAGCCTGGGCAATGGCAGAATTCAGTTTATGACTTCCGCTGGTATTATTTCCTTCAAATTTATAATAAATCTTAGCCGGTGTCTGTAATTTTTCTTCTAAACAATAGGCACGTACCAGAGGAGCCGGCCGATACATTTTATAAAAATTTCTTATTTCCTCTGGAATATCAATATAGGGTGTGGTATCATCCAGTTCCTGTTTTACCAATTCCTTGCAAAATACCACTTCCAGTTCTTTTTCTGTCATTGGTTTTAAGGTTTCCGGGTTTAAAAGAGGAGCCGGTTTCTGTTTCATATCAGCTCGCACATTATACCATTGTTTAGGCAGTTCTGATTCTTCTAAATAGATTTTGTAGGGAATCTCTTTCATTTCTCTTGACATAATTTTTACCTCCTTTATGATTGCGGATTGAGGGGACAAAAGAAAAAGCCCTTGTCCCCAAAAAACAATTGTTTCTAGGGACAAGAGCTAAAACTCCTGCGGTGCCACCCAATTTGATACTTGCGTACCCACTCATCGCATGCTTCACATGCTAAATTTGATAACGAAGTTTTTTCTCCGTCCTTCATACTAAATTCTGTCGGCCCTCAGAAGTCCATTCCCTTTTAGCTCTAATACTGCATCTCACCATTCGCAGCTCTCTGATATTAGAAATATGTATTAAAAACACAGAATAAAAGGTACTTACTCTTCTTCAATGGTTTAGCTTATTAAATTATATATATCATATTTTCTTACAAGGTGTCAAGTAAATATGAAAATCTTTTTACTTTTTGTGAATTCCGATCTTGTAGGAAGCTTTAAAGGTATCATTAGCATCCAAGGAAACGATATCTGGTTTTTCCGATATTTCATCATGGAATCCATAGTTATCGCATCTTCCCATCCAAGGCTCCAGGCAAACATATGGGGCACCTGGAAGGCTCCAGATTCCAAAATTGGTAAAATCAGGACATTCCATTGTAATGTAAGGTGCTCCGTCTGGGTAAGCAATTCCAACCCATTGAACCTGACTGTTGTCAAAAATCAGTGCATCGTTGTCAAACATATGCTCTGTGATAGAGCAACCATAATAGTCTCCTATCGGATCCAGAGAAAGCTGATATGGTTTTGTGGGATCGGCAGTTCCTGAACCACCTTCATGAACAAGAATATATTCCAGATTCGGATGTTTAAAAAGTAGCTTATAATCGGTTTGTTTGGTGTTTTCCAGGATAGGAACATTAAATCCCGGATGTCCTCCAATAGTGAAATACATGGTTTCCTGATTCTTGTTTTCAACTTCCCAGATCACTTCCAGATTCCGATCATCCAGTTTATAGATTACCGTTAATTGGAAAGCAAAAGGAAAATAAGATCTGGTAGCTGCTGTGTCAGAAAGCTGAAAACGGAGGAGATCTTCTTTTTCCTCTATACATTGGAACAAAGAACCTCTGGCAAATCCATGCAACTCGGTATCAAAGCGTTGTCCTTTGTAGATACAATAGTTTTCATAATTGCGTCCCACATTTGGAAATAAAAGAGGGGAACGTCTTTCCCAGAAGGCTTTATCCCCATACCAAAGAGTTTCCTTCTCCATCTCTTTGTCATAAATACTGTAAAGTTCTGCACCTTTTTCGCACACAGACACTTTTAGAAAGTTATTTTCTATTATATACATTTTGTAATCCCCCATTCGTAAAAGATATATTCAGTTTACCATAACGTATGGAAGCCTACAAGGAAAATGGGGTTTTTTATACCTTTTTCATGGAATTCATTCAGTAGGATAGAATTCTTTTATCAGGTTTTCGCTAAACTCATGCTGTAACTGGAAATCAAATAATATTTGCAATAGACCGAAGCGGTTTCGTAAATCTTTGGCAAAGTAGATACCTCGTCTGAACAGCTCAGGGGAAACATCCAATTGAGCAGGTGAATAAGGTGCATCCATAGAGGCCAGGATTTCTTTGATCTCTTCAGCATCAGGCAGAGAATCTATTACGCTCCAGATTTCATCCTGGTGCTGCCGGAAACATTTTCGTCTCCGATTTACTTCTTTTTCTGTGTTTTTTCCAATCTGCTCTTCCAGAGTTAAGACACCGGAAGCAGCCGGACCGTATGCTTCCAAAATTTCTTTTTTCCAGAGATTCCGGTTAAAGTCCGGAACTTCTGACAGAAAAAGTAACTCCCTCTTTTTTTTTAACATTTCGTATAAACGGATTGCCGTAACCGTTCCAACACCAACTTTTGTTCCGTGAAGAGGATCTTTATGATTGGAAAGCAGGAACATCATTTCCCAATAATGGGACATGTGGTGTTCACTTCCGGATGCAGGTCTGGAATTTCCAATATAACTCATAGCAATACCGCTTAATACCAGTCCTTCCATGACAGCGGCAATGGCCGATTTTTCTCTTTTGGCAGCTCCTTCCGCATTGTATGCCACCTTTCGGATAGACTGCCGCACCAATTCCATGATTTCCGGACAGATATATTCATCATTTACAATATGTGCAATCTGCCAATCTGTAAGACATACATATTTTCCGATAATGTCCCCCACACCGGCTGCAATCATATGGAGAGGTGCATTAGCAATAATATCTAAATCACCAAGAATCACTCTGGCAGGACGGGCTTCAAAGGTCGTTTTTAGATGCTGGATAATCAACGGTGAGACATTAGAAGCATATCCATCCATAGACGGAGCGGTCCCTATAATGTAATAATCTATTTTCATTTTATAGCTTACATATCGGCACAAATCATTGATGGTTCCGCTTCCCACGGCCAGAATCAAATCACAATTATTGGGAATCTGGGTGAACAGAGAAACCAAAGCCTCTTCATCAGGTACAAGTTCAGGATCGTGGAATATGATTTTATCATAGTCATATCCGGCAGTTTCCAGTTCTTCGTATACTTGAAATCCGGCAGCTTTTTCGGTATGTTTATCGCACACGACACAAAGCTTCTTATAGGTGTGTTTGGATAAAATTCTGGTAAGATGTTTAATTGCATGGTCTTCTATAATGATTTCCTCTATATCACAAAAATGTGTTTTGCCACACGAACAAGAGATTTCTTTCTGCAAATATTTTTTCCAGTCTATTTTTTCCATGAGTTTCTTCTCCCTTCTCTTTGAATCATCACATCAGGATGCTGTTTCATTGAGATAACTTTATCATGGAAAACTGCCAAACGTCAAACTTGTTGACAAAACCGAACAAGTTGAAAAAAAAGGCACTATTTGATTTCCGAAGAATAATAAGGAATACAAAGGTAGGAACCACCATAGATCACGTCATTTTTCATGTGGTTTATAGACTTTACTTCTTTGATGTATTCGCCCGGAGAATCATATTCTTCTGTCATATATTCCTGAGCGATTTCCCACAAACTGGTTCCTTCATCTACCTGAATGCTGGTAAAATACTTGTTTCTTGAAGTTTCTGGGGTACCTGCACTTGTGATATGAGTTTTTCCTAAAAGCATCAGTACAAGTGAAAAAAATAAAGCAATACAGCAGAAGTTTCGTTTTCTTCGGGCAGCTTTTTGTCTTTGCATTCGTATGGGCTTTTCATTTATAATATAAAATCGCTGTTTCTGTTCCGTTGTGTACATGTTCTTCTCTCCTTTATAATCGAAAGTATGTTTACGAACAAATGTTCTTTTTAATAACTAAAGAATACTATAAGAACATATGTTTGTCAATAGTATTTCGAACATATTTTCGGTTCTTGTATTTCCTTTTGTTTTTCAGAAGGTCGAACAGGTATTCCGAATATTTGTTTGCATTCTGGAGCTAATTATGTTATGATTGTGAAAATAGAATTTATTCAGAGCAAATGCTCATATACATAAAAACCGGAGGGATATCCTTATGTCATATGGAAAAATAAGCGAAAAACAAAACGAAATATTAGAATATATGAAGAATGAAATTTTAAACAGAGGATTTCCACCGTCTGTCAGAGAAATCTGTGAGGCAGTTCATTTAAAATCCACCTCTTCTGTTCACGCTCATCTGGAAAGTCTGGAAAAGAATGGCTATATCAGGAGAGACCCTACAAAACCGAGAGCCATTGAGATTGTGGATGATAATTTTAATCTGGTTCGCCGGGAGACCGTAAATGTCCCCATTTTAGGAAAGGTGGCTGCCGGACAGCCTCTTTTAGCCGTAGAGAATGTAGAAGGATATTTTCCTATTCCGGCGGAATATATGCCGAACAACAAAACGTTTATGCTGGTAGTTCAGGGGGACAGTATGATCAATGCCGGTATTTTTGAGGGAGATTATGTGGTGGTAGAACAGAGTCCTACTGCTGAGAATGGACAGAAGGTTGTTGCCCTGTTGGAT
Organism: uncultured Blautia sp.; assembly: GCF_947654165.1. GTDB lineage: Bacteria > Bacillota > Clostridia > Lachnospirales > Lachnospiraceae > Blautia. The sequence continues at coordinate 21,757 of NZ_CANTKB010000005.1, forward strand.
GATTCTGCTACCGTAAAAACTTTTTATAAAGAAAAGGATCATATCCGTCTGCAGCCGGAAAATGACTATATGGATCCGATCATCGTGGAACCGGATCAGCCGTTTCAGATATTGGGAAAAGTGATCGGTGTCTTTCGTTTTATGCGTTAATGCCAATGGAGACACCTAGAAAATAGAAAACAAAAAAGGATTAAGAAGATTTTCTGGAGAAGTCTTCTTAATCCTTTTTATCATTATGCGTTCAGGCTTTCTCTGTCAATGACAGCTCCATCTCGCCAGATTCGTTCCAGATCATAGAACAAACGATTTTCCTCGTCAAAAATGTGAATGACCACATCTCTGTAATCCATTAAAATCCAGTTGGCACTCTGATATCCTTCCATCTGTTTCGCTTCGATGCCGGCTCTTCCGAGAACTTCATCAATATTGTCTGCCATGGCCTGAACCTGATTGCGGTTAGAACCACTGGCAATGATAAAGTAATCTGCCAGGGTGGATACCTGCTCAATGTTGATGATCTTGATATCCTGTGCTTTTTTATCTTCCATAGCTTCACAAGCCAGACGGGCGATTTCTTTGCTGTTCATAGGTCAGCGCTCCTTTCTTCTTTTTCCAATGTGTATAGTCTCATAGTAATGAAATGCTGTTTCTGTAGCAGGGTCAATGGGTTTTCCGGTTTTTCCTAAATAGGAAAGACTGTCCTTTAAAATATAGTACATCCCTTCATTCAGATCCATAAAAGAAACCTTACGTATCCATTTCAGGTTTGGTGCTTTATCTCTTAATGGCTCGATATAATCTGCAATATAGATTATTTTTTCTAAATCCGTCATTTCTGCTTTGCCTGTTGTATGCCAACGGATTGCAGACAATACTTCTTCGTCCTGAATCTGGTATTTTTCACGGGCAATTGCTACTCCTAATTTTGCATGAATCAAAAATGGATTCTGTATTTCGCAGGTGGATAATTCAATTCCGTATTTATCACAAAGTTTTCGTTTCTTTTTATTCGAAATACATTTCGCACAATCGTGAAGCAGACCTGCAAGTTTTGCCTGTTCGATATCTGCTTCATGAGCCATGGCCAATGCTGCCGCTGTGTACATTACCCCCTGGGTGTGAAGGAAGCGATCCTTATCCAGGTATTTTTTCAGTTTTTTTTCAAACTTCGTGAAGTCTGATTTCATCTGTATCACAATCCTTATAAATATTATTTTCCACAATATAAGAAATCACTGTTTCCGGTACATAATACGCCAGAGAACGTCCTTCTTGTATCCAGGCTCGAATCTGTTTGGAAGAAATATCAATATTCAGGGAATTCAGTTTCTCTATTTTCCCGTTATATTTTTCTTCCAGCAGTGTCATAACTGCTTCCAGCCGTTCGTAGCTGGTGTGATTTCTGGTAGCTACCAGAATCGTGCAGGCTTTTAAAATCCGCCCGGGTTCTTTCCATTTGTCAAAATCATAGAGAGAGTCTGCACCCAGAATAAAATAATAATCCGTATCAGGATGGAGCTGTTTCAGATGTTCCAGTGTTTCATAAGTATAACTGAATCCTTCTTTTTCCATCTCTTCCATAGAAAGTTCAAAATGATCATTTGATGAAATAGCTCTTCGTACCATTTCTGTTCTCTGTGCATTATCTGCCCTGTCTTTTCGGTTCCTTTTGTGAGGAGGATTGCCTGCCGGCATAAACAGAACTTTATCCAGATGAAACTGCTGGTAAGCTGTTTCACCTAAGATCAGATGTCCGATATGGATCGGATCAAAAGTTCCGCCCATGATACCGATTTTTTTCCTTTTTTCCATCATGACTGCTGCCTCTTTTGATATTTATGGCAAAAAGATTTTTTTCTTTTTATCTTTTCCTTCTTTATACAAAACGATTTTCTTTCCAATTACCTGTACGACCTGTGAATGAGTACGTTCAGCCAAAATCTGAGCGATTTCTCTTGGATCGTCCATACAATTTTGCAGTACACTGATTTTGATCAGTTCTCTTGCCTCTAATGCCTCTGCTACGGCAGCCGTATTTTCCGGTGTCAGGCTGGATTTCCCAATCTGGAAAATAGGTTCCATTGTCATAGCAAGTCCTTTTAAATAAGCTCTTTGTTTGCTTGTCATGGTTTTCTCCTGTTTATTTATAATAATCAAAGTCAAATCCGTACATACGGACGGTGTCGCCTTCCTGGATACCTGCTTTTTCCAGGTCATCTAAAATACCGCTTTCTTTCAGGAATTTCTGGAAGAATAAAAATCCCTTTTCGGAATCCAGATTTGTGTAACCAAGCATTTTCTCGATCTTTGGTCCTTCAATGAGGTAAATGTGCTCATCTTCCGGATCCTGTGCAACGGTATAAGGAAGATTTTCTGTGATCAGCATATCTTCCGGGAAGAATTCCTGCTGGAATACAACAGGTTCTTTGTCGATAGTATCTAAAAGCTGTTTTACATAATATAACAGTTCTTTTAAGCCTTTTCCGCTAACTGCGGAAATAGCAAATACTTTGATGCCCTGGGGTTCAAATTCATCCCGGATTTTCTGTACGGGATCTTCGTCTCCCTCATAAATTGCATCGATTTTATTGGCTGCAATGACCTGAGGACGTTTCATAAGTTCCGGATCATAAGCTTCTAATTCTTTGTTGATTTTATAGATATCATCAATGGGATCACGTCCTTCTGTCGAGGCAGCGTCTACCAGGTGGATCAACACACGGGTTCTCTCAATGTGGCGGAGAAACTGATGTCCGAGACCTACTCCCTGGGAAGCACCTTCGATCAATCCCGGAATATCAGCAATGACAAAACCATCACAGCCATCTAAATCAACCACACCTAAGTGTGGACTCAAAGTGGTGAAATGATAATTAGCGATTTCAGGTCTTGCGTTGCTCACTCTGGAAAGCAAGGTGGATTTCCCTACGTTTGGGAATCCTAACAGTCCTACATCAGCAATGACTTTTAATTCCAACTGGACTTCCAGTTCCTGAGCAGGCTGTCCCGGCTGAGCATATTTTGGAACCTGCATGGTAGCGGTAGCATAGTGCTGGTTCCCTTTTCCGCCTTTTCCGCCACGCAGAACCACCTGTCTGGTATTTTCACCGGACATATCGGCAATGACTTTTCCGCTGGATGCTTCTTTGATCACAGTACCTTCCGGCACCTTTAAGATAATATCTTTTCCGTTTGCTCCATGACATCTTTTTTTACCGCCCTGTTCGCCGTCTCCAGCCTTGTATTTGCTCTTGTGACGGTAATCAGTCAGTGTATTCATACCTTTGTCTACCTCGAAGATCACATCTCCGCCTTTTCCTCCGTCACCGCCATCAGGACCGCCATTTGGAACAAAAAGCTCTCTGCGGAAACTTACATGTCCGTCGCCGCCTTTTCCTGAGCGGATATATATTTTTGCTCTGTCTGCAAACATAGTAACCTCTTTCTATTTTCTATAAAAAATGGCTTCAAACCCCTTACAGATTTGAAGCCGCCTTTGTTATCGTGAATTACTCTTCAGTAACTACTGGAAATACAGAAACCTGTTTTTTGTCTCTGCCTTTTCTTTCGAAACGAACAACGCCATCTACTAATGCAAATAAAGTGTCGTCTCCACCTTTTCCTACATTTACGCCTGGATGAATTTTTGTTCCACGCTGTCTGTAAAGGATATTTCCAGCTTTTACAAACTGTCCGTCAGCTCTTTTGGCACCAAGTCTTTTGGACTCGGAGTCACGTCCGTTCTTTGTAGAACCAACACCTTTTTTATGTGCAAATAACTGAAGGTTCATTTTTAACATGTCTTTACACCTCCTCGAATATTACATCGATATATTCCATGTATTCTTCTTCTATCCCCTGTAAACCGAGGATAAGGGAATTCAGCAGTAATTCGGTTTCTTTGGAATATCCAGGCTCAAGGTTTACCTCTAATCTTCCGAATAACTCGTCTACATCAACGGTAAATGCGTCGTCTGTAAACTGTTCAATGGAATTTACGGCATTTTGTGCCAGTGCTGATGCTGCCGCACATACAATGTCACTGCCGCTCTCAGCATATCCTGCATGATCCTGCATAAGAAATCCAGAAATACTCTGTTCTGAATCCTGATAAATCGTCACTTTAATCATAATTCCTGTAATCTTTTCAGATTAAGCATTGATTTTTTCGATTTTAACTTTTGTAAACTGCTGTCTGTGACCGTTTTTCTTGTGGTAACCGGTTTTTCTCTTATATTTGTAAACGATAACTTTCTTTGCTTTACCGTTTTCAACTACAGATGCAGTTACAGTTGCGTTAGCTACTTCATCGCCAACTTTTAAACCATCGTTGCTTACAGCAAGTACCTGGTTAAATGTAACAGTTTCACCAGCTTCTGCTCCAAGCTTTTCTACTCTGATAACATCGCCTTCGGCTACTTTGTACTGTTTACCACCTGTTGCAATAATTGCGTACATATGGCACCTCCTATTATCATTACTCGCCAAATTCGGTGACCGTAAATCCGGTACTTCTACCTCTTTGTGCGGCATACGCTAATATATTAACAGCAAACCTGCTGTTCGTCAATAGAAAAAAAGAAATTTTTTCAAAATTTTATTAACATTGGTTTCTGCCGCCCGGTCTGTATTTGTTTAAAGAAATCTAAGCAGGGAATCTGTATCAAAAAATAAACCATACAGGAATAAAATCATACCAAGGATCATGGGCAGAATGGTCAGGATGATCAGGGTCACAAGCGTTTTGTTTGAGGAGATATATCGATGCTGCTCTCTTCCCGGTTCTCCTTTTCTAAGAAGATAATCTGCCGTATAAAATCCAAAGGGAACCACACATGCCATGGCAAAATAAATCCCAAGAAAACTGAGAGGAAGTCCCTGTTCCATAAGCTGCTGTCCTGCTGCCTCTGTCTGGGCATTTCCGGAAATACCAACTGCCAGGTTTGTCAGAAAAGACGGCAAAAAATTATTGATAAAGTGAAAAAGAGCAGGATAGACCATATTTTCTGTCTGAATCATAAGGTAAGAAAGAACACCTCCCAAAAGTGCTGTAGGGAGAAAACGCCAGATACTTCCGTGAAACAGTCCAAATAAAACACCCATAAGGATGGTGAGAATCCAAATGTTGTTTATGCGGCTTTGAAAGCATTTCAGAATAAAACCTCTGTGCATGGCTTCCTCACAGACCGCAGGCATAACGCTTGTGATTAATACTCCCAGCAAAGGAGAGACGCTTGCCATAAAAGTATTCATATGCTCGCTTACAGAAAACATTTGTTCCGGAAAGAAATATGCTACAAGCATGGTAAGTGGAATAACCAGTGTATAAGAAGAAATCCAGTAAAGAAGCACTGCGGCAATTTTCATCCATTCTGGTTTCTTTACCGGAAAGACAGCTCTTAGAGGCTGCTTCAGAAGTTTTGCTCCTGCAACACTTAACTGCAACAAATAAAGCTCGGTAAGTGCCAGCCCATACATACCCCATCGGCCCTGCATCCAGGCAATGATCGTATAAAACGACAACATAACCAGAAGAAACATAAGGATTCCCTGCCATGGTTTTAATGTTTTATTGCACTTTTCATAGGATTCGTTACAATTCCAGGAGTTTTCCATCTAATACCGCCTCTTTCAGATCATCATCTACATAAGTAAGTTTTAAGGAAAAGAAAGGTCTCTCTTCTTGCAGCAGCCGGAAAAAAATCTTATCTCCTTCCCACAGATGCAGAGAGAACAAATCTTTTTTCTCTACCCATTCTAAAACACCTTCATCGCAGGAAATGAGCTCTCCTTCATAGCCATCGGCTGTATACAGGCACATATATTCTGTTTCAGAAAAAGAGCCGTCACCGGAAGAAAAAGAGAAGGTCACAATTCCACGGAACCGGTAAGAGGTCAGGGTCAGACCGGTCTCTTCTTTTACCTCACGAAGCAGACAGTCTTCCGGGCTTTCGTGTCTCTCAAAATGACCGCCTACACCGATCCATTTGTCTTTATTCACATCCTGTTTTTTGGTTACTCTGTGCAGCATTAAATACTGCGTCTCATTTTCAATATAACAAAGGGTTGTCAGTTCTGATTTTTGTCTCATAGAACTATCTGCCTCCTTCACACAAAGCCTTCCATTCTTCCAGAAGTGGTTTTCGCACTTTTTTTCTGGTTACCTCAACAATATTTAATGGTGTGATATCGATTACTGTGCTCTTGATCGGATCCTGATTTAAATATGCCTGAAGGGTGTGAAGCAGTTCCCTTTTATCTTCCTGGTCTTCCATATTGATGAAATCGATCAAGATGATCCCGGATAAATTTCGCAGACGGAGCTGCCAGGCAATTTCCTTTGCTGCCTCCAGGTTAATCTTACGAAATGTTTCCTGAATTTCCTTTTTCCCGGAAAATTTCCCGGTGTTTACGTCAATGCAGACAAAGGCTTCTGTTGGCTGGATGACCAGAAATCCACCGGATTTCAGCCATACACGCTCCTGAAGGCTGCGTTCCAGCACAGATTCCAGACTATATAGTTTGGACAGAGGAAGCAGTTTGTCTTCGTAGAAACGAAGAGGAATTTCATATTCTCCATAGCAGTTCAGGTAATTCTGAACTGCCTGAAAGACTTCCGCATCGTCAGTGACAATCTCATCCAATGCCTGGGTATATACATTTTGCAAAGTCTGCAGGTATTCCGGCATGTGCTCCTCCAGTAAAGAAAAACACACACGGGAACGTCCTTTTTTTAATAAAGCTTCATAACGGCTCTGAAGATTTTTTAGTTCCTCTAAAATCTCTTCCTTCTTTGCATTCCGTGCATTGGTACGGACGATGATCCCGGCGTTTTCCGGCATCGAGCCTTCTAGAAATTCCCGGATCCGTTTCTTTTCTTCCTTATTTAATTTTCCAGAGAATCCAAGCTCTTTTCTTTGAGAAGTCAGAACAAGATACCTTCCGGTAAAATTCAGATTGCTGGTGACGGAGGGAAGCTTGGTTTTCATTCCTTCTTTTGAGACCTGAACAATGACTTCGTCTCCGATTTTCATGACAGAATCTTTTTTTGGATTGGTAAATACAGGCTCTGCTTTGTCATCCAGAGAATAATAACACATGATTCCATCTGCGATCTCAATGAACGCTGCATGGATATTTTTTACAATATTCTGTATTTTTCCAATATAAATGTTACCCAGGATACCTCCGGAGGCTGTTTCGGAGAAAGTAAGCTGGCTGATCCGACCCTGTTCCTCCAGTGCTGCAAACAGGATTTCTTTTCCGTGACAGGTCAGATTTGTTATGATCAGCTTACTCAATGTCTTCACCTAAATTTTCCAGAGAAATCAGATTGCGGCTGCCTTCCGCACCGGTATCCGCATATACTTCGGCTCTGTGAACCATAAGGCTGAAGCTGTCAAAATCTTTTTCGCAAAATTTATAGAATGCTTCCATCACTAATTCCGGCTTCGTATTTTTTACACTTCCGGCAGCTAATTTCAAGAAGACACAGTCTTCCTGTGGGGACATTTCATAGATGAAAGGCTTTAAATCTACTTCTTTTTCATTTTTCTTTGTTTTTTTCAGGATCATGATCTCTGGCTGTTCCATAAATGCATGGACTTTTTCTTTCCAGTCTGCCGCCGGCTCCATACCTTCTCGGAAACGTACCTGATAATCTGCTGCAGCCACTAATGCCATGGCAGCATTGGCTTTTCCGTCAGGGATTTTGCGGAAACTTAAAACTTCCATTCCTTCCACCATGGTCTGATTCAGGCGTTTTACCGCTTCTTTGGAGGGCATGGGAGACTTGATCTCCATATCAAAATATTCTGCAGTGCTGGTAACACCCACACCTAACGGAGCAGCAAAAGACATGATCATATGAGGGCTGAAGCCTTCGGAATAAGCAACATCAATCCCTGCCCGTTTTACTGCTTTTTGAAAAAAACGCATAATATCCAGGTGTCCCACAAATTTCATAGCACCTTCTTTGGAAAATTTAATTCTTACTTTCAATGCAGATTCCTCCTTTGTAGACACCAGCTCCGCAGCCGGAACATTTCATTTTACAGTTTGGAGTCACTTCCTCCCGCTGTGCTCTCCCCCATTCTTTTTCCAGGAATTTTCTGGAAACACCGATGGAAATAAAATCCCATGGGAATATTTCGTCCAGAGGACGTTCTCTTAAGGTGTAGAATTCCGGATCTAAGCCCATTTCTTCAAAGGCCTCCATCCAAAGATCATAGCGGAAATATTCAGACCATGCATCGAAAATAGCACCTTTTCGGTAAGCAGTCTCCAGAACATCTGCAATTCGTCGGTCACCTCTTGCTAAAATACCTTCCAGAACCGTGACGTCTGCCTCATGGTAATTGTATTTAATGCTCTTTTGATTTAACTGAGCACGGATTTCTTCTTTGACGATTTTTGCTTTGTCCAGATAGTCTTCTTTTCGGAACATACCTGCCCACTGGAATGGAGTAAACGGTTTTGGTACAAAGAAAGAGGTACTTACTACAATCTGGCATTTTCCGTGACGTTGGTCTTTCGGAATTTCATAATATTTTTTTGCGATCGCTTCTGCCAGGTGTGCGATGCCTCTCATATCCTCTTCTGTTTCCGTAGGAAGTCCAAGCATGAAGTATAACTTCACTCTGCTCCAACCGCCTTCAAAAGCTTTGGATGCACCTTCCAGGATCACCTCTTCGGTCAGTCCTTTGTTAATAACATCCCGCAGTCTCTGAGAACCTGCTTCCGGAGCAAAGGTCAGGCTGCTCTTTTTAATATCCTGTACTTTGCTCATCACATCCAAGGAAAAAGCATCGATACGAAGAGATGGCAGGGAAATATTTACCTTTCTTGCAGAACATTCGTCAATCAGATAGTCAATCAGTTCCGGCAGCTTTGAATAGTCGCTGGAACTTAAGGAACTAAGAGAAATCTCTTCATGTCCGGTACTTTCTAACATAGCTTTTGCAGTATCCTTTAAGAAGTCTACATCGCGCTCTCTTGTAGGACGGTACAGCATACCAGCCTGGCAAAAACGGCAGCCACGGATACATCCTCTCTGGATTTCCAGTGTCACACGGTCCTGTGTAGCTTTGATAAACGGTACAACAGGATTCTTCGGATAATAGGTGTGAGTCAGATCCATCACAACCTGTTTCTCTATTTTTTCTTTTGCATGGGGATTCGTAGGCTTAAAAGAGGCAATGGTTCCGTCTTCATGATATGTTGTCTCATAGAAAGAAGGTACATAAATACCTGGAATTTCTGCGGCCATTTCCAGAAATTCTTTTCTGCTCTTTCCGCTGTTTTTCCATCCCTTATATGCATCCAGCAACTGGTTAAATACTGTTTCGCCTTCTCCAATATAAAACATATCAAAAAACGGTGCCAGGGGTTCCGGGTTATATGTGCAGGGACCGCCACCCATGACAAACGGATGCTCCAGTGTTCTGTCTTCTGCTCTTAAAGGAATCTGGCTTAAATCCAGAATCTGGAGAATGTTGGTGTAACACATTTCATACTGGATGGTAATACCAAGAAAATCAAAGTCCTTGACTGGATCCTGAGACTCCAGTGCAAACAGAGGAATCTGCTGCTCTCTCATGATCTTGTCTAAATCCGGCCAGGGTGAATAGACACGCTCGCACCAGGTATCTTCACGCTGATTGAACATATCGTAAAGGATTTGGATTCCAAGATGGGACATTCCAATCTGATAGGAATCCGGGAAGCACATGGCAAATCGAATGTCTACGTTTTTGTCTTTCATTACTGAGTTGACCTCATTCCCAATATAACGGGCCGGGTTCTCAACTTTTAGTAATATTTCATCATCTAAAGCTAGTTTTCTCATATATTTCCTTTCTATTTTTATGTATATTTCACAAATTCTTTCGAACCTGTTTTGGACTTTTCAAAGTGAAAAATCGATATTTTTATACAGAAGCATCTGATATGTGATTGAACTCATCCAATCTACAACATTATATACATTTTAGGGAAGAACTTCAAGCAAATATCTTTTGTTAAGCGAAATCAATTGTGCGGTGTTATTTTCAGGCAAAACCTCTAAAGCAAAGGCGATTATTTCGCAGTCGGCATTGTATATTCCAAATCCTGCCAAACTTCCTCATTCATGTTTTCTACTACAAAGTGAATTTGATGTCTTTCTCTTGCATTTAACTTACGGTTTACGGTTGTTCTCTATCAAATAGAGTCTTTCAAGATTTTCCCAGCAAATCTACATAAAACTAGGGAATATTCTTTAAAATCTCTCACTCTTATAACTGATCCCAACCATTTCTTAGCATCAATTCTTCTTTCCACAACATTTTTTATATTTCTTTCCTGAGCCACATGGGCATGGATCATTTGGATATATTTTCTTTTCTACTCGTATTGGTTCCTCGTTCAGCCCTCTCGGAACAATTGTTGGCATTTTATTGATAGGCCTTTTTCTTGCCATTTCACTTGGTTTGTACCCTCTGTTCTCTTTCATTCGGGTATTGTTATGTGCCGCCACAAGTAATCCTAACAATTCATTTATCATCTTTTCTTCAAATTCAATATTGGCTTCCGTCATTTTATTGATAATCTTTGATGGTGATTCGCCTTCATAACTATTTGCCCATACTTGCAGACACCATGTCACTACCTGATCGTAAGGAAGCCTTAATTTCTTAGCGAAAAAAGATTCCAACTTTTTATATTCAGAAGAACTTGCCTCATATCCAATTCTACATATCTCATCTATCTGCTGTGCCGATGGAATATAAAAATCTTTATCCATTTGTTGTCGAAGCAAATAATCAAATTCTTCATCCTCGAACAGCTGTAAATGCACAAATATTCCTTTTTCTGAGTATAACGGATTCTCTTTCGGCCATTCTTCCACCCCAAGTCTATCCATTGTAAAAAGACACGATTCCACAATATCAACTGGCATTTCCCAAAGCATTTCTATCATTTCATCTATAGAGCACTTCACTTTCTGCCTATACATTTCATAGATAACTTCAATCGGTGCTATTCCATAATATTGTATAAAAAAATCTATGCACTTTACCATCCAACCTTTTCTGCATTGCTTCAATCGAAATGCCTCATCATCTATTTGGGAAAAGGCAACAGCAACATCTTCAAATACACAAAATCTGTCAGTAGGCTCTTCAAAATATCCGATCCAGTATCTGTAAAGCTGCATCGCATCTACCACTTCATTTACAGAAACAGATGTAGGAGAAATACAAGCTTTCCGAAATAAGTCCATCTGTTCTTTTGTAAGGCATGCTAATCTGCTTCTAAGCATTTCCTCTGTACAAAAATTATCAACAATTCTATCTATTAAATCAGCTTTTCGGAGTCCTGAACACTTTCTGATTTCAAAACTTCTTGCCTGATCTAATAGTTCTTCTTTTGTATATTCTGTCAAATATTCTCTTAATAACATTCCTGCTCCCTATCTACTCATATTTCATCTTCTATAACGAAATCCATATTCTTTTTTTAATCTCTCATATATTTCAAATGCGATCGGACAGACTTCTACTGTTTCCAATACGCTGTACAAACTATGTAACCTCTCTGGCTGATCTGTATATGGATATTTCCTGCAATTCTCAGGTTTATATTCTCCCAGCTTACAGTTTCCGTCTTCTTCCAGAAAATCACATGGATGATGATTGGTTACATATATGTTTTCACTTTCTTTTTTCATCAAATAAGACTTTATAAACTCTTCTTTCGTAATTCCCAAATATTCTGCATCTTTCTCCAAATCTTCTTCTGGAATACTTCCGCAGTACATTTTACAACAGTTCCTACATCTGCTGCAGTCATATTTTGCAAACAACTCTTCGTGAAGTTTTTTGAACTGCTCGTCCAATTCTTTTTCATCTGCATTACATTTTAAAAATGTACGGAATTCAATATTTTCATTTTCCTTTTTCTTCGCTTCAAATTTTACTTTTCTTGGTGCAATCATATTATCACCTCATTTTTCTGTAATCTTTCATTTTTTACTAACACTAAGCCTTTTCTCGCCCAACTCTGTCCCGTCAAATTTATCCTTTACATATTGACAGGTTGCAAAATAATAATCCTGACTTCCTTTCCATCAAAACTCCTGTTAAAATTTGTTTCAAAAGCATGCCTGTCTTTTATAATTTTTTCTTTGTCGTAGATATAAAAGAATATATAATCCGCCTTATAATGTACAATATCAGCTTCTATTTCTTCTGTCAGCTTTTTTAAGTTTGTTGATGTTCTTGTACACTTTGCTTCTATGATTGTATTTAAAGAAAGAATTTTTATATCGCTTCTAACAGTTCCAACTCCCGAATCATCACTTACCTCTCTTCTAGTGTCCGGATACAATGGCTTTATAACTGCATAAAGCAAATGCTGTAAATCATATTCATTTTCAATCTGTATTTTTTTCAAGTTTTCAGACGTAAGTGATGCCCTCTTATCTGGTTTTACTTCCCTAAACGCTTCTAAGAAGAAATAAAAATTTCGCAGATACCTTTCAATCTCCTTTTGAATAAATTGTGATGACTCCTCATATTCTTCACATAAAATACTGTCCAAATAGATCAACAGATTTTCTTTTGCCTTTAACATATTTTCACGGGTAGATTCTTTTGAAAATTTGTTCACCATATATTTCTGTTTATTTCTAATATTTTGAACAATATCATTCTTATATGATTCTTGTTTCATCATCTGGTGCAGCTTCAATATAAATGCCTCATATTCCTCTACAGTATCCACTAATTTCAACTTTTCGATATATTCTTTCAGCATATTATCCATTCATTCTCCCCCATCTCAGATAAAACAAAAACAACGGATCCAAAACATACACTTTTCCGTCTTTCCATTCTATTGCTTTATAAATTTCTTCTTTTTCTTTTAGGATTGTTTGTAAATTATTTAAATGACCTTTTACAGAGTTTCTATCCGGTTTTCCTTCTGTTTTAGGAATAAGGTTTATGATTCTATCATAAACCGTGTCAAAATCTAATTCCATAATCGGAGGATTTTTGGCTAACGATTCCACGATCAGTCCATACAAATCCAATTCTTTTCCATCTAATGTTTTGTATAAATTTCTTTTCTTTCCACGCGGATTTGGACCTTTAGACATTACATTTACCACATCGTAATAGTTAAAGTTAACCGTTGTAAATTTATATGCCATTTCCAACATATCTAAATTTACAACATGCTCATTTTTGTCTTCCAACAATGTGCAAATGCTCAGGCAAATATACTGCATTAACTGTGGTGATGTAAGACATTCAACTGCCAACTGTTCTGCAACTTCATCTGTTATCTTAATGTCAAGTTGTTTAAATCCTTTTAAAGCAATCTCTTTTAAATCCTTTTTTTCCCACGCTTCAATATTAATTAAACTCAATCTTCCCGATAAATCTGCATTCTGTCGAATTGCATCGTCTGCCCTATGCGGAAGAGAAACTACGACTACCTTTAATTCTCTTCTAATTGCATCTTTGAGCTGTTGTGCCATTTTTGTCTGCATCTCTTTTGAAGCATAATGAAAATCATCAATTACTAATACTTTATCGTGCTCTTTATAATATTGAATAACGGTATCTTTCGCTAGAACATACTTTTCACTTTTACTATCTGTTTCCTTACTATTTCCTTCATTAACCTCTCTTTCTGTTGTCAATTCTCCTTTATAAGGCAACCCCACTTTTGCAGCAACAATTGCCCAAAAATCTGTGTTGCTGTTAAAATCCGCACCAGAAATTTCAACAATGTTGTCAAATCCAATTACCTTCTCGCATAAGATTGTCTTTCCCATTTTTGATGGTCCAATTAATGATGTAAGGCAACCCGCTGTTCTCAATGCCTGCTTTAAACGTAATTCATATGATATACCTGTATTTTCATAATTCCTGGAGACATATGTATATTCCGGATACGCTCCAGGTTTAAATACATTTTCTGCTTTTAGTCTCATATTAGCACCTCCAAATATTAATTACTCTAATTATAACACATTTTATTACTTTTTAAACATTTTATTACTTTTTATTGGTCTAAATATCATTTGACCATAATATAACTTCATTGTTATACTCCAGCACAAATGATTTTGTTCTCTAGCATACTTATATAGAAAACAAAAAGGCTGAAGCCCATGATGCGACTCCAACCCTTTAATTTCTCTCGACAAAAGAAAACATATAACCCTTGCATTTATATTTAATTATTCTGAATGATATTCACTCCAAATTACCATTTTTGCGTAACAAATTCAATTTCGTAACAATATCATTCTTTCATTTTCAGTTTCGTTTAGTTTCATCCAATCCATACATCTCGTACTTCAAATCACAGAACAACACTATATATTGTTCTTTAGCACTGCTACATTATAGCACTTCAGAAACGTCCGGGAAGCATATGGCAAATCGAATGTCTACGTTTTTGTCTTTCATTACTGAGTTGACCTCATTCCCAATATAACGGGCCGGGTTCTCAACTTTTAGCAATATTTCATCACTTAACGCTAGTTTTCTCATGAATAACTCCTATTCGGATATGATTTATCCCTATTATTACATAGATATTTGTTGTTATGGGACAATATGGGATTTTTATGCGGTTTACACATAAAAATCCCATACTAAGTATAACAATCGTTTCATAAAATTGCAATTCCGTATTTCAAAAATTGTTTCTTGAATAGCATCTGCACAATCTTGGTCATCAAATAATAGACGTATATATTTTCAAAATATCCCCAAATAAATTTAATTATTTTTTAAAATTAAAAATAGCAGTAAGAAATTATCTTTCACTCTTACTGCTATCAAATGTCTTATATTCAATATGTAATTCCAAACTCTAAATAATCTTCTGTTATTTCTTCAGTGCTTTTCGTGGGCAACGTTGAAGACATTCACCACAACGGATACACTTCATGTTGTTAGGATTTTTCTTTAAATGATGTAGAGAGAATCTGCAAACTCATACAAATCTTCTATTTTCTTGATCCCTTGCAACTCCCACATATAATAGGCTCCATCCATTCGTACAAAAATTACCCCTTGTTCTGTAGATAAATCATAAAGCAGATGTGCTTTCTCACCGCCCTGGATTTTATAAACTTCATGTTTTGCCTCTTTCGTAATATGCGTAAATACATGTGTAGCAATGTTTTCTGCAGAACCAAAACACAGATAACTGTCCATGTCTGTTATAGAATAGTTCTTTTCCATTTTTGGTATGATACTCTGGATGGAAATACGTTGAGAAGAGGGACTTTTGCTATACACCAGAAGAAGATTATTATCACTTTCCGGATAATTAGCTAAATCACTGGAAACTATATTAAGCTGAAGGGACTCTGCAATATCCTGAAGTGACCCGTAAGTGTGTATCCATGCATTTGTTTCTGGAAGGACAACACCCTGGTCCTGATGAGAATATACCTTTCCATCCGATAGCTGAACAGAATATTCCGAGACAGCTTCGCCTATCGTGAGAATTTTCTCGCTCTCTTTAGACATTTCTACAGGTGGAATGACAATGTACGTATAAAATGAATTACTTTGTCCCTGTTCGAAATGACTGATTAAAATTCCATCCTTGGCATATACAATATTTCCTCCATTATTTTTGCAATCTTCTTCTAATTGTTTTAAATCAAATCCTTTTGTTGTTTTTTCAGAATTTTTCTTTATGCAGCCACAGAGGCAAAGGATGAAAAGAAGGATTGCTATAATCATTCCTAAGTGATCAAAAAACCTATTGCTACTTTTATCATTCATGTTATCCGCACTCCTTATCAGTTAGTAGTATTATAACAAAGATTTACGCAAAAGCCTATAGCTGTATTTATACGAAATTCAAGAAGAATCTTCCTGTTTTGCATTTTACTTCTACAATATAATTGCGATTGTTTTGTAACATGTCTAAATCTATGGAAGTACCGGGTTTAACAATTGTCTCATCTAATACAATATTTTTATTTTCATCTAAAATCCGAAGCATAACATCGCCACTACTGTTTGCATCATTTACCACTTCTTTGTTGTAAAAAATAGAATTAAAGTTTAAAAAATTTTCATCTGCGATATTTATTTGTGACCACTCATTTCGGTCTGTTTTATTATCAATCACAGCCAGGTTCGAAGGATAAAAATAATCATGAAGGGTTCCGACTTCCTGGATAGCAAACATGCCTCCGCTGACAACACAAATGGTAATCATAACGGCAGCGATAAGTTTTATACGGTTTGTTCGTTTTATTTTTATAAACGGATTTCTTATTTTCTCTGTAGGCTGTATTTCAGGACATTTGATTGGATTTTTCATATATGTTAGTTTCTGGCTGCATCTGGCACAATCGTGCAGATGTTCTTCAACCAATTTGCAACTGTCTTCTGAGCAGACACCATCCACATAAGATGGCAATAAATCATTGATGATATCACAGGTTATTTTCATCAGATTCCATCCTCCTTCTGATCCATTCTTTTGCACGGTAATTATTTACACGTGCCCAGTTTTCACTTTTTCCTAAAATTTCTCCGATTTCTTTGAAACTCATTTCTTCATAGGCTCTTAACCAAAACACCTGGCCATAGGATTTTTTTGCATTTTGAACAGCAAATAAAAGTTCTTGTATCCTTTCTTTTACAAGATACGTTTCCTCAAGATTTCCCTGAGGTGTTTTAGCAGCAAATAAATCCAAAGTATCAAGATCCACTTTCTGTAAATGCTTTTCCTTTTTCAAATAATCAAAATAGACATGTTTTGCAATCTGGCATAACCACACGGACATTTTGCAGTTTCCATTGTACCGGTGAATAGATTTATATGCCTGATAAAAGGTTTCTTGTGTAAGATCTTCTGCCAAGTCCACATTTCCGGAAAGAGAAATCAAAAATCTTTTTACTATATTGGCATATTCCATATAGATATCTTTTTCTTTTGCAGAATCCTGCATAGTTGTTTATCACCGCCTCACTGTAGGTATCTTTATATATAAATAGAATTTTATCAAATATCGTTACACTTTTTGACAAAAAATCAGGCTCCTATTTCAGAAGCCTGGTTTCCTTAGTCTAACAGTTCCAAACAATGTATGTGGTATCCTTGATTATATCTGCCATAGCCCATTTTTAAAGAAGCAGTATATTTTTCCTTTCCGTTTAACAGAAAAATAATTGGCTTTTCATTAGTTAGAAACGCTACGGTCTGATTGTTTTTGGCACAATATCGTTCAATTTCGATTTTTATGATACGTGAATCCGCCATTACAAACTCTTTATCATTAGGGTAGCAATATTTGTCATCTAAATCAATTTGAAAGCTTTTTCGAAATATGTTTTTAAGGATGTTTAAGTTTTTCATGTATAGCTCCTTTGAATCTCCTATCTTTCATAAGCAACTGTGCTGTTTCCAAATCCTCTTTCGCTGACTGGAAACGGTATTTTGATAAATCAATTATGCTGCCATTCCCTCCTTATTCACATTTTTATAAAATGGAGTGACTTTTTCCCATTTTATCAACGTTAACGCATTTCTCAAGGATGTCAATGCCATGTATTTATGTGTTCGTCTGTTACTTCCAAAGTGTTACAATCAAACAGATAAAAATTCACAATATTTACAGAGGCTGATTCTGTTCCGTCAGCAGCGTAGTGATACTCTTCAAGGACATATTCATGTTCTGAACGGCCATCGTATTGTTCATTCAGAATAAGATGAAGTTCCTTGCTTTCACCGGTTGCAGAATCGGTCTCTCTGGAAATTACAGCATAAGGATATGCCTTGGCTGATAATCTGTACTCTATCTCGAAATCAGAGTCTTTACCAATAAATTTCGAAATCGCAGATAATTCCTGTTTATATGCCTGGTATTTTTCAGAAAGAGGGTATCCGTCTTCATCCACTTGTAATTCATTTTCTTCTTTTTGGTTTATACTTTGATTGCTGTCAGAATCGTTCACCCTCTGATTTTTCTTGTATTTTTCCGTTTCTGTCATGCCATACTGCGTTTTTAGCTGATGTTCTTCTTTTTCCCCATTAAAGTATAGAATAAATTGCCGGTCACCCTGCTCTTTTCCAGAAACAACCGTAGAAACACGATTCCATCCCCATGCAACCTTCCAGTCTTCCGGACTCGTATTTGCACCATCGTTTGCAATATAAAAAATGTATTTGCCGATAGTCGTTCTCCCTGTTTTGAGAACAAGACGTGCATGTGTATATCCAAATGGCCAGTCCGGTTCTCCCACCTGCTGAAAATATAATTCATGTGTGCCGTCAGGAGATTCTGATGAATCCACATTCACTATTTTGTAGTCTATTTCAAAAACAAACCATCCGCATATTAGTGCAAAGAACATCCAGATTCCACCAGCAATACCCAAAAAGGTCTTGATTGCTGGTTTTTTGATTCGGATACATCCTGCAATATGAATTACGCTTATAAGTAGCAGAATCAAAAAAATCACCATGTTTTGTTCTCCTCTGTATCGTTTTCTTACTATATATCATCAAAGCCGTAATCCATTTATTACCTGCAATCCGATCATCAAGTCCTCTTCCCATACCATATGGCTTCTGTAATCTCACTGGAAACCTGATATAATGCATCAAAACTCAGATTCATGCAAGCACCTTTCAGAGTATGGATGGCCCGGAAAGCCTCCTCTGTATTTCCGTTTTCCATAGCCTGGATAAAATCCTGATAGCTGTTATCCTTTAAAAACAACAGGACAAATTTTTGAATTCGTTCTTCTTTTCGCAAGCGTTCCTGAATATCATGATAATTGCCGCCGATTTCCTGATACAATTCTTCCAAAGTCATAAAACAGACTTCCCTTATTCTTCGCATGCAGGATCAATCGGTGAAATGGCAGATGGCACATTCTGTGGGCAGCTCTTTTCATCATAAAAAGTATAACAGCCTTGTCCTTTGCGTTTTGCATCAAACAAAGCCAGATCGGCACAGTGATATAATGCCTGATAGTCACGTCCCACCGTGGGTGTTTTTGCAATTCCCATACTGACGGATAAACTAAAGCCGTCATATTCCCCCGTCAGAGAGGCGTAGATCCGTTTGATCGCATGTTCTAAATTGGTATTATAATGCATAAACAATAAAAATTCATCACCGCCGATGCGGGCAGCCAGATCATCTTTGTGAATATTTTTCAGCAGACATTCTGCAATATATTTCAAAACCCGGTCTCCGAACACATGTCCTCGTTCATCATTTAAAGTTTTAAAATAATCCAGATCAAAAATAATCAGTGCGTATTCATTCTCGGGATACGTATACAGGGTATGAATGATTTCTTTTTTGGCATAAGCGGCATTTAATAAATTCGTGAGCGGATCCATGGATGCCAGCTTTCTCAAACGGTTCAGTTCCTGCTGCATATCGACAATCTTTCCGATAGCCCCGGTATACTTCGTTTCATTTCCGCGAGTCCAGAGGGTACGGCAGATGATACGGCTGAATCGTGTTTCTCCGTCTATTTTCAGTTCTGCTTCATACTCAATCACGGGGGCATCCGGTGTTGTACTTCGCAATTGCTGATTTAATTTCTGTAATTCTTCCGGACAGATAATAGATAATAGTTCCGGACTCTTTCCCGGATTCATAATTAACCGTGGTATGTTCAGTTTTTCCGCACCCCAGTCAGAAATTGTGATCATGGAAGGGACAACGGTATATTCAAACTGGATTTCGGAAGCCATGGAAGCAAAGAACTGGAATTTGATACGCTCTTCTTCCAGCATACTTAAGGTGCGGTTAGAGGATGCCAATTCCTTATGGGACAGCAATTGTTCTACAATGTTCCGCATTTCTTTTTCACTCGCCCGGTTTAGGGAATTGATGGTCAGTTCTTCCTGAATATGATCTTTCATGTCCCTGAGACAGTCTAATAGAAGCGGATTAAATGCACCGCATTCTCCGTTTAAGATCATCGTGGTAGCTTTTTCATGGGAAAAGGCTTTCTTATAAACACGTTCACTGATCAGGGCATCGTAGGCATCTGCAAGAGCAACTGCCTGGGCAGAAATGGGAATCTCCTCTCCCTTTAATCCGTCAGGATATCCGCTTCCGTCATAACGTTCATGATGCCAGCGACAAATTTCATATGCAATTTTGACCAGAGGTTCATCTTTATGTAAGGGTAAATTTTCCAGCATATCCGCACCGATCATGGAATGTGTTTTCATGACTTCAAACTCTTCTTTTGTCAGGCGTCCCGGTTTGTTCAGGATTTCTTCAGAAATGGAAATTTTTCCAATATCATGAAAGGCAGCAGCTTTGCTGATCATGGAGATCTTTGCGGCATCCAGATTATAAGCGTCTGTTTTTTCTCTCAGCCGTTTTAACAGCATTTCTGTCATAGTACCGATATGCAGCACATGAAGACCGCTCTCTCCATTACGGAATTCAACGATGTGGCTTAGAATAGATACCATCAAAGTATTGCTCTTTTCACTTTCATACATCTGGTCTGCAACCATAGAAACCAGTTGTTTCTGTTTAGAGTATAACATGATGGTATTAATAACTCTGCGGCAGACAATGACCTCGTCAAAAGGTCTGCTGATATAATCTGTTGCACCCAGTTCATAGGCACGTTCTACCACAGAGTGAGAGTTCTCGGCAGAAATCATAATCACCGGTATTTCCTCTATCCAGTGATAACGGTTCATCATGGCAAGCACTTCAAACCCGTCCATCTCGGGCATAATGATGTCCAGAAGAACAAGAGAAATTTCTGTTCCGTTGGTCTGGAGCAATTTGACAGCTTCCATCCCATTCTCTGCCTCCAGAACTTCGTATTGCTCATCCAGCATATCTGCCAAAATTGCACGATTCATAGCAGAATCATCGACAATTAAAATTTTATTGATCTTTCGTTTTGTATACATATGTTTCTACCACTCTAACCCTCTCATCCAGATGATATTTGCATATAAATATATATTCAGTGTAACACAAAGCTTGAAACGTGTACACTATTTACAATGAAAAATAAATAATCCTTATCTGATATCAGCTAAATACACAATACACAGACAGACTGCCATACAGACCGGCTGGTGCAAAAGATAAATGAGAAGGCTTTTCTGTCCGATTTTTGACAGCAGAGGGACAGAGGGATAGAATTTTTTTCGAAGCTGCGGATGCTTACTCAAAAGCAGGGACAGATAATAACCGGCAATGAATAAGAAGATCCAGGGAAAAACAGGAAAGTAGTCACTGGAATAAAAGCCTGGGTAGGGCAATCCTAAAACAGTGAGCAGCCTGAATTCACAGAAACGTGCCGGAATGTTTATAAGAGCATGCTCACCGAATCCTAAATATCCCCGTTCTAAATTCTGAAAAAAGAAATAGAATAGAAAAGAACCTGCCATGCCAAGATAAGGAGGAATCTTTTTCAGGATTTTTTCAAAAGGAATCAGCAAAAGGTAAGCACAGCCAATCAGATTCAGAATCCCAAACCATATTACCTGTTCCGGCAGGAACAGAAGCGTTGCTGCTGTAACTGCAAAACCCAACAGATTCAGTATGATACCTCTCTTCAGTCTCTGCTTTCCCATATTCCAGGTACATCCGGACACTAAAAGAAATGTCCAGCAGATCATTTGCTGCCATAGCTGTACCCAGGGATGGAGATACCATTGAGTTTTGAGCTGGCAGACCACAAAAACATCGTATAGAAAATGAAACAAAACCATGTTCACAATGGCAAAGCCTCGGATTCCGTCTAATAGTAACAGACGTTTTTTGACGTTTTCCATATTCCCATTTCTCCCTGCTTTTAGTTTTGGAAAAGAACTATGCCCGGATTGCCCAACGCATTTTTGTTGACCTTGCCCTGCTGTTTCTGCTGCATTCTTCGGCTGACGGACGGATTACTTCTTTTGCAATATCACTGTAAATTCCCTCCCGGTAGAATTTTTGAAAAGATTTTTTTACCAGACGGTCTTCACCGGAATGGAAGGTTAAGATGGCAATTCTTCCTCCCTTTTCCATGACCTGCGGGAGCTTTTCCAGAAAGGCTTCCAATACTTCAAATTCGCTGTTTACATCAATCCTCAGTGCCTGAAAAGTTCTGGCACAAGATTTTTTTACCGCTTCTTTTCGTTCTTGTGCAGGAACACGTATTAATGCTTTTTCTACTGCTTTTTGAAGCTGCGTAGTTGTGGTGATCCCTTGTCCTTTTCGCATTTCTGACAGGATGGTCGTAGAGATCTCTTTAGCATAAGGCTCATCTGCGTTTTCAATGAGCATGCCTTCTAATTCCGGTTGTGAGATATGACGCAGTCTCTCCGCAGCAGAGATTCCCTTCTCAGGATTTAATCTCAGATCCAGCGGTCCCTCATATTTATATGTGAAGCCACGTTCCGGATTATCAATCTGCATAGAAGAAACTCCTAGATCCGCCAATGCAAAATGGAACTTTCCAGATTCCGGCAGGAGCTGATCCACATCTGCAAAATTCAGATGTTTGATAGTGAGGATTTCCGGACCAAACCCCATTCCTGCAAGACGTTCTTTTGTTTTTTTCATTTCAATGGGATCTACATCCAGTGCATACAAATGGCCCTGATTCTGAAGCTGCTCCAACATTTTCGAAGAATGCCCGCCATAGCCAAGAGTGGCATCCAAGCCTGTCTGCCCCGGCTGAATCTGCAGAAAATTGAGGATTTCCTGTACACAGATGGAAATGTGCATACCCGCTGGGGTACTGCCCTTGCGGATTACTTTTTCAATGGTATCTGCATATTTCTCCGGCTGCAGTTCTTTATATTTTTCTTTGTAAGTTCTCGGATGTGTACCTTTATATCGAACCCTTCTTTTATGTGGCTGTTCCTGATGTTCCATAAACACGATACTCCTTTTCTTTTATTCCTTATTCTTCTTTAATACTTTTGTTATTAAAATTGTAAGTACAAGAAAAATAACAATCACTGCACCAAAAATAGTGACAATAAGTTCCTTTTCTGTGTGCTCTTTTTCGATATGCATAATGTTATCAGCGGTCTGGGTAAAGCTTTTGCCCATAAACTCCGCAATGCTGTAATCTAAATTATCATAATTGGCGTCAAAATAACTCCAGAAGATTCGTTCTGCTTCCTGATCCATGACGGAATAGGCAGAGGAACCGTAGTAAAGATAAAAAGTTCCGTCCAGATCTCTGGAATCATTTTCACAGGCAAAATAGGCAAGAATCATATGTCCATTGTCTGAAAATGTGTTTTTATAGAATTCGCCCAGATACTGGTCTGCTGCTTCCTCATCCCACGCACCGTTTTTCCAGAACACACTATCGTAATCCATAAACATAACATAGGGCTGAATACCTGTCTTTGAATAAAAATACTTCAGTCCATCGGTCAGATCTGAATCGTTTTCAATGTAGTTTAAATCATCCTGATACCACTCCTTGTAGGATGTGGTTCCCGTGATCGCAGTCCGCTGTGTAGCTGACTGGCTGACCTGTGAGTTTTGATCGTTCTGAGTATTAAACCGGATTGCTGCAAAAAGGACGATCAGTACAATCATAAATGCAAGTATTGAACTGAAACATCCGCCTCCAAATACAGGACCTCTGTAATATCTCCTGTATGGCCGTGAGTAATAACTTGAATATCTTGGTGCACGGGAATGATAAGAACGGTATCCTCCTGATCCTGAACTTCTTCCGCTTCTGGAACTTCCGCCAGAACTTCTTCCGCCAAAGGAGTGTCCTCCCGTATGACCGCCTCCTCCGTGTGATGCTCCGCCACTTCCTCTTCCCATAAAAAGTTCTCCTTTCGTACTCTTTTTTTGTACTGTAACATGATTTTTGCCAGGTGACAACTTTTTTATTATTTATGATAAGGTTCCCCTGATATAATTCGATATCCCCGGTAAATCTGTTCCAGGAGAATGACCCTCATAAGCTGATGGGGAAATGTCATCTTTGAAAAACTGAGGGCATAATCGGATTTTTTCAAAACATCTTCTCCTAAACCAATGGAGCCGCCGATGATAAAAGTGAGATGACTTTTCCCCTGAATTCCAAGACTTTCGATTTTTTTTGCGAAGGACACAGAATCCAGCATCTCTCCGCCGATTTCCAAGGTAATTACATAGGAATCCTCTTTCACATATTTCAGAATCCGTTCCCCTTCTTTCTGGCGTATCTGACGTTCCATCGTTTCACTGGCAGCATCCGGTGTTTTCTCATCTGCTACTTCAACGATCTCTAATTTACAATATTTGCTCAATCGTTTGCTGTACTCTGCAATGGCATCTTTTAAATATTTTTCTTTGATTTTTCCAACTGTGATGATGGTGATCTTCACGGATTTTCCTCCTTGCGTTTCCATTGTTTTAATCGTTCTTTGGCATCTCGGGAAACACGGTAGGATTCCCGGATTTTCTGGATTGCTTTGTTGTGTGTAAAATTATCCAGGGTGTTCTGACACAGAAAGGCTTCTGTCTTTTTTGGAAATTTTACATAACAGACAGATACAGCCCATGCTACTGCCATTTTTACATAATATCCTTCATGATGTATATCGGAAAAGCAGGAGAAGATCCGGTCTATAAAGTTTTCCTGAATAAAAAAATCCAGAAGGCATACCACAGCAAACCGAATCTCATATTCCTGTGTACTGTGCAAATAAGGTGTGAGGAAGGAAAACCATTCTTCCTGATTTTTTTTCATGAATTTATAAGTAGTACAGCAACTGTCGCACACCGCCCAATTATTTATAAATGGTACAAAGGTTCTGAGCTCTGTTTTTTGCTCCTCTATGGACAAATTGGCATATCCGATCATCATGCCTCGAATCATTCGTTCTTCATATATTTCCGGATTAAAATCGTCTGCAAATCCATGGTAATCCTCTTTTGCAGCCTGCTTTGCTATTTCCCGCAAAACAGGAATCCGTACGCCTATCATTTCCGTAAGTCCTGGAACCAGGGACGTGTGAAACTGTTTATAAGCTTCATCGGCATGTTCCTGGAGTTCACTTCGGATACGGACAGTACTTCTATGTGCTTCTTTCATAGTCTTCAATATCCTTTCTTTTAAACAGTTTCATTATAAAACAATTTCCATGCACTGTACAGACTTTGAGATGTAAGGACAAAAAAACGGTGCAGATTTTATAAGCCCATAAGACTCTGCATCTGCACCGTCATAGATATTATGTTTTATTTTGTTTTATTTTTGATAAATTCATCAATGCCTTTTGCAGCAGCTTTTCCGGCACCCATAGCCAGGATAACGGTAGCAGCACCTGTTACAGCATCTCCACCTGCATAAACGCCATCTTTTGATGTTTTACCGGTTTCTTCGTCAGCGATGATACATTTTCTTCTGTTGATATCCAGACCAACCGTTGTAGAAGAAATCAACGGGTTTGGTGATGTTCCAAGAGACATGATAACTGTGTCAGCTTCCATCTCGAATTCAGAACCTTCTACCACAACAGGGCGTCTTCTTCCGGAAGCATCCGGTTCCCCTAATTCCATGCGTACGCACTTGATTCCTTTTACCCAGCCGCTTTCGTCAGCAAGGATTTCTACAGGATTAGTAAGAAGGTCAAAGATAATACCTTCTTCTTTTGCATGATGTACTTCTTCTTTTCTTGCAGGAAGTTCTTCTTCACTTCTTCTGTATACAACATGAACCTCAGCACCTAAACGAAGAGCGGTTCTTGCTGCATCCATAGCAACGTTACCGCCGCCTACAACAACAACTTTCTTACCTGTTACGATCGGTGTATCGTGGTCATCACGGAATGCTTTCATCAGGTTGCTTCTGGTCAGATATTCGTTTGCAGAGAACACACCGTTAGATACTTCTCCCGGGATTCCCATGAACATTGGAAGACCAGCTCCGGAACCGATAAATACAGCTTCAAAGCCTTCGTTTTCCAGTAATTCATCGATGGTTGTAGATTTACCGATGATAACGTTTGTTTCAATCTTAACACCTAAAGATTTTACGTTTTCTACTTCTGCTTTTACGACTTTATCTTTTGGAAGACGGAATTCAGGAATACCATATACTAAAACACCGCCTGCTTCATGAAGTGCTTCAAAAATGGTTACATCATAGCCCATTTTTGCCAGATCACCTGCACAGGTAAGTCCGGAAGGACCGGAACCGATTACTGCGATCTTGTGTCCGTTTTTCTCAGCAGGAGCTTCTGGTTTGATACCGTTTTCTTTTGCCCAGTCAGCTACGAAACGTTCCAGTTTACCGATAGAAACTGCTTCGCCTTTGATTCCTCGGATACATACACCTTCACACTGTGATTCCTGAGGACAGACACGTCCGCAGACTGCAGGAAGTGCACTGGACTGACCAATGACTTTGTATGCTTCTGCAAAGTTTCCTTCTTTTACTTCATGGATAAATGCAGGAATGTTGATGGATACCGGACATCCCTTCATACATTTTGCGTTTTTACAGTTTAAGCAGCGAGCTGCTTCTTCCATAGCCTCTTCTTTGCTGTAACCAAGACATACTTCTTCAAAATTTGTTGCTCTTACCTGTGGATCCTGCTCTCTTACAGGAACTTTCTCTAATACGCTTCCCATTATTCGTCACCTCCGCAGTGTCCGCATCCGCCGTGGTGGGTATCACCCTCCTGCAGTTTCAGCATAGCTCTACCTTCTTCTGTTTTATACATCTGCTGTCTCTTCATGGCTAAATCCCAGTCAATGGCATGACCATCAAATTCAGGACCGTCAACACAGGCAAATTTTACTTCTCCGCCTACGATAACACGGCATGCACCACACATACCAGTACCGTCTACCATGATCGGGTTCATAGAAACGATGGTAGGAATATTATATTTCTTTGTTGTCAGGCAGCAGAATTTCATCATGATCATAGGTCCGATAGCAACACATCTGGTATAGGTTTTGCCTTCTGCTACTAAATCATCAATCACTTTGGTAACCATACCGCTGCGTCCGTAAGAACCGTCATCTGTAGTAATATACAGATTTCCGGCTACTGCTTCCATTTCTTTTTCCAGAATAATCAGATCTTTTGTCTTAGCACCAACAATAACATCTGCATCAATGCCGTGCTCGTGAAGCCATTTTACCTGAGGATATACAGGAGCTGTACCAACACCGCCTGCTACGAACAGGATTTTTTCCTTTTTCAGTTCTTCGATATCTTCGTTAACAAACTCAGATGCACAGCCAAGAGGTCCGACAAAGTCCTGGAACGCATCTCCTGCCTGTAATTTTGTGAATTTTTCTGTAGATGCTCCAATCGGCTGGAATACGATAGTAACCGTTCCTTCCTCTCGGTCATAATCACAGATGGTCAGAGGAATTCTTTCTCCTGCATCATCTAATTTCACAATGATAAACTGACCTGGTTCGCAATGCTTTGCAACCATAGGTGCTTCCACAACCATAAGATATACAATCTCATTCAGCTTTTCTGCTTTTCGTATCTTGTACATAATATCCTCCTCTTATTTCATACAGAATACAGATTTTACCGTTATTCTGGTATCATCATTATTTCAAGTATAAGACAAACTGAATAAAAATTCAATCCACTTTCGTGATTGCTCGGAAAACTTTGTGCAATCTGCTTGTTTCTGTACAGGAATATCAATTTTTTAGTTGTAATACACATACATTTTGCTGCTTATCTGACTGATTTTTCCTCTTTTATCTACTGCAATGGCTGAAAAAGTATGTTCACCGGACGGAATCGGAATCGGTCCTGTGTATTTTTCGCTATGAATCGTCGGCTCTTCATCAAATGCATAATAAATATCGCAGTCTTCTGCCGCAGTCACAATAATTTGTTCCTGATATTCATACTGTCCGTCACTAGGTGAAATCAGCGGCTTTTCAGGTGCCTGATAAGCAATGGTATAAGTTTCTTCTCCTATATCGCTTGGTATATTTTTGGCATTATAGGCAATATATTTTAAGGTTGTCCTGCCTTCTTCTTCTAAAAGTATGGAGCCGGTATATTTCTGACTGGACAGACCTGGTTCTGAACCATCCAGCGTGTAATAAATCTGTGTATCCGCCGGGATATTCCGAAATTCCAGTTCCAGGGCATTCTGATAATTTCCGCCTGGCTCCGAAATCTGTGGAATCTCACATACATAGTTTTTATAGGTATTCTTCATATCCTCAGTTGCGTTGGCCATTAACTTCTGAATTCCCTGATAGTCCTCCTTTGTTTCATAGAGGCGGAGAAGTTCTCCGTAAGCACTGGTGCTGTCAGGAAACTCTTCTGTCACGGAAAGAAGAATGTCTAAGGCAGCATTTTCATCCCCTTCCTTCAGATAAATCTTTGCCTGAAGAATATTGGCTTCTGCACTGTCTGGTCTCAGGGATAAAGCCTGCTCCACATAGGACATGGCATTTTCATAATCCTTGTTGCTGAATTTGGTTTCTGCCTGAGCCATCTGAAAATCAAAAGAATTATGTTGGGTATGATATGCCAGGAACAGACCCAGACCGGCAGCCGCTGCAACTGCTCCGGCAGAACAGCCTATAAGGATTGCTTTTTTTCTTTTTTTGCGGCGTTCCTGTTCTGCTTTCCTATGCTGACGCTCTTTTTCTTTTTGAGCTTCCAGTTCTTTTTTCTTTTTCTCCTGCTCCATCAGTTCCTTCTGGCGTAAAATGGTTTCCAGGGAATGATATTCCGGTACCCACTGTACTTCCTTGTTGCATTTGGGGCAAAACAGGGTTCCATCTTCAAACTCTGCACCACAGTTTGTACATTTCATGCGATTCTATCCTCATTTTCTATAAATATTCATCAATAAACTGCTCATATTCTTCCATAGACATCAGAACCTTTCTGGGTTTGGTGCCTTCTTCTTCGCCTACAACTCCTGCCTCGCACAACTGATCCATGATTCTGGCGGCTCTGTTAAAGCCGATTTTAAATACTCGCTGCAGCATTCCTATGGAAGCCTTGTCTTTTTCAATAATAAATTTACCTGCATCTTTAAAATAAGCATCTCGCTCATTCCCGCCTTCTGCTCCCGCCGGAGCGGATTCTTTTACGGCTTCAATCTTTTCCTGGATGTCTTTATCATAGACGGTTTCCGGATGCTGGCTTGATAAAAATTCTACCACATCTGCCACCTCTTTGTCACTGACAAAAGCTCCCTGCACTCTGGCAGGTTTCTGGTAGCCCTGTGGATAAAACAGCATATCACCTTTTCCAAGGAGCTTTTCTGCACCATTCATATCCAAAATAGTTCTGGAATCTACACCAGAAGAAACAGAGAAGGCAATTCTGGATGGCATATTTGCTTTGATGAGACCTGTGATTACATTGACTGACGGTCTCTGTGTGGCAATGATCAAATGAATACCTGCTGCTCTGGCAAGCTGTGCCAGACGGCAAATAGAATCTTCTACTTCACCGGGAGCTACCATCATCAAATCTGCAAGCTCGTCTACGATAATGACAATCTGAGGTAGCTTTTTCGGTTTGCTATCATCCTGTATATCAGAGATGGAATCCACTTTTTCATTATAACCTTTTAAATCTCTCACATTATACTGTGCAAATTTATTATAACGGTCTGTCATTTCCGCCACTGCCCAGTTCAAAGCTCCGGCGGCTTTTTTCGGGTCTGTGACTACGGGGATAAACAGATGTGGAATTCCGTTATATACACTTAATTCTACTACTTTCGGGTCGATCATGATCAGTTTCACATCTTCCGGTGATGCCTTGTAGAGAATACTCATGATCAACGTGTTGATACAAACAGATTTTCCGGATCCGGTTGCCCCCGCAATCAAAAGATGAGGCATCTTTCCGATGTCTGTAATAACCGGTTTTCCGGCAATATCTTTTCCTGCGGCAAAAGCCAGATTGGACTTGCTGTTCTGGAATTCCGGAGACTGCAGAAGATCTCGGAGCATAACTGTACTGTTATTGGCATTTGGGACTTCTATCCCTACGGCCGCTTTGCCTGGAATCGGTGCCTCGATACGGATATCCGTAGCGGCAAGATTTAATTTGATGTCATCTGTCAGTCCGACAATTTTACTTACCTTCACACCCTGTTCCGGCTGAAGTTCATACCTGGTTACCGTTGGGCCGCAGCTTACGTTGGTGATTGTCACATTAACCCCAAAGTTATGTAAAGTATCCTGGAGTTTCTTTGCAGTTTCTCTTAAATGGCTGTCTGAATCCCCGCCGTTTTTCTGCCCTTTCTTTAAAAGAGAAAGAGGAGGAAACTGATATTCTTTCTTCTCTTGTGCTTCTTTTGTAGCAATTTCTTCTTTTACCGCATTGACTCCCTGTTCAATTTCTTTTTGGGAGGAACGGGGAGTTTTTGTATGAGATGCCGGCTCTTTTGTGCATGGTTCTTCTGTCGGTTCTTCCGCTGCAGAAACATCTTCTACAATCCCTTCTTCCAACGCAGCGATTTCTTCGATATCCTGCACCAGATGATCAGCACGCTGAATAGGAAATGCTTTTTCCGGAATGAACGGTTCCAGTATTTCCGGCTTTTTCTCACTTTCCGGCACGGCTGCTTTTAAGAATACCGGTTCAGAAAATAACGGTTTTGATTTTCTGTTTTCTTCTTTTTCTTCTTTTATTTCTTCAAGATCTGTTTCTACTTCTTTATCTGCAGCGACATCTCTTGTTCTTCGGCGTTGTCTTCGTTTCTCCTGCTCTTCAATGGCTTCTTCCGCTTCCTGCCTCATACGTGCAGATTCCAGCCGACGCTGTCTGTTCTCAGCCGCATTTTGGTACAGCCAATTTGTGAACTTGCGTATCATATCAAACATGGATTTTTGTGTGATCAATACGAGAGAAATCATAATAGCTGCTGCAGTGATCACATAAGTGCCTACGGTTCCAAATGCTTTCACACAGAGACGGCACAGGATACCGCCCAAAAGTCCGCCGCCTGTTTTATATTCGGCTGAAACCTGGTAATATGTTAATATTTTCTGTTCAAAGACAGCTCCCTCTGTGAGAATCTGCATAAACATACATGCAGACAAAAATAACAGCAGAAATCCAGCCATCTTCCGGTATGCTTTTGGGT
This sequence comes from uncultured Blautia sp., assembly GCF_947654165.1. GTDB lineage: Bacteria > Bacillota > Clostridia > Lachnospirales > Lachnospiraceae > Blautia. Next base: position 52,846 of record NZ_CANTKB010000005.1, read on the forward strand.
TTCTGCCGTTGGATATAACAAAGGCGATTCCAAGGAACATAAAAACAGGCAGTGGATAGCACACCAGTCCCACCAGTCCAAAGAAGAAACTGCTGATGGCATTGCCCACGGTGCCCCCGATACCAAAGTTGCTGATAAGAAGTACAATGGAAATAGCAAGTACTGTCCAAAGGGTAATTTCTGCTTCTATGGAAGTCCCGGAAACTTCTTTTTTTTGTGTTGGCCTTCCCTTTTTTCCAGATGCGGAAGGCTTTTTGTTTTTTGCCCTGTTTTGGCTCTTGTTAATTTTTCTGGCTGCCGCCATAATTATCTCTCCCCTATCTTTCTATCCGATTATAATATGTAACTGCAAACTGCACATGTAATACCTAATACAAAACAATACACTGCAAAATAACAGAATCGTTTCTTGCGTACCAGCATGAGCATGCTTTTGATGCAAATGTAGCCTGTAATCCCGGCAAGGACCGCTGCGATTATGTAAATACCCACAGTTTCCAATGCAATCTGGAACCCGGAGGTTCTGGTACATTCCAAAATCCCGGCTCCGATGATTACCGGAATGGCTGCCAGGAAAGAATATTTTACTGCAAATTTTCTGTTGAATCCCAGAAGCATACAAGCTGCGATGGTAATGCCGGAACGTGAAACACCAGGAAATACAGCAAATCCCTGGGCAATACCGATGAGCAAGGCTGCTCCGTATCCCACATCTTTTGGTATTTTATTCCCTGCCGGAAAGAAGTCAACCACCAGCAGCAGCACACCGGTGAGAAAAAAACCGGTTGCCGGTGCCAGAAGATTCCCTCTTGCCTGTATGGCTGCATTTTCCAGCCAAAGTCCTTCTATCACAGTAGGTACTGTGGTAACAAACAGGAGCAGGAACAATTTTCTATAATTATTCGATATGATTTTTTTGTATCTTTTTGCATCCTGATGATTTCGGTTGTGGAAATAGGTTCTGATATTTTCCCACAGATCATAGACAGATTTGCAGCTTTCCCAAAATAGTTTTTTTAAATCCTGGCGGAATGCAGCCAGAATCGCCACTAAAGTCCCAATATGCAGAAGTACCTCAAACAACAGTCCTTTTTGACTGGTGGATTGAAACAGATGTTCTATCAGTGCCAGATGTCCGGAACTGCTTACCGGAAGAAACTCCGTTAAGCCCTGTACCAGACCCAGCAGTAATGCCTGTATGATTGACATTTTTTTATCCTCTTTATTTCGTATTTATTATCAAATGATAATTCTACCATAAATTCTTCTTTCGTACAACTTAAAAAACTTATTTCCCATTTTCTATGAGGTGATAAAGCATTTCCATCGCTTCTTTGATTCCTCCTACGGCATCAATTAACCCTTCTTTTACAGCTTCCTCACCTTCCAGCATAGTTCCCACATCTTTTACTAACTGTGAGGTATTCAGCATCAGTTCTTCCATACGTTTTTGCGGCATATGAGAATGAGAAGCCACAAACCCTGTGATCCTGTCCTGGATTTTTTCCATGTTCCGATAGGTCTGCATGACACCGATGAACATACCATTACTGCGGACCGGATGAATCACCATGGTAGCACTTGGAACGATGAAGGAATAATCAGCAGAAACTGCCAGGGGAACCCCGATGGAATGCCCACCGCCGAGCACCAGGGAAACCGTAGGTTTGCTCAATGAGGCAATCATCTCTGCGATTGCAAGTCCTGCTTCTACATCACCGCCTACGGTGTTTAGAAGAATCAAAAGCCCCTCAATATCCCTGCTGTCTTCAATCATGGCAAGCTTTGGCAGAATATGTTCGTATTTGGTAGTTTTACTGTTATTTGGCAGACATTCATGTCCTTCTACTTCTCCGATAATCGATAAAAGCTGGACACGATACTGCTTTTCGTTTTCTTCCAGAATTGCCTCGCCAAACTCTTTAATCTCTTCATTTTCTTTTTCTGTTTGTTCCAGTTTTTCCTTCTTTTCTTCAGACATAACAATACCTCCAGTTTTTATTCTGGAGGTATTATGTGTATCCTGGGGTATTTTATGCACAGAGATTATTCATCCCAATTGTGCCAGACATCGGTCACATCGTCGTCATCATCCAGCAGGTCCAGTGTTTTCTGCAGATTTTTGATATCCTGCTCATCAGTTAATTCTACATAGGTCTGAGGAATCATAGCAACCTGAGCTTCCATCATAGGAATTCCCTCTTTTTCAAGTGCTTCTCTTACTGCACTGAATTCATTCGGATCAGTAAGGATTTCGTAACTGTCGTCTTCTTCTGAAAAATCTTCCGCACCTGCATCCAGAGCAATCATCATCAAATCGTCAGCATCCATTTCGCACTCTTCTTTGTCAATGATGATCTGTCCCTTATTATCGAACATAAAAGATACGGATCCTGGTGTTCCGATATTTCCATTTCCCTTTGTGAAATAGCTTCTTACATTTCCGGCAGTACGATTTTTGTTATCGGTCAGTGTTTTTACAATAATTGCAACACCGTTTGGACCATATCCTTCATATGTAAGAACTTCAAAGTTGTCAGCATTGGCATCACCGGCTGCTTTTTTGATTCCTCTGTCAATAGTATCGTTTGGCATGTTATTTGCTTTTGCCTTTGCGATAACATCACGCAATTTGCTGTTGTTGGCAGGATCCGGTCCTCCCTCTTTTACAGCGACTACGATTTCTCGTCCGATCACGGTAAAAATCTTGCCTTTTTTAGCATCATTTTTTTCCTTCTTGTGTTTTATATTTGCGAATTTTGAATGTCCTGACATGTTTCTTCTCCTTTTTCTTCCAGGGGCAGTTTTTCTACCCGAACTTTTTGTATTGTATTATTTTCCACCCCAAGGATGGTAAATAAATAGCCTTTTGTTTTGATTTCTTTATCCTCTGACATATTTGGCACATGTCCGAGAACAGAGGTCAGATACCCGTTTAAAGTATCGAAATCTTCCTCGTCAAAATCAGAATCCAGCACTTTATCCACCTGCTCCAGCGGTGTCAGTCCTTCCATCACCAGGGAATCATCCGTCTGAACCTGGATAAAATGTTCTTCTTCATCATATTCATCCAGAATATTTCCTACAATTTCCTCCAGAATATCTTCCATAGTCACAATTCCGGATGTTTGCCCGTATTCATCCACTACGATGACCATATGGATTTTCTTGGCCTGCATTCTCTGGAACAGATCATTGATATTTCTGGTCTCTGGAATATAGATTGCTTCCCGAATCAGATTCGGAATGGTGCCAATAGGACAATCTTCATTTTGAAACAGGGTAATTTGTTTCATGACATCTTTCAAATGAAGAATCCCGACAATATTGTCAATATCCTCCCGGTAGACCGGATAGCGAGAATTACTGTGTTCCAGCATGTAAAGCAATGCGTCTTTCAGCCGTATGGTTTCATTCAATGCATGAAGATTTTTTCGGTGAGTCATAATATCTCTTGCCTCTGTCTCCGAAAATCCCATGATATTCTGAATCATCTCTGCTTCGCTTTCTTCAATGACACCCTGCTCATGTGCATCGTCCACCATGGAAATGATCTCTTCTTCTGTCACATCGTCTTCCTGCTGGTTTGGATCGATTCCAAATAGTCTGACCACCAGGTTTGAAGTTTTCGTGCTTGCATAAGTGACCGGTCTGAAAACAGTCACAATAAACTTGACAATCCCGGCTGTGCGGTACACCCAGCGATCCGGATCATGATTAAACAACTTCTTAGCGGAAAGCACTCCCAGAGCAATCAGCACAATCAGAGAAATCATATAGACCAGAAGAAAAGAAAAATCCCAGTATAGTACATTTGGAATTTCCAGTCCTGCTGTCTGGTTGAGCTGTTTAATCCAGAAATAAGCGTAAGGAGTGATGGAACGAATTCCCACATAACCAGCCAGAATACTTAAAAAGATAGCAGTGGTAGATATGGTGTTCACAATTGCTCCCGGGTGCTGGATCACTTCCAGAAGCCACAATGATTTTTTGTCTTTTTGTTCCAGTGCTTTTCTTTCGATTTCACTTTCACTGACTTTTTGTATGGCTGCACCAAAACCATACATGATTCCATTAATTACAATAAATAAAGCAAATACCGTCAGAGCCCATAAAGGGCTGCTCCCGTCATCCATAAATTACTTCTATTCCTTCTTTCTTCTTCAGTCTTTGGTACCGTTAGAAACCGTACTATGAATAAAATACCATTTTCCGTTTCTTTCGTCAAGATTTCCTGCACAGAAAGCCCATCACTGCTATGTAAGAAGTTCCAGACTAATACACAGGGCATGGTTTACTTTATTCAAAATCTCTGCATCCAGGTGACACACCTTATCTCTTAGTCTACGCTTGTCGATCGTTCTTAGCTGCTCCAGCAGAATCACAGAATCCTTGACAATGGCATAGGAGGATGCATCGATTTCAATATGTGTAGGAAGCTTGGCTTTGTTCATTCTGGAAGTGATTGCTGCACAAATGACCGTAGGGCTGTGCTTATTTCCGATATCATTCTGAATGATCAGAACCGGACGGATACCACCCTGTTCACTTCCTACCACAGGACGCAGATCCGCATAAAAAATATCTCCTCGTTTGATAACCACACATTTCACACTCCGATTTTTTCTGTTTCCATGTTTTCATCTGGTATCATTCTTCCCAGTTTTTTTGTGTGTATTCATGTATTATCCAAGGTATTTTTTCTTGTTGTTTTAATGATTTCCTGATTCCAGGTAAACTCTTGGGACTCGTTTACTGATGCAGCAGGCAAACTCGTAGTTGAATCTTCCTGATAATTCTCCGAGTTCCTCCATAGTAATGCAGTCTTCTCCGTCTTTTCCAAGTAAGGTCACCTGATCCAGTTCCTCTGCTTCCGGAATATCCGTAACATCTACCATAAACTGATCCATACATACTCTTCCAAGAATCGGTGCCCGTTTCCCACGTATCAGCACACTTCCCTTATTTGACAATCCTCTCGGATAGCCATCTGCATATCCTACCGGTATGGTTGCGACCCTGGTATCCCGCACCGTAGTAAAGATTCCGCCGTAGCTGATCTCAGCTCCCGGTTCTACGGTTTTTATGTATGCAATATGACTTCTCAGGCTCATAAGTGGTTTGAGCGGAACAGGCTCCCGTTCAACCTCCTGAGATGGATAAAGCCCGTAGAGAATAATCCCTGCACGAACCGCATCCAGATTTGCCTCTCTCATGCGAATGATTCCTGCACTGTTAGAGCAATGCTTCATGGGGATGTGCAAACCATTCTGCTCCAGAGCTTTGATAAACTCTTGAAACTTCTGATACTGATTCAGGGCAGGTGCCTTATCTGCTTCATCTGCCCGGGCAAAATGCGTAAAGATCCCTTCGGTCTCAAGACCGGGCAGTTTGGAAATTTCCAGGATTTCCGGTACGTCTTTTTTTACATCACGATAACCGATCCTGGTCATCCCAGTGTCAATTTTAATATGTATTTTTAATGTTTTTCCTGCTTCCATAGCGGCTTTTGATAATTCCTTTGCCATAGAGAGCTTAAACACTGCAGGACGGAAATCCAAAGCAGCAATTTTTTGATAATCTTCCTGATAGGTATACCCAAGGATCAGAATTGGTTTTGTGATTCCGGCATTTCTCAGTTCTTCCCCTTCCTCCACAGTAGCAACTGCAATTCCCCAGATTTCAGGATCCTTTTGAATCCTCTTTGCCAGAGGAACTGCTCCATGTCCATAGGCATCTGCTTTCAAAACAGCGATGACCTGCGTTCCGGGAGCCAGGTTCTTTTTTATATGTTCCAGATTATACGTCATGGCATCCAGGTCAATTTCCGCCTGAATCCTGCTGTGCATTTTCATAAGCTTTGTTATCCTTCTTTCTCTGCATTTCTCTGTCCATTCTCTGTTTCTGTTTTCAGGATTTCTCCTGTATAACGGACGATATCGCTTGCCAGCATAGCTGCTTTTCCGATGTTTTTTGCTGCCAGATCACCTGCTGCTCCGTGAAGATAAACGCCCAAACAGGCGGCCTGATCAGGCTCATATCCCTGAGCAAGAAGGCTTACAAGAATGCCCGTAAGTACATCTCCGCTTCCGGCAGTTGCCATTCCATCATTGCCGGAAAGATTGATACAGCAGCTTCCTTTTGAAGTTCCAATTACAGTTCTGGCATCTTTACATATTAAGACAGCAGAAAGCTCTTTGGCAAGTGTTTTTGTAAGATTCAGGGGATTTTTTTTCCATTCCTCAGGAGAAATCCCTGTCAGCCTGGATAATTCTCCCAGATGAGGAGTCAAGATTACGGTTCCTTGATACCCTTTGAGAGCGTCCAGATGACCTTTTAGAAGATTTAGTCCATCTGCATCAATTACCAACGGCTTTTCGCTGTGGGAGAGCACATAGTCCAGCAACCGGGCAGCCTGTGAACTTCTCCCAAGACCGGGACCGATTCCCACTGCATCTGCCCAGCAAAGACCGGATTCTAGTAAATCCGCTATATCGGTATCTTCCTGATAAGTCAGAAGCATTGCCTCTGGGAAACAGGAAAAGAGACTCCTGTTTTCTTCACTGGTACAAATCTTAAGCATACCTGCACCTGTCTTCATTGCTGCCATGCCGCTTAAATAGGCAGCCCCAAACATGCCTTTGCTTCCTGCGATCAATAAAATTTTTCCAAACGTACCTTTATTTCCATCCGCCTTTCTGGAAAGCAGACGGAAATCTTGCTTTTCCAGAGCATAGATGCCTTCTTGGTCTTCGGACTCTTTTGGATCATAAATGCCGATATCTGCTTTCAGAACCTGTCCGGCATAAGAAGCACCGGGATAAAAGCACAATCCGGCTTTTTTATAGGCAAAGGTAACCGTTAAATCTGCTTGGATACCGCATCCTAAAACGGCACCTGTATCCGCACAGATTCCGGAAGGAATATCCACCGCAACAATCTTTCCTCTGTAGTTTTTCAGGGATTCCATTACTTCTTGGTATTTTCCGGATACGGTTCTGGACAATCCGACACCAAAGATTGCGTCTACGATAGTAGTATATTCATGAAGGTGAAAAGTATTGACAAAGGATAAACCATAATTTTTTCCAATTTCTATCTGCTTTTTCATTTCAGGGGTAAAATGTTCCTGATTTCCCAAAATTGAGACATCCACGCAATATCCGGACAAATGCAGCATTCTGGCAATGGCAACTCCATCGGCACCATTGTTGCCGCTTCCGCACAATACCAGTACCCTGTTAAGAGGAAAATGTGCATCTTTCATCGCTTCGGTCACAGCAAGAGCTGCTCGCTCCATAAGAACCAGGGAGGGAATCCCTAGGTGGTTTATTGTATAGGCATCCAGTGCCTTCATTTCTTTTCCGGTTACAATACGTTCCATCTCATTCCTTCCTTTCCGGAGAACCTTCAACAAAGACCTCTGTTTTGATATGAAAAGAGGCTGCCGCAAAATCATTTTCACGTCAGCCTCTCCCATTTATTTTTTTCCTGCTCCGTCTTCCTGCTCTGCTGCACGACAGTTTAAATTGTAAGAAAGACGCATCAAACTTTCAGACAGATGTACATTTTCGACAATCACATCTTTGGGAACTGACAAGTCCAGATGTGCGAAATTCCAGATGGCCTTCACACCATTCTTCACAAGTAAATCTGCTGTTTCTGCTGCATTATTTTTCGGCAAAGTCAAAGTAGCAATTTCTACATCATTTTCTTTTAAAAATGCAGGAAGTTCATCCATCATGCGAATTTCATTTCCACGGATGGAAATTCCCTTTAACACAGGATTTACATCAAAAATCCCTACTACCTTAAAACCTCTTTTTTCAAATTTTACATAATTTGCAAGGGCCTGTCCCAGATTACCGGCTCCGATGATAATCATATGATGTGTTTTATCAAGACCCAAAATTTTTCCGATTTCTGAATACAGATAAGAAACATTATAGCCATATCCCTGTTGTCCAAAACCGCCGAAATTGTTTAAATCCTGACGAATTTGTGATGCGGTGACCCGCATTTTTTCGCTTAACTCATTGGAGGATATTCGTTCTACACCTTCTTCTATGAGTTCGTCCAAATATCTGTAATACCGGGGTAGCCTTTTTATTACTGCTTTTGATATGCACTTTTCCTCCACACTAAACCCTCCTGTACCTAAACTAGGCATTTCTATACTTTATTATATAGAATTGTTAAATTAAAGTCAATCATTATTCATTTTATCTGTTGTCAAATTCTGTATTTTCGATATAATAGAAATGATTATTTGCAAAAAGGAGAAATTACATCATGATATTAGCATGTCAGAATATAGAAAAATCTTTTGACGGTGTCACTCTGCTTCATGATGCCAGCTTTCATATAGAAGAACGAGAAAAAGCTGCTCTGGTGGGGATAAACGGAGCAGGAAAATCAACACTTTTTAGGATTATCGTAGGAGAGCTTGCTGCAGATGATGGACAGGTGATCCTGTCAAAAGGAAAAACGCTGGGATATCTTGCACAGCATCAGGAACTGACCAGTGAATTGACAATCTACGATTCTTTGCTTCAGGTAAAACAGCACGTACTGGATATGGAAGGCCGTATGCGTGATATGGAGCTGGAGATGAAGCATGCAAAGGGTGAGGAATTGACCAAGCTGATGGAAGCGTATTCCCGTCTCACCCATGAATTTGAACTGGAAAATGGTTATGCCTATAAGAGTGAACTTGTGGGAGTTTTAAAAGGTCTGGGTTTTGAGGAAAAAGACTTCACAAAACAGGTCTCCACGCTTTCCGGAGGACAGAAAACCAGGGTAGCACTTGGACGTCTTCTGCTTTCAAAACCGGATATCATTCTGTTGGATGAGCCTACCAACCATCTGGATATGGATTCTATTTCCTGGCTGGAAACGTATCTGCTGAACTATCCCGGTGCAGTTTTTATTGTTTCCCATGACCGTTATTTTCTGGATAAAGTTGCCACTAAGATTATAGAGATCGATAACACAAAGGTCACCTCTTTTACGGGTAATTATTCTGCCTACAGCGAGAAGAAAGCAATGCTGAGAAAAGCGGCTTATCAGGCATACCTGAATCAACAGCAGGAAATCAAGCATCAGGAAGAAGTCATTGCAAAATTAAAATCTTTTAACCGGGAAAAATCCATACGAAGAGCTGAGAGCCGGGAAAAAATGCTGGAGAAGATTGAAGTGCTGGAAAAGCCTGTGGAGGTAGATGATTCCATGAGGATTACCTTACGTCCCAGGATCACCAGCGGAAATGATGTCCTGACCGTAGAACATCTGAGCAAATCCTTTCCTTCTCTCCCACTGTTTGAAGATTTGAATTTTTCCATTAAGCGTGGAGAGCGTGTGGCCATTATCGGCAGCAACGGGACCGGAAAAACTACGATTTTGAAAATCTTAAATCAGATTCTTCCGGCAGATGAAGGTACTTTTCATCTGGGCAGCAAAGTCCACATCGGATATTATGACCAGGAACACCATGTCCTGCATATGGAAAAAACTATTTTTGAAGAAATCCAGGACGATTATCCTAAGCTTACCAATACCGAGATCCGAAATCTCCTGGCTGCATTTTTGTTTACCGGTGACGATGTTTTCAAACCGGTTTCCGCATTAAGCGGCGGAGAAAGAGGACGTGTTTCTCTGGCAAAGTTAATGCTCTCAGAAGCTAATTTCTTAATCCTGGATGAGCCTACCAACCATCTGGATATTACGTCAAAGGAAATTCTGGAAGAAGCACTGAATAACTATGAAGGAACCGTATTGTATGTTTCTCACGACCGATATTTCATCAATAAAACAGCTACCAGAATCCTGGATCTAACCAACAAAAAACTGGTAAATTATATTGGAAATTATGATTATTATCTGGAGAAAAAAGAGGAATTAACCGAAATCTATGCACCAAAAGAAGACGAAGAAATTCTTGAGGAAACGGTTTCTGCCACAAAATTAGACTGGAAACAGCAGAAAGAAGAACAGGCCCGCATACGGAAGAGAGAAAATGAATTGAAAAAGACGGAAAAGGCCATTGAAGAGCTGGAAACCAGAGATGCCGTGATAGATAAGGAAATGTCCGATCCACAGGTAGCTACTAATGTGGCAAAATGTGTGGAGTTATCAAAAGAAAAAGCGGAGATCGCAGAAAAACTGGAAGAACTCTATGAAAAGTGGGAAGAACTGGCACAATAGTCCAGTTCTTCCCTTTTGTCTTGGTATATGTTATTTATTTTTATGGCTTTTTAGGCAGCCGTTCAGGCTTCCAGTCTCTTTCGTATTTCTAAGATAAATTCTTTGCTGTTGAGCACTTTAGGGTTCTCCAGCATTGTAATCATTGCCAGGTCCTTTGTCATACTTCCTTCTTCGATAACGGCTACCGTAGCTTTCTCCAGCTTATCTGCAAATTCCTGAAGTGCTTTGTTTTCGTCCAGTTCGCCTCTTTTTCTCAGAGCACCGCTCCATGCAAAGATCGTTGCCACAGAATTGGTAGAGGTTTCTTCTCCTTTTAAATATTTATAATAATGACGCTGTACCGTGCCGTGTGCTGCCTCGTATTCAAAATATCCGTGAGGAGATACCAGAACGGAAGTCATCATGGCAAGAGAACCAAAGGCAGAGGAAACCATATCGCTCATGACATCACCATCATAATTCTTACATGCCCAGATAAAGCCGCCTTCTGCTTTCATAACTCTTGCTACGGCATCATCGATCAATGTATAGAAGTAGGTAATACCCGCTTTCTCAAATGCTTCCTGAAATTCTTTTTCATAGATATCCTGGAAAATGTCTTTAAATGTATGATCATATTTTTTGGATATTGTGTCTTTTGTAGAAAACCACAGATCCTGTCTGGTATCCAGTGCATAAGAGAAGCAGCTTCTTGCAAAACTCTCTATGGAAGCATCCAGATTGTGCATCCCCTGGACAACACCTGCCCCTTGAAACTCATGCACCGGTTCTCTGGTTTGTGTGCCGTCTTTTGCAGTGTAGACCAATTCTACCTTACCGGGACCAGGAATAATCATCTCTGCATTTTTATAAACGTCTCCATAGGCATGTCTTGCAAGCGTTATGGGTTTTTTCCAGTTTTTCACACAAGGTTCAATACCCTTTACAACGATAGGTGCTCTGAAAACCGTTCCGTCCAGCATGGAACGGATGGTACCGTTTGGACTTTTATACATGTTTTTCAAGTGATACTCTTCCATTCTCGCTGCGTTAGGTGTGATCGTGGCACATTTCACAGCTACTTTGTATTTTTTCGTAGCATTGGCAGCATCTATGGTTACCTGATCATTAGTTTTATTTCGATATTCTAAGCCAAGATCATAATACTCGGTCTTTAATTCCACAAAAGGCTGAATCAATTCTTCTTTTATGATCTTCCAGAGAATTCTGGTCATTTCATCTCCATCCATCTCTACCAGAGGTGTTGTCATTTTTACTTTTTCCATGGTAGTTCCTCCTGTTTTTATTTCATTTCTTCTTTTAATACTTCATCCAGGCTAAAATTTTTAAGATTTTCAATGGTGTTTACAATATGCTGATAAGCAGCCCGGTCAGCAGCAGATGCGTCTTTTTTTCGGATCGCCTCAAGGATTTCCTTGTGTTCTCTTGTTGAGGGCTGGGTTCGCTTCCTCTGTCGTACCGAAGCCATTCGCACACGCTGAAGATACTGATGAAAATCCAATAACGTATGTGCCAGAATCCGGCTTCCGGAGGCTTCATACAGCAGCTTATGGAATTCTCCATCCTGTTGGCAGACCTGTTCAAAATTGCCTTTTTCCACATGGAAATCCGAAAGCAAAATGGTTTCCTCCATTTTTTCTAACTGTTCTTCTGTTACATGTTCTGCTGCCATGGCTGCACATAATCCCTCCAGTTTTGCACGGATCAGATACATATCCATAACATCTTTTGATGAAATCCCTGTCACAAATGCCCCTTTATTGGGGATGAGCTGAACCAGTCCTTCCAGCTCCAGCTGTCGGATCGCCTCTCGGACGGGAGTGCGGCTGACACCCATCTCTTTTCCGATGGTACATTCCACCAGCTCATCTCCCTTTTTGTACTTTCCCCGCAAAATATCGTTTCTTAGTTTTTCAAATACCTTCCCACGTAAAGATTCTCCTGCCATGTTAACTTCATCCTTCTCCTAATGTTATTCCCAGACGATTGCAGCTCTCTGCAATCACGGTAAGAAGTTCTTCATCGGTCAGTACCGTCACACGGCCCTCTTCATACTGGGCATCTACCCAAGCCTTAACCATGGCAACCAGTTCACTGTTCTTATCCACTTGTCTGTCCTGAGTCAGACGGAAATGATTATTGATCCAGTGTGCAATACCTGCTAATCCCGAGGTATTGGAGACCGCCACCTGAGGTGCACGGTGAAGAAACTTCTCTGTATCAAAAATATTATAAATCTCTTCATTTTTCAAGAGGCCATCTGCATGAATTCCTGCTCTTGTCACATTAAAAGACGTTCCGACAAACGGTGTTCTTGGCGGAATCGAATAGCCGATTTCTTTTTCGTAGTATTCCGCCAGCTCTGTGATGGCTGTAGTATCCATGCCATCCAGGCTTCCTTTTAGCTGGGCATATTCGAATACCATAGCCTCCAGAGGTGTATTTCCGGTTCGTTCTCCGATTCCAAACAGGGAACAATTCACACCGCAGGCACCATAGAGCCATGCAGTCGTAGAATTGCTGACTGCCTTGTAGAAATCATTGTGTCCATGGAATTCGATGAGTTCTGAAGGGATTCCCGCATGAGTCATAATGCCGTAGATGATACCTGGAATGGAACGGGGAATCACAGCTCCCGGATAATTGACTCCGTATCCCATGGTATCACAGCAGCGTACCTTAATAGGAATCGCATATTCCTCCATCAGTTTTGTCAATTCCAGACAGAATGGAATAACATAGCCATAAATATCTGCCCTTGTGATATCCTCCAGATGACATCTTGGGCTGATTCCGATTTCCAGACAATCTCGAATCACAGACAGATAATGATCCATAGCCTGTCTTCTTGTCATCTTCATTTTATAAAAAATATGATAATCCGAACAGCTTACCAGGATTCCTGTTTCTTTTAATCCAATATCTTTTACCAGTTCAAAGTCTTTTTTATTTGCACGGATCCAACTGGTAACTTCCGGAAACTGATATCCTTTTTCCAAACATTTATAAACCGCATCCCGGTCTTTTTTGCTGTATAGAAAAAATTCACTCTGGCGGATTTTTCCGTTTGGACCTCCCAGGCGATGAAGATAATCATAGATGGTTACAATCTGTTCCGTACTGTAAGGTGCTCTGGACTGCTGTCCGTCACGGAAGGTGGTGTCTGTGATCCAGATGTCATCGGGCATGTGGTGAGGCACGATCCTATCGTTAAATGCAATTTTCGGGACTTCCGAATAAGGGAACAGATTTCGGAATACATTGGGCGTATCCACATCAACCAATGGATACATATGTTCCTCTAATTCTAATAAATTTGTATGATAATTCATTCTGACTGCTCTGTTGACCATGACTTCTTCTCTCCTAACCTCTATGACAAGTTAATTATATAATCATTTATCATAGTAAATTGTTTGTATCATTGTATACAATAGTACAGTCATTGTCAAGATATTTTTTAAATACTATAGAAGCTATAACCATACGTTATATTTCAAGATATAAAAATAATGAATGTTCTCTTGCTATTTTTCTCTAAATCCGTTACAATTAATAATATATAAGAACATATATTCGGTTTTCGCACGGAGGTTTAGACAGATGAAATCCCTTTGGCATATCCCCTGTATCATTTTACTGCTTCTTGCAGCAGCGTTTTTTATATATCGCAAAAAGAATTACTATCCATATGCAGCCAGACATTTACTGACGAAAAGAGAATACCGTTTTTATCTTCTTCTGCGGGAAGTGGCGGATGAATATCACTATATTGTGTGCCCAAAAATCGGTGTGAAAGATTTGCTGAGTGTGACAGATCAAAAACAATATATGAAATATTTTCATAAAATTGCTCAGAAGCATGTGGATTTTGTGATCTGTGATAAGGATTTGTACGTGCTGTTTGCCATTGAACTGGATGACAGCACTCACGAAACAAAAGATGCTAAAAAACGGGATCACCTAAAGGACAAAGCTTTTGCTGCTGCGGGAATCCCATTAAAAAGAATCCGTGAAATTGACAAAAAACAGATTTACAAACTGTTTCGTTAAGGTTATTTTCATAAAAATAAGGAGGTATCATATCAAAACAGCTCCTCGTTTTTTATCCCATTTTTTATGGTGGAATCTCTATTCATTTTTGGCATAACAATCTACCAGATTTATTCTCTCCCTATCCATAGAGGGTTTGCTGTGTTTCTTCCAAATCGGTAAAAATCCAATAACAGCTCCACAGACTGCAGGAAGTATCCAGCCCAAGTGTAATTCGTAAAGAGGAAGTTTTCTTGCCCATTCTGTGAAGATTCCAAAGGTGATACCGATATTATCCATTGCGTTTAGAAAAGCAAAGCAAAAAGCTCCGATCATACTGAGAATATACACCATCTTCCTGTCTCCAATCCATTTTCTTACAAAGGAAAGCAGAATCAGCACGATCAATGCCGGATAGATCATCATAAGTACGGGCTGGGAAACCGCTATGAGATAAGAAAGACCTACATTGCTTACAGCGAAGCTGAACAAACATACCGCTGCTGTGATCTTCCGGTAAGAAACAGAAGGCAGAGGTTCATGAAAATAATCTGCAAAGGACGTGGTGAGTCCAATGGAAGTGGTCATACAGGCCAGGAAGACAGATGCTCCCAGCACCAGGAGGAAAAATCATGTTGCCTGCTCCAAAAAAGATAGCAAATGAAGCAAATGTCAGAGACAGGATTTGTCTCATTTTCAGCTTTTCCATAGGTTTCTCTCCATATCGTGGCGAATCTTTCTGTTTTCCACAGTATCAAATACAATAGAAAAATCATAGTCCTCGGGATAGCGTTTTTCTGCTGCTACATGAAGTTCCTGATGATAGGCAGTTCTTTTGGCATATTCCAACATTCTCTCAGGTATTCCAAACACTCCGCTGTAATTCACGATAAAAAAAGCATGACACATCGCCATGCTTTCTATAGACCTGGTTGTGTCCGAAAATACATGGTAAAGTAGATTCTGGTAAAATAGGTATAACAACAAAAAAGGTATAACACGAATAATTCCGTTCTTATATCCTTCCCACAGCTATGCAGTTAGCTGAAATCTCTTTACTACGCACTTAACAAACGCTTCACTCCCTTTTTAATCAAATTCTTCTCTTTTATATCACAATCCATTTTTTTGTCAAATTTTTTTCTTCCATAATAATTTTTTATTGCAGGAATCTCTGTAATTGAAAAAGCCCCCACCCTTGAAGGTTGTGAGGGTAACCCAGATCTTTTGCAGATACCTTTAACTTTCTTTTTACGTCTACATTAGAATATTCTGGATGTTTTTCCAATAAAAGAGCAATTCCTCCGGTCACTATGGGAGTTGCCATAGAGGTGCCGCTTTTGGCTGCATAGGGACTTTTTTGATTGCTGCAGGAAATAATTTCATTTCCCGGAGCTACAATATCCGGTTTGCTGATGCAGTCTCTGGTCGGTCCACGGCCGGAAATCCCCTGATTTTTTAAGATCATATCGGATGCTCCCACGGTAATCACTTTTTTGCTGCACCCGGGAGCGGTAATACTGCCACGATGAGGTCCCAGGTTTCCTGCTGCTGCTACGATGACCAGCCCCGTATCCCAGGCATCTTCCACTGCCCGGATCAGATCAGAATTATCCTCCTGTGTCGTAGTGCCAACAGAAATATTCACAATTCGTATGTGGTATAGTTCTTTGTATTCTTTAATCCACTGCATCGCATTTATGACATATTCTTTTTTCCCATTTCCTTTTTCATCTAAAACTTTTATGGGAATCAGACTGCATCCGGGAGCAATCCCACAATATTTTCCCCTGCTTCCTTTTCCATCTCCTCCGATAATGCCTGCCACATGTGTTCCATGCCCGTTGTCATCATAAGGAGTGACTTTCCCGTGTATAAAATCTTGAAAAGCTGTGATCCGGTTTCGAAAATCTATATGAGGGAAGATGCCGGTATCCAGTACAGCGACTCCAACACCTTTCCCTTGATAAAGTCTATTGTTTGTATCATGACACCAATAGTCGATAGTCCGCTTTGCTTTGTCCATGCCAAAACATATCCTTTTTAATTAGACTATTCATAAGTGAGCATTTGGAGAATATTTATTAATTTCTTCATCTCTCTATATTCGTTATAATAAAAATTAAAGTGCTTCTCTTAATACTATCAATGACAAGGTATCATACCTTTCTTTGATATTTTGTAAATAGGCATTTAAGTAAATTGACAATTTTCCGATTCACATCTATAATATTTATATTACAATCGTAAGATTTTGAAGGAGGCAAATTATGAATACACTTCCCCAAATTTCCGAAGCAGAGTTTGAGGTCATGAAAATCGTATGGAAATATGCACCTGTCAGCACAAATGAAATTACAGAAAAGCTATTGCAGACTACAACCTGGAGTCCAAAAACAATTCAGACTCTGATCAAACGTCTTGTAACCAAAGGTGCTCTCACATACGAAAAACGAAGTCGCATGTTTATTTATACTCCAGTAGTAAAAGAAGACGAATATATCAGTCAGGAAAGTTCTTCCTTTCTAAACCGCTATTACGATGGAGATATTACAGCTATGGTATCTGCCTATATAGAAAATGACAAATTATCGAAATCGGAACTGGATACGCTCCGCACTCTTCTTTCGCAGAGACAGGAAAAAGGGGGAAAATAATATGGCTGATTTTATGATCCGCTTTTTTATCTGCAACGCACTGCTCTGCGGTATCATAGGTATTCTTTTGCTCATGAAACACATTTTAAAAAATTGCTTATCCAGCCGTATGCAGTATAACCTATGGTTTCTGTTTCTTGGACTTTTAACAGTACCATTTTTACCGTTACGCTTTTTCAAGTCATCAGAAATATTTGTATGGTTTAAAAATCTGAACCTTATCCACTCTTCCCAGGCACGGACTGCCGTAGATCAGACGTTTCAGGCTAATATTGCTGACACTCAAAACTGGATGGAAAATTTTGCCCTTTCCGTAAATAGACGAATACCATCTATAACCGGCTATCTGTTATTTATACTTTGGGTATCAGGTATCATTGTCATGCTGATTTTAGCAATCCGATCTGCCATCCAATTATATACTCTCAAAAAATCCGCCTTGCCTCTGCAAAGTCAAAAGATCCCAAAATTATATCATCGCTGTCTAAGTGACACAGGTATTACAAAAAATATCCCAATATACAGCACCGCTTATTTAAAATCTCCTGTCATTGTTGGTTTTTTTAAACCGTGTATTTATCTTCCTATTCATCTTATATCGGATGATAATGAAATGGACATCAGGTATATGCTCTTACACGAACTGCAGCACTATAGACACAAAGATGGGATTGCAAACTATCTGATGAACCTTGCCGGAATTGTTTACTGGTTTAATCCGCTTGTCTGGTATGCACTGAAAGAAATGCGTGGTGACCGGGAAGTTGCCTGTGACACCTCTGTTTTGAAGTTGTTGGAAATCGAAGATTATGTGGCTTATGGAAATACGTTGATTAACTTTGCCGAAAAGCTTTCTCTGACTCCGTTTCCCTTTTCCTCCGGCATCAGCGGAAATATGAAACAGATGAAACGAAGAATTTTAAACATTGTTTCTTACGAAAGACCAACCTTTCGGAAAAAACTAAAAAGCATCACTGCTTTTCTGATGATAACTGTTATGCTCTTTTCTCTTACACCACTTGTTTCTACTTATGCAGCGGATAAAAATCACTATCAGTGGAACACTTCCTCCAAAAACTGTTCCCAAATAGATCTTAGCAATTACTTCGGAAAATATAAAGGCAGTTTTGTGTTATATGATTCAAAAAATGACAATTGGAAGATTCATGATATGGAACGTGCAGCCTTACGGGTTTCCCCAGATTCTACCTACAAGATATATAATGCTTTGTTTGGATTGGAAGAGAACATCATTACCCCTGAAAACTCTTTTATGAACTGGAATGGAATCCAATATCCTTTTAAGGC
The DNA here is from genome assembly GCF_947654165.1 of uncultured Blautia sp. GTDB lineage: Bacteria > Bacillota > Clostridia > Lachnospirales > Lachnospiraceae > Blautia. The sequence continues at coordinate 71,046 of NZ_CANTKB010000005.1, forward strand.
ATGGAATTCGGATCAGACTTTAACGTCAGCTATGAGTGCTTCGGTCAACTGGTATTTCCAATCCATTGATGAGCAACTTGGAAAAAAATCCATTCAGAACTATCTGCATAAAATCGGATACGGAAATGAAGATATAGGCAATGACTGTTCTTCCTGCTGGATGGAATCTTCTCTGAAAATTTCCCCAATAGAACAGGTGGAACTTCTAAGCCGCTTGCAGAATCACAGCTTAGAATTGGACACAGAAAATGTGAAAGCCGTAAAAGATGCTATCCACATCTCCTCCTCTTCCTTCGGAGACTTTTATGGGAAAACTGGGACAGGGCGTGTAAACGGGCAGGACATCAACGGCTGGTTTATCGGTTTCGTAGAAAATTCAGATAGTACATATTTTTTTGCCACCAACATTCAACATGAAAAGCAAACTACAGGTGGAAAGGCGGCAGAAATTACCGTATCCATTTTATCTGACTTAAATATATGGAAATAAACAAAAGCGGGAAAAAGCCTCACTGGTTCTTTCCCGTAAATAAATAGTTTTCTTACCATGCTGGTTCATCATCAGAATAGCCCGTTTTCAATTCGATATACATTAAATCTTTCATCAATTCTATCACTCCCCAAACTCAATATTCTTCGCATTACTAAGATTTATCTTTTGAATGTAAAATAATATGTTCTTTTTTAATTTATCCATAATTTACTCCTTTGCAAATTCTGATTGAACAAAATCGCTGCGCGATGGCCTGCCAAGGCTGTGTCGCAGTTTTTCTATTCCTAAATTAAAAAGCAGTGTTTCCTGATTACTACTGATTTTACACGGAGGATTTACTATGTACGAAAAATATTTACTACAGCTTGAGGAGGCTGGAAAAATCCGCAACCTTAAAGAGCGTTCTATTAACTGCTACAAAAACTATGTTTCTTATTTCCTTAACTACATGGGAAAGAACCCGGAAGAACTTACCTGTCAGGATGTCAGGGACTTTCTTCCTGCCAAAAAAGACAATGGTCTGAAGGCAACCACATCGAATCTTTATAATTCAGCCATCCGCTTTTTTTGCCGAAATGTACTTTACATTCTTTGGGATGATATCACGGTTCCGTGCATGCTGATAGAGCACAAACTCCCTGTCGTACTTTCTGTTGATGAAATTGACCGGCTTCTTAATGCTACGGATGACTTGAAATATAAAACCATGTTCGCCACCATGTATTCTTCCGGAATGCGTGTCTCCGAGGTGATCCATCTTCATTATGGGGACATCTCCCGCACTAACATGCAGATCCATATCCGGGATGCCAAAAACCGGATGGATCGTTATACCATTCTGTCTAAAAGGAATCTTGCGCTTCTTACAGAATACTGGTTTGCATGTGGAAAACCACGTGATATTCTTTTCCCGAATAAATTTACAGGGGGAATACCTTACAGTTTCTTCCGTGGAACAGCGAAATATTCAGACACTATTGGGACACCGTGATCCGAAATCTGCCGAGGTTTATCTTCATGTTAGCAACAAATCCCTTATGGGCATTCGCAGTCCTTTTGACAGAAAGGATGGTACAGCCAATGGATAAGCCCACAGTACAGGATATTTTCACCGTTTTTATCCGGCATACCTTGATCAGTATGCACCTTCCCCTGTACAGGCAAAGGCTGCACACAACATCATGAACTGTAAGACCGGTGCCTATGGTTCGAATGTATGTGTATGTGAGGATTGTGGTGCCATACAGATTCATTATTATACTTAATTCCTTCTTTCTGCATTTCGGAACGGATGGATTCAAGATCCGGCATTTCCATAATGCTAAAATAAGAATCGATTTCTTTTGACGGAATTTTTGCCGGGTCGCTTATGGTGATTTTGGTTTGCTTAAACAGATCGGTTACATCTTCTACCTGATTAACAGTGCCGTCACCATCACCACCAGCAAATGTTGCATTTTTTTCAAGCCACGCCATCATTTCATGGTCTAACCACCCCATTTCCATGGCTTCTCCTGTCACTTTGCCAGACAAGATTTCCTTTACTCGTTCCTCAGGAGTGGGTAAGCTGTTTCCAGTTTTACTGCAAGCGGCTAAGCACCATGATAAGTGCAAAAAGTCTTGTGCTTTTTTTCATGATAGAATCTCCTGTTCTACATTTAGTATAGCCGATAGCTCAAAAAATAAAAATCGAGAAAAATTACAGAACATGACAGTTTTGTAATCTTTCTCAAAATGTTATATTTTACCTTGCGGTATAAGTTGTCCATCTGGAAGACATATAAAAAACGATCCGCCTTAAATTCATTCAAATTTAAGACGAACTGTTTTTCCTTAATTTTATCCTATCTTAATACCCTGTTCCTGTATCTGCATTTTTTACAAGCTTTATTATTCTGCTTGTACCGAGCCTGTCTGCCCCAAGCTCCAGAAATCTTCTGGCATCATCCAGCGAAGAAATCCCTCCCGCTGCCTTTACCTTTACATCTGCCCCAACGTGTTTTCTCATAAGATCCACATCTTCAAAGGTTGCGCCTGCAGTGGAAAATCCTGTAGACGTTTTAATATACTCTGCACCTGTTTTCGTTACGATTTCACACATCAATATTTTCTCTTCCTCTGTAAGAAGGCAGGTCTCAATGATGACTTTTAAGATTTTCCCGCCGCATACTTCATGGATTGCACGGATCTCTTCCTCGATTTCTGATAATCTCCGGTCTTTTAAATCACCAATGTTAATGACCATATCAATTTCCGCCGCACCGTTTGCAATCGCATCCTTTGTTTCAAACACTTTCACGGCAGTTGTACTGTATCCATTTGGGAAACCAATCACTGTACAGATCGGAAGTTTCCCTTCCACATAATCTGTGGCACGTTTTACGAAAGATGCAGGAATACATGCTGAAGCCGTTCCATATTCCATTGCATCGTCCAAAATGGCCTTAATTTCTTCCCAGGTCGTAGCCTGGCTTAAAAGTGTGTGATCCACTGTTTTTAAAATATCCTGTGTCGTCATAATTTTCTCCTTTTTTGTTCTTCTAAAGATGCCAGGTATCCTTCAAAGTTCCTAGATATGGTTTTAACACTAACAGAATTTCTGATTTTCTCTTTCGGCCTGTCCATCCACAACTTCTGTTTATTTTGGGGATAAATTGATTCAATCGTGTTTGCTCCGATTTGCAACTCCATATGCTACGTTTGTAATAACCTTTTCCCCAAGCGGATAAATACATAGAAAAATAGAGTTCATGTTCTCTAACTGCCAAAAAATATACGACTGTTCCCAGTACAACAATCAAATCAATTAGTATCGTAATGATTGCAAATGGCATCAAAAATTTTTCTTTTTTTATTCCCCATTCTGCATATCTTCTTCGCTGTTCTTCTCCATCCTTTCCTCAATAAAACTATCCAGATTTCTATAGTCCTATTGCTGGCAACGAATACTACGGTTGTAAACACTGAGATTGCAGTTTGTGATTTCATAGCCATAAGTACATACATAAATTGTACTATCAAAGTCATCAGACTTCATCTAAAGAAAAGCTATTATAATTCCTGCTTTTTTCATCAAAATAATTATCGAATTCCATCAAAACATCATCATCCAAATCAAATTCTCTTGAATGAAAAACTATTTCTAACACGCCCATATTTTATTTCCTATTCTCCATGTGTTACTGTTCTACTTTCCTACAGGATTATTTTATCTCATACCATATATTTTGCATATATGATTTTCCATCAGCCCGGCATAAATAGTCTGAATTTCGTAATCTCCCCGTGCCAGCCTACTTTTTTGTAGACCTAATAGGTTGAGTTTTATATTTTTCTCATATAAGCCTACCTTTTTCTGACCCGAGTAGGCTAAATTCCTAGATTTCCTCTTTTCAACTAATTTTTCACAAAAAAATATAGGCTAAATTTAGGGAATCTTGCGTAGCAGCCTATTGGGCTCTAAAATAGGTAGGTCTGATTTCAGAATTTTTTTAAAACCACCTATTTGTGGCTAAAAAATATAGGCTAAAAATCAAAAAACAATATTTTCAACCGAAAAAGCATTGAAATACAAGATGCTACACACACCGAATTGAAAAAAACAGGGAATATGCTGCTGTATGACATATTCCCTGCCTGAATCCTTTGTTAGATATTTAATAAATCACTATATACCTTCAGTGCTCCATCTGTTTCATGAGCCAGTACGCGTTTCGCCAATACTTTACCAAGCTGTACACCTTCCTGGTCAAAGCTGTTTAAGTTCCATACAAATCCCTGGAACATGACTTTGTTTTCAAAGTGTGACAGAAGGGCACCAAGTGCACCTGGAGTTAGTTTCTCTCCGATGATAATGCTGGATGGGCGGCCGCCTTCAAACTTCTTATTGCGGTTTTCATCGTCTTTTCCACATGCAAATGCAACAATCTGTGCTGCCACATTAGCACAGAGTTTCTGCTGGCTTGTACTTCCCTGGATCACAACATCCTGATCCATCTGGTTGTTCTTGAAGCCAACAAACTGAAGCGGAACAATATCGGTTCCCTGATGCAGCAACTGATAGAAAGAGTGCTGACCGTTGGTTCCCGGTTCACCAAAGATAACCGGACCTGTCTGATAGTTTACAGGTTCTCCGAAACGGTTTACGGATTTTCCGTTGGATTCCATATCAAGCTGCTGTAAATGTGCCGGGAAACGGCTCAGTGCCTGAGAATACGGAAGAACGGCTGTATCCAGATATCCCAGTACATTACGCTCATATACACCGATGACAGCGTCAAGCATAGCCGGATTCTTTAACAGATCTTTCTCCGTTGCAAGCTTATCTTCTTCTGCTGCACCGGCAAGGAACTGTGCAAATACTTCCGGTCCAAAAGCAAGAGAAAGGACAGCCCCGCCTACTGCTGATGTGGAAGAATAACGTCCGCCGATGTAATCATCCATAAAGAAAGCTGCCAGATAATCGTCGCTCTGTGCCAGAGGAGATGTCTCGCTGGTAACGGCGATCATATGTTTTGACGGATCAAGACCGGCTTTTTTCAGTGCATCTTTTACAAAGGATTCATTGGTCAGTGTTTCCAATGTTGTACCTGATTTGGAAACCAGAACAAAGATTGAATGTGCAACATCAACTTTGCTTAACACGCCGGACGCATCATCCGGGTCTACATTGCTGATAAATTCTGCTTTCATTTTCAGTGTATTGTTTGCCTTTGCCCAGTTTTCCAAAGCTATGTAAATAGCACGAGGTCCAAGATCACTTCCGCCGATGCCGATCTGAACAACCGTTGTAAATTTTTCGCCTGCCGCATTGGTAATCTCACCTGCATGAACCTTATTTGCAAACTCGGCAATCTTTGTCTGCTGTTCTACATAGAAAGCACGTTTGTCCACACCATCTGCCACGACCGCTTCTCCCAACTGTCCGCGGGTAAGCTGATGGAGAACCAGACGTTTTTCACCGGTATTAATCATTTCTCCATTATAAAGAGCTTCATATTTTTCTGTAAGCTGTGCTTCTTCTGCTAATTTTGCAAGGATGTCCAGAATATTGTCATCTACCTGCTTTGCCCCGTAATTATATACAAGACCTTCTGCCATCGGCACACTGTATTTCTTTACACGTTCTGCACCATTTTCTCCTGACATTGCTTCGGCAAGCTGAACTTTCCCTGCTTCTTGAAGTTCCTTGTAGGAAGCTAATGTATCCAAATTGTTCCAAGTAACCATATCAGATTCCTCCTCATTTCGAAAGTGTTTCTGCACTTTCGTTCTGTATTTCACAAAAGATTATACTATTAAACTGCTCTAAATTCAAGTATCTCCCATGGAAACTCTGTAAATAGAATGGAATCATGTATGGTCTTCTTCCGTGCGGATAAGATCCGCAAGTGTTTTCCCGTCAAAATAGTCATTGACAATCTGATAAAACTCGACCCATATTGGATAGGTACGACACTGGGCTGCCCGTTGGCAAGGTGCTGCTTCTTTTCCCAGGCATGCCACCGGTGCCAGATCTCCTTCTGTCAGTCTTAAAATATCACCAAGCTTACAGTCTTTTGGTTCTTTGATCAGGCGATATCCTCCGCCTTTTCCCTGTACGCCCTCAATATAGCCATGCTGTGTTAATACAGGAAGGATTCTTTCCAGGTATTTAAGGGAAATTCCCTGTCTTTGGGCAACCTCCTTCATGGGTACATACTTTTTATCTGTATGTTCTGCAATATCTGCCAATACACGAAGTGCATATCTGCCTCTTGTTGAAATCATCATAATCTCGAGCCTCCTTTGTCTGTAAATTATACAATAACATAGACAGGGATAGCAAGGAAGGCTGCAATTTTCTCATCAGAATCCTAATCCGAGAATAGCGGCGTAGATAAATATCGGTCTCCGGTGTCAGGCAGGAGAACTACAATGGTTTTTCCTTCATTCTCAGGAAGCTTTGCCAGCTCGATTGCAGCAAAGGCCGCAGCTCCTGAAGATATCCCAACGAGAATTCCTTCTTTTTCTCCAATCTTCTTTCCTGTTGCAAAGGCGTCCTGGTCTGCTACAGGAATAATACCATCGTAAATTCCGGTATTCAATACATCCGGAACAAAGCCCGCTCCGATTCCCTGTATTTTATGAGGACCTGCTGTCCCTGACGATAATACTGGAGAAGATGCAGGTTCTACTGCTATAATCCGGATGTTTGGATTCTTAGATTTCAGATATTCTCCGACACCTGTAATCGTACCGCCGGTACCTACACCTGCAACAAAAATGTCTACACGTCCCTTAGTATCCCGATATATTTCAGGACCTGTATGCTCTCTGTGAGTTTTTGGATTTGCAGGATTTTCAAACTGTCCGGGAAGAAAACTGTCCGGGAGTGTTTCTGCAAGTTCTCTGGCTTTTGCGATGGCTCCTTTCATGCCTTTGCTTCCTTCTGTAAGAACCAACTGGGCACCGTAAGCTTTCATAAGCCGTCTCCGCTCCACAGACATGGTTTCCGGCATTACAACAATCATACGATAGCCCTTTGCCGCTGCCACAGAAGCCAGACCGATTCCTGTATTCCCGGAAGTTGGTTCAATGATAACGGATCCCTGTCTCAGCTTTCCTGATTTTTCAGCCTCTTCGATCATTGCTTTTGCCACCCGGTCTTTCACAGATCCTGAAGGATTGAGATATTCCAATTTTGCTATGACTTTTGCCTTTAAAGCATATTCCTTTTCTATATGTATCAGCTCCAGAAGCGGTGTATTTCCTATCAACTGATCCACGGATGTATAAATCTCTGACATATGTTCAACCTCCTATTGCCTGAAATCCCTGTTCCAGATCTTCTATGATATCATCAATATGTTCCGTACCGATAGAAAGACGGATGGTATTCTCTTTGATTCCCTGGTCTTCCAGTTCTTCTTTGCTCAACTGGCTGTGGGTTGTTGTAGCCGGATGAATCACCAGACTCTTTACATCTGCCACATTGGCCAGAAGTGAAAAGATTTTCAAATGATCAATAAATTGATGTGCCTGTGTGACTCCGCCTTTTATTTCGAAGGTGAAAATCGAAGCACCTCCGTTTGGAAAATAGTTCTGATATAACCCATGATCCGGATGATCCGGCAAAGACGGATGATTTACTTTTTCGATCAATGGATGATGCTCCAAAAATTCGACTACTTTTCTGATATTTTCAGCATGACGTTCCAGATGCAGGGACAGAGTTTCAATCCCCTGCAGGAGAAGAAAGGCTGCAAAAGGAGAAATCGCCGCACCCATATCACGGAGCAAAATCGCGCGGATATATGTTACAAATGCCGTATCTGCGGCTGCTTGAGCAAAAGATACTCCATGGTAACTTGGATTAGGCTCTGCAATCGCCGGGTATTTGCCGCTTGTAGTCCAGTCAAAATTGCCGGAATCTACAATGATCCCTCCCAGCGTTGTACCATGCCCTCCCAGAAATTTAGTGGCAGAATGTACTACAATGTCTGCACCATGTTCAATTGGGCGGATGAAATAAGGGGTTCCAAAGGTATTATCCACCACCAGAGGCAGACCGTGTTTATGAGCAAGTTCAGCCAGTGCATCCAGATCCGGAATATCACTGTTGGGATTTCCAAGTGTTTCAACATAAATAGCTCCTGTCTGATCTTGAATCGCTGCTTCCACTTCCTCCAAATCATGGATATTCACGAAGCTTGTCGTAATTCCAAAATTAGGAAGCGTATGTGCCAGTAAATTATAGCTGCCGCCGTAAATCGTCTTCTGTGCAACAAAATGACCCTCGTTCTGTCCCAGTGCTTCCAGGGTATAGCTGATAGCTGCGGCACCGGAGGCAAGAGCCAAAGCGGCTGTACCGCCTTCCAGGGCTGCTATCCGTTTTTCCAGAACCTCCTGGGTGGAATTGGTCAGCCTTCCGTAAATATTCCCTGCATCTGTAAGATTAAAACGTGCTGCCGCATGGGCAGAATCACGAAATACATAAGATGTGGTGGCATAGATCGGGACTGCACGTGCATCTGTTGCTATATCAGGAGTTTCCTGACCTACATGAAGCTGTAATGTTTCAAACCTTAAATTTCCCATAAACGTTACTCTTTTTCAATACCTACTTAATTGATAGGTATTAATATAATATCTTTTACCTACTATATCAATAGGTAATTAAAGAATTTTTCGAAGAAGTATTTCCAGTCTTCTGGCTGCCTCTTTGGTATCCTCTGGTGATCCAAAGGTGGAAAAACGAAAATATCCTTCCCCACAGGCTCCGAATCCTTCCCCCGGTGTTCCCACTACCTGAATTTCACTGAGAAGGTAATCGAAGAACTCCCAGCTTCCCATTCCATTTGGACATTTCATCCAGATATAAGGGGCGTTTTTTCCTCCACAGTACCAGATACCAAGGCGATTCAGCACTTCCATCAGGTAAGCTCCATTTTTTTTATAGATTTGAATATAATCCTGAATCTGCTTCTGTCCTTCTTCGGAAAACACAGCGGAAGCTCCTTTTTGGATAATATAAGAAACACCGTTGGTTTTTGTGGTACGGTTTCTGACCCACATCTGATTCAGACTCATCCCGGCACGAATCAGCTCTTTTGGAATCACAGTATATCCACAGCGAGTTCCTGTAAAGCCTGCCGTCTTTGACAGGGAACAAATTTCAATGGCACAGGTTCTCGCTCCTTGGATCTCAAAAATACTGTGCGGAATCTCCTCTTCTTCAATAAACGCCTCATAGGCTGCGTCAAACAGGATGAGGGCATCTTTCTTGTTGGCATAGTCCACCCACGCCTGTAATGCTTCCCGGTCAAATACAGCACCGGTTGGATTATTTGGAGAACAGATGTAGATTATATCTGCCGAAACATCTGGATCCGGCATAGGAACAAATCCATTTTCTTCCCCTGCCGGGATATGGATGATCGTATTTCCGGCAATCACATTGGCATCCACATAAGCCGGATAAGCCGGCTCCATGATCAGAACTGTCTTCTCTTTACCGAACAAATCCAGGATATCTCCCAGTTCATCGCTTGCACCACTGGAAACAAACACTTCATCCTCGCTTAAAATCACTCCTCTTTTCTGATAATATGCCGCAATGGTTTTTCGCAGACTGGGATCTCCACATTCCGGCATATAGCCGTGAAAGGTGGTTTTGTGTGCCTGGTCTTCTACTGCCTCATGAAGTTTTTGGATGACAGCATCACAAAGAGGCAGAGAAACATCACCGATTCCCATTCGGTAAAGATGCGTTCCCGGATGTGCTTCCAGATATGCTTTTGTTTTCTGAGCAATGTTATAAAATAAATAGGATTCTTTTAAATTGCCATAATTAATATTGGGTATCATTTTACGAATCTCCTTTTCCTTTTTACTGATTTATGCATAAAGAGGGGAAACCCCTATTGTGATTTCTTCCAGCACATCCAGAAGTACTTTCACCGTATCCAGAGAGGTAAACATGGTCACATTATTTTCAATAGCGGTTCTCCGGATTGCCAGTCCGTCTTCATAATGAACACCGGATAAGATAGCTCTTGTATTAATGACATAGCTTACATAGCCGGAACGTATGGCCTCCAGGATTTCTGTACTGTTTTCACTGAGCTTTCTACGGATACGCGTTCGGATTCCATGCTCTTTCAGAAATTCTCCGGTTCCAACCGTTGCTTCTATATTGAATCCCATATTGTAAAACCGCTGAATAAGAGGCAAAGCTTCTTCTTTATCTTCATCTGCCAGAGTTACCATGACCGTCCCGTAATTCTGCATTTTTACTCCGGAGGCAATTAAGGCTTTGTACATGGCACGAGGAAGTTTTGGGTCATATCCTATCGCCTCTCCCGTTGATTTCATCTCAGGAGAAAGATAGGCATCCATCCCATTTAATTTTGCAAAAGAAAATGCAGGTGCTTTTACATACCAGAGCTTCTTTTCTTTTGGATAGAGTGTTGTAATCCCCTGTTCTCTCAGGCTGATACCAAGAATCACTCGTGTTGCAATATCTGCCAGGGAATAACCGGTGGCCTTTGAAAGAAACGGAACAGTTCTGGAAGAACGTGGATTCACTTCTATGATGTACACATGCTCTTCCTGATCCACAATAAACTGAATATTGAACAATCCTCTGATTCCGATTCCAAGTCCTAATTTTCTGGTATAATCCAGAATCACCTCTTTTACATGATCCGAAATACTATAGCTGGGATATACACTGATAGAATCTCCGGAATGTACACCGGTCCGTTCCACCAGTTCCATGATGCCAGGTACAAATACCTCTTGACCATCACAGATCCCGTCAATCTCTACTTCTTTTCCCCTGATATAGTGATCTACCAGTACTGGTTTTTCCTCGTTGATCTCTACCGCTGTTTTCAGATACTGGCGTAACTGTTCTTCTTTTGCCACGATCTGCATGGCTCTTCCACCCAAAACAAAACTTGGACGCACCAGCACCGGATAGCCGATTGCAGCGGCTGCCCTGACTCCGTCTTCAATATTGGTCACCGCCTGCCCTTTGGGCTGGGGAATCGAAAGCTTCGCCAGAAGTTTTTCAAAGGAGTCCCTGTTTTCTGCTTTTTCAATTGCTCTGCAATCTGTTCCGATAATGGTTACTCCTCTGGCCTCCAGTGGTTCTGCCAGATTCACGGCAGTCTGACCGCCCAGAGAGGCAATCACCCCCTCTGGGTGCTCCAGTTCAATGACATTCATTACATCTTCTACGCAGAGGGGCTCAAAATACAGCTTATCGGAAGTCGTATAATCGGTGGAAACCGTTTCCGGATTATTGTTGATCACAATGGCTTCATATCCGGCATCTCGGATGGTTTTTACGGCATGAACCGTGGAATAGTCAAATTCCACCCCCTGTCCGATTCGGATGGGACCGGAACCAAGCACCAGGATTTTTTTTCTGTCTTCTGCTATGGATTCATTCTCCTCTTCGTAAGTGGAGTAAAAATAGGGAACATAACTGTCAAATTCAGAAGCACAGGTATCAATCATTTTATAGACCGGAAACAGTTGCCGTTCTTTTCTGATACGGAAGATTTTTTCTTCTTCTGTATTCCACAGCCAGGCCACCGCACAGTCGGAAAAGCCTTCTTTTTTTGCCTGGTACAGGACATCCTCATTCCAGGGATTTGCTTTTACCAGGTTTTCCATTTCTATGATTTTCTTTATCTTATCCAGGAAAAAGCCATCGATCTGTGTTTCCAGAGCAATCTGCCGGATATCACAGCCCATCCTCAGTAATTGTGCAATGGCAAAGATTCGGTCATCGGTCCCTATCTTAATATAAGAAAGAAGCTCCTCCCTGGTCTTTTGGTCAAATTTCCCCATATATAAATGACATACTCCTGTTTCCAGGGAACGGATTGCTTTTAGCAGGCTTTCTTCAAAGGTCCGCCCAACGCTCATCACTTCTCCGGTGGCTTTCATCTGAGTGCCTAATTTTTGATTGGCATCTGCAAACTTATCAAAAGGAAAACGAGGCATTTTCGTTACCACATAATCCAGGGATGGTTCAAAAGAAGCCGGCGTGTTCACAAGCGGAATCTCATCCAGGGTCATGCCTACACTGATTTTTGCAGATACCCGGGCAATTGGATATCCGCTTGCTTTTGACGCCAATGCAGAAGAACGGGAAACACGTGGATTCACTTCGATGACATAGTACTGGAAGGAATGAGGATCCAGTGCAAACTGTACATTGCATCCCCCTTCCACTTGAAGAGCTCGGATCAATCTTAGGGCACTGTCTCTTAGCATCTGGTATTCCTTATTGGTCAGGGTCTGTGAAGGGCAGACTACAATGGAATCTCCCGTATGGATTCCGACAGGATCCAGGTTTTCCATGTTACACACAGTGATAGCCGTATCATTGGAATCGCGGATCACTTCATATTCGATTTCTTTGAATCCTTTGATACTTTTTTCTATCAATACCTGATGAACCGGTGACAAAGCCAGTGCATTTTTAATCAGTCCGAGAAATTCCTGTTCATCATCTGCAAATCCACCTCCGGTTCCGCCAAGGGTAAAAGCCGGTCTGAGAACCACAGGATAGCCAATGGTCTTTGCAGCCTGAGAGGCTTCTTCTACAGTATTTGCAATTGCAGAAGGCAAAACCGGTTCTCCCAGTTTTTCACATAATTCTTTAAATAACTCCCGGTCTTCTGCCTGTCGGATGCTGTCACTTCTGGTTCCCAACAATTCTGTCTGACATTCTTTCAAGACACCCTTTTTCTCCAACTGCATGGCAAGGTTCAGACCTGTTTGTCCTCCGATTCCCGGTACAATGGCATCAGGACGCTCATGACGGACAATCTTTGCCATATACTCCAGGGTAAGAGGCTCCATATAGACTTTATCCGCAATGGCAGGATCCGTCATAATAGTAGCCGGATTGGAATTGCACAGAATCACTTCATACCCTTCCTCTTTCAGTGCAAGGCATGCCTGAGTTCCTGCATAATCAAATTCTGCTGCCTGTCCGATTACAATGGGACCGGAACCAATAACCAGTATTTTCTTTATATCCGTTCGCTTTGCCATGTTTGTTTTCCTCCATCATCTGTATAAATTGATCAAACAAATACCCGCTGTCCTGAGGACCAGGCGCACTTTCCGGGTGATACTGGACACTGAAAACCTGATCCTCTCTACAGGCAAGACCCTCTACCGTATGATCCAGCAAATTGATATGTGTCATCTCCAGATCTGTATTCTTCAGACTGTCAAAATCCACTGCATAAGAATGGTTCTGGGAGGTGATCTCTATTTTTCCGGTTTTGAGATTTTTTACCGGATGATTTCCTCCCCTGTGTCCAAATTTCAGCTTATAAGTCTTTGCACCATAAGCAAGTGCGATCATCTGATGTCCAAGACAGATTCCAAACAGGGGATACTTTCCTTTTAGTCTTCGAACCAGCTCAAGGACTGGTTTTACATCTGTGGGATCACCGGGGCCGTTAGACAGAAACACACCGTCGGGATCTTGCTTCTGAATCTCTTCATACGAGGTGTTCCAGGGATATACCATAACGCTGCAGCCTCTGGCATTCAGACTTCGTATGATATTTTCTTTCATTCCGCAGTCAATGGCTGCCACAAGATATTTTTCCTGTTCGGCGGCACAGTATCTTATTTCTTTGGAACTGACCTTTTCCACAGCATCTCTGGGAATTTCGTATTCTGCCAGTTTTTTCAACCCCTCTTCCTGAGAGGTTTCTGCATCTGTGATCAACACCTTACAGCTTCCGAAATCTCGGATCTTCCTTACCAGTTTTCTGGTATCAATGCCGGTGATTCCAGGTATATGATGCTGCTTCATTACCTCATCCAGCGTCCCTATGCTGCGGAAATTTGAAGGAAGATCATTGTAATCTCGCACAGCAAGGCCACCAATGGTGGGCTGTTTTGTCTCAAAGTCTTCTTCTGCGATCCCGTAATTTCCAATTAACGGATATGCCATAACGACTGTCTGGTAAGTATAAGATGGGTCCGAAAGAATTTCCTGATACCCAACCGGTGCCGTATTAAATACCAACTCTGTTATCTTTTCTTCTTCGCTGCCAAAACCATAGCCATAATATTGGCTTCCGTCTTCCAGGAGCAGCTTTTTATTCCATTTTTTCATCTGTTTCACCTCTCGGATAATTTTCGCTCAAACCGGTCTTTCCGAACGTCAGTTGGAATACTGGTTGCATAGTTTCCGCTAAAACAAGCATCACAATATGCATGGGTTCCTACCAGCTCATGGAGGCGATCCAAGGGAAGGTAACCCAGCGAATCTGCTCCGATCAGGCTGGCAATCTCTTCCTCTCCATGATGGGACGCAATAAGATTTTCTTCGGAGTCAATGTCCGTGCCATAATAACAGGGATGGAGGAACGGAGGTGCTGAAATTCTCATATGAATTTCTTTTGCACCTGCCTCTTTTAAAAGACCTACAATCTGTTTGCTGGTAGTGCCTCTTACAATAGAATCATCAATTAAAACCACACGTTTTCCCTGGATAACAGGTCTGATCGGACTTAACTTCATCCGTACCAGATCCAGACGTTCTTTTTGACCAGGAGAAATAAAAGTTCTCCCAATATATTTATTTTTAACCAGACCGATTCCGTAAGGGATTCCGGAAATCTGAGAAAATCCAAGTGCCGCATCCAGACCGCTGTCCGGCACACCGATGACAATATCTGCCCTGGCAGGTTTTGTCTGTGCCAACAATTTTCCCGCCTGAATCCTGGCTGCTGAGACAGAAACCTTATCGATTACGGAATCCGGTCTGGCAAAATAGATATATTCAAATATACAGGTTTTCTGTTTTCGGGTGCCACAGTGTTCCCGGCGTGATTCAATCCCCTGTTCGCTGAACACCAGGATTTCTCCAGGAAGGAGATCTCGGATCAACTCCGCACCTACGGCTGTCAGGGCACAGCTCTCCGAGGCGATCACATAGGAACCATCCGGCATTTTTCCGTAACAAAGAGGGCGAAATCCATAAGGATCTCTTACTGCGATCATCTTTGCAGAAGACATTAAAATAAGGGAATAGGCCCCTTCCAAAGAAACCATGGCACGGCTTACCGCCTCCTCGATACTGGGTGCTGTAAGCCGTTCTCTGGTAATCATATACGCAATGGTTTCTGTATCACTGGTGGTATGAAAAATGGCTCCTGAAAGTTCCAATTTATCGCGGAGTTCCAGTGCATTGCTTAAATTCCCATTATGTGCCAATGCCATTTTCCCTTTCTGGTGGTTCACCTCAATAGGCTGACAATTATTTCGGATCGTTCCTCCGGTGGTTCCGTACCGTACATGTCCCACAGCCATAGTTCCTTCCGAAAGATGGGACAGGCTATCCCTGGAAAACACTTCGCTTACAAGCCCCAGGTCCTTATAAGAAGAAAATATACCGTCATCGTTTACAACGATGCCGCAGCTTTCCTGACCTCTGTGCTGAAGTGCATAGAGACCGTAATAAACCAGTTTTCCAAGGTTTTCTTTTTTATTGCTTAAAATTCCAAACACACCACATTCTTCATGAATTGCCATACCTGATCACTCCTCTTTTTCACAATTTTTGCATAACGCTGCCGAGATAAATCCTTGAAACAGCGGATGGGGACGATTAGGACGGCTGGTAAATTCTGGATGAAACTGTACACCAATATAGAAAGGATGGTCTGTTATCTCAATAGTTTCCACCAGGCGGGCATCCGGAGAAGTTCCGCTGATCACCAGGCCTGCATTGGTAAGCAGTTGGCGGTACTGATTGTTGAATTCATAACGGTGACGATGCCGCTCTTGAATGAGGTTGCTCTCATAGCAACGTTCCATCTGTGTTCCCGGCTGAATCACACAGGGATAATTTCCAAGACGAAGGGTCCCTCCCTTGTCAATGTCATCGCTTTGCCCCGGCATGAAATCAATGACCTTGTCTTTGCACTGTTCATCAAATTCTCCGGAGTGTGCTTCCGGCAGACCTGCTGCATGTCTGGCATATTCAATCACGGCAATCTGCATGCCAAGACAGATTCCAAAATATGGAATCTGTCTCTTTCTGGCATACTCAGCCGCAGTGATCATTCCTTCAATCCCTCGGTTACCGAAACCGCCCGGCACAATAATCCCCTGAAGACCCTTAAAAATCTGTGCTACGTTTTCTCTTGTAATTGTCTCCGAGTCGATCCAGTGAATACGAACATAAGCATTCTGTGCATAGCCTGCATGATTTAAAGCCTCTACCACAGATAAATAGGCATCATGGAGTTTTACATATTTCCCAACCAGACCAATGTGTACTTCCTGAGAACGGTTTTTGATCTGAGCCACCATGTTTTCCCAGTCTCCAAGCTTTGCTTCCTTTGCATCTAAGTGAAGTTCTCTGCACACCACAGAAGAAAAACCAGACTTTTCCAGCATAAGGGGTGCTTCATATAAATTAGATAAAGTGCGGTTTTCAATGACGCAGTCCGATTTTACATTACAAAAAAGAGAGATTTTCCGGAAAATAGATTCTTCCAGAGGTTTGTCGCACCTAAGTACAATCATATTCGGATGGATTCCCATTCCCTGGAGTTCCCGCACAGAGTGCTGCGTGGGTTTTGATTTATGTTCATCTGAACCGCTTAAATAGGGAACCAGTGTCACGTGAATAAACAGGCTGTTCTCCCGTCCCACTTCCAGAGAGATTTGTCTGACTGCCTCTAAAAAGGGCTGGGACTCAATATCTCCAATGGTTCCTCCGATTTCAGTGATCACCACATCTGCATCCGTCTGTTTCCCTAGACGGTAGACAAATTCTTTAATTTCATTGGTTATATGTGGAATCACCTGCACGGTAGAACCCAGATACTCTCCTCTTCGTTCCTTATTTAATACATTCCAATAGACTTTTCCTGTCGTCAGATTGGAATATTTATTCAGGTCCTCATCAATAAATCTCTCATAATGCCCCAGATCCAAATCTGTCTCTGCACCGTCTTTTGTCACGTATACCTCTCCATGCTGATACGGGCTCATGGTTCCCGGATCCACATTGATATAAGGATCTAATTTCTGAGCGGCTACTTTATAACCTCTGGCTTTTAAAAGCCTTCCAAGGGAAGCTGCTGTAATCCCTTTTCCAAGCCCGGATACCACGCCTCCGGTCACAAAAATATATTTTGTCATCGCTAGTCCTTCCTTTTTCTTTTATTTTCCGCTTTCCCCATAGTTTGAAAGCACTCTGGCAGAAGGGTCATTCACATTGCAACCCTCCCACTCCCGGTTAGGCATCCAGAAACCGGCTATCATGTTTGCCTGTCCCGGATAATATTTTTCAAAGATTTCCCTGTACAACAAGGATTCTTTGGTAAAGGGACGTGCATACGTGTATTTCTCTGCTAATATTTCCATTTCCTGATCAGTGTAAACAGATTCCGCATACTCTTTCAGATAGTCCACCATGGAATGCCCCACTGCATCGGAAAAGGCTGCTTTTTCTCTCCACAAAATCTCTTCCGGAAGATACTGCTCCTCCTGAAAGGCATGGCGAAGAAGATATTTTCCTTTTCCATAGTGATTCATTTTTAATTCCGGATTTACCGCCATAACATAGGTTACAAAATCCAGATCACCGAAAGGAACTCTTGCCTCCAGAGAATTGACAGAAATGCAGCGATCTGCTCTGAGCACATCATACATATGCAGTTCCCGTACTCTTTTCACTGATTCTTTCTGGAATGCCTCCGGGTCAGGTGCAAAATCTGTATATTTGTAGCCGAATAATTCGTCGGAAATTTCGCCGGTAAGAAGTACACGGATGTCTGTCTGCTCATGAATGGCCTTGCAGACCAGATACATGCCCATGGATGCGCGTATGGTGGTGATGTCATAGGTTCCCAGAATCCGAATCACCTCTTCCAGGGTATCGATGACTTCCTTTGGTGTCATATAAACCTCCGTGTGCTCACTGCCAATATACTCTGCCGTTTGTTTGGCATACTTTAAATCAATGGCATCCTCGCTCATACCAATGGCAAAGGTACGGATGGGTTTCCGGCTCTCTCTGGCAGCAATTGCACAGACAAGGGAGGAATCCAGCCCTCCGGAGAGAAGAAAACCTACATTAGCATCTGCAACAAGACGTTTTTTTACTCCTGCGATCAGCAGATCATGAATCTTCTGGCAGACGGTCTCCAAATCGTCCTGGCAGACATGCTCTGTTTTGGCTATATCGCAGTAGCAGGTAAAACTGCCGTTTTTATAATAATAACCTGGCGGAAAGGGCATGATTTTGTCTGTTAGTCCCACCAGGTTTTTGGCTTCGCTGGCAAACAGAATCACACCTTTTTCGTCATATCCGTAATAGAGCGGACGTATTCCAATGGGATCTCTGGCAGCAATATACTCTCCTTTTTCACCGTCATAGAGAATTAAAGCAAATTCTGCATCCAGCATGGCAAACATATCCGTACCGTATTCTTTATACAGCGGCAAAAGGATTTCACAGTCCGAATCACTGACAAAGGTATAACGGCAGGACAGATCTTCTCTTATCTTCTCAAATCCATAGATTTCTCCGTTGCAGACTACATAGCTGTCGTCCATCTGGAAAGGCTGCATCCCGGACGGTGTCAGTCCCATAATGGCCAGCCTGTGAAATCCAAGAAGACCATTTCCTGTATCAACGATCCGGCTGTCATCCGGACCTCTGGAAATGGTTCTTTGGAAACCTTCTTTAAACTTATCGATATCGGCACCCTGGCCGCAATATCCCATAATCGAACACATACATTTCTACCTCCATTTTTCAGGGACTGCTGCATGGCTCTCACTGTCCCATACTCGCTGTAAGCAGTTTCTGTATCTCACATTTATTCTACATCCTGCAGAGCATCAAAACCTTCTTCACCGGTTCTGATCTTCACAACATTTTCCACATCGTAAACAAAAATTTTTCCGTCTCCGATATGACCGGTATAAAGAACTTTCTTAGCTGTTTCAATAACGCTGCGGACCGGAACCTTACTTACCACAATCTCCACCTGGATTTTCGGGAGCAGGTTTGCTTCAATCTGTACGCCACGGTAATACTCCGGTTTTCCTTTCTGAACTCCACATCCAAGAACATGTGATACCGTCATACCTGTGATTCCCAGATTCATCATCGCTGCTTTTAAAGGCTCAAGTCTTGATTCCTTGCAGACAATCTCAACCTTTGTGAATTTCGGTGTACCTTCTTCAAATACAGGCACCTTCTTCACCGGTATTGCTTCTGCCTCCGGCACATCCCCGGTGGTAAATACGGTATTGGTATCCACATCTTCCACAATAGTGTCCGGCAGCATGGAGAATCCGGCATAAGCGGTAAGCAGTCCGTGTTCGGAAACATCCAAACCTGCGATTTCATCTTCTGCTTTTGCACGAAGTCCGATGGTATGTTTAATGGCTAAAAATACCGGTGTGATAATCACTGCAACATATACTGCTACAGAGAGAACACCTAATACCTGGATTCCCAGGAAATGTACACCGCCTCCATAGAAAAGGCCGGCTTCTGTGGTCACACCTGTGGCAAAAAGACCTGTCAAAATCGTTCCTGTTGCACCACAGACACAGTGAACGGAAATAGCACCTACCGGGTCATCGATTTTGGCAACTTTATCAAAGAATTCTACAGCCAGCACGATGAGGATACCGCAGACAACACCAATGACGGCTGCACCCACTGCATCCACTGCATCACAGCCTGCAGTGATTCCTACCAGACCAGCCAGTGCGGCATTGTAAGTCATGGAAACGTCTGGTTTTTTGTAACGGATCCAGGTAAAGATCAGGGTAACGCAACAGGCAACTGCGGCTGCCAGGTTGGTATTGAAGAATACCCTTCCCGCTGTTTCAATGAGGGCATCACTGTCCATTCCTACCGTAGAAGCTCCGTTAAACCCAAACCAGCAGAACCAGAGGATAAAGACACCCAGTGCTGCAAAGGTAAGGTTATGTCCTAAAATTGCCTGTGGTTTACCATTTTTATCGTATTTTCCAATACGTGGTCCTAAGATTTTTGCACCGATCAGGGCACAAATACCACCTACCATATGTACGGCTGTAGATCCTGCAAAATCATGAAATCCCATCTGAGAAAGCCAGCCGCCTCCCCAGATCCAGTGACCGGAGATCGGATAGATCAGAAGAGAGATTGCTGCAGAATAAATGCAGTAAGCACTGAATTTTGTTCTCTCTGCCATGGCTCCTGATACGATGGTTGCAGACGTTGCACAAAAGACAGTCTGGAAAATCACAAAAGCCCAAAGAGGAACACCGGAAGGAAGGATCTGGCTGTACTCGCCTCGAATCAGAGGGTCAAAAGAACCGATGATCCCGGATCCGCTTCCAAACATCAATCCGAATCCAACCAACCAGAAGGCCGGGGTTCCGATACAGAAATCCATCAGGTTTTTCATCAGGATATTTCCGGTATTTTTGGCTCTGGTAAATCCTGCCTCACACATGGAGAATCCTGCCTGCATGAAAAACACCAAAGCCGCACCAAACAGTACCCAGATAGTATTTACAGAACTATACATGATAACCACTCCTTTTTGTTATTTTACACTGAAAAGTAACTCCCCGTAGGTTGGGAAAGGCCAATATTTCTTTGCTGTGACCGTTTCCGCTTCATCGCAGGCAACTCTTAATTCCTGCATTCTGGTCAATACGCTATCTCGAATCTCACAAGATTGTGTTACGATATCTTCTGCATTCTGAATCTCTACCAGTGCAGTCTCCAGTGCATCTGTTCTGACTGCCATCTGATCCGTAAGGGTAGAAAGCTTCTTTATGAGACTGCTCTCATATCGACATGCCAGTGTCTCATCAACACTTTTCTTCGCAGAAGCTGCCCTGGCCAGTTCCATTGTATAGGCTTCTACCGCCGGAATGATTTCTCTTTTGGCCATGTCCACCATGGTATTTGCTTCTATTACAATCGTCTTGCAATAGTTTTCCAGCATGATCTCGCATCTTGATTCCAGCTCTGTCTTAGAGAACACCTTATGCGAAGTAAGCATTCTGACATTTTTTTCGTCTAACAGATGTGGCATACAATCCGGCGTTGACGGATAATTCAAAAGTCCTCTTGTTTCTGTTGCTTCTTTTATCCATGCATCATCATAACCATTTCCATTGAAAATAATCCGCTTATGATCTTTGATGGTCTTGCGAATCATGGAATGAAGGGTTTCTTCAAAATCTTCTGCGTTTTCCAGTCTGTCTGCATAGATTTTCAGACTTTCTGCCACCGCACTGTTCAGCATCATATTGGCACATGCAATACTGTTGGAAGACCCCAGCATACGGAATTCAAATTTATTTCCTGTGAAAGCAAAGGGTGAGGTGCGGTTTCTGTCTGTAGTATCTCGATTAAATTTGGGAAGTACATCCACACCCAGCTTCATCTGTGTTTTCTCTGCTCCCGCATAAGGGATGTCTTTTTCAATGGCCTCTAAAACACCGTTCAGCTCATCGCCCAGGAACATGGATACCACAGCAGGCGGAGCTTCATTTGCCCCCAAACGATGATCATTTCCTGCAGTTGCCACAGACAGTCTCAAAAGGTCTTGATAATCATCTACGGCTTTGATCACCGCACACAGAAACAGCAAAAACTGAGCATTCTCATAGGGTGTTTCTCCCGGTGACAGCAGATTTACACCTGTATCTGTGGAGATGGACCAGTTGTTGTGCTTTCCGCTTCCATTCACCCCTGCAAAAGGTTTTTCATGAAGAAGACAAACCAGTCCGTGCCTTGCAGCTACTTTCTGCATCATTTCCATGGTCAGCTGGTTATGGTCCGTAGCAATGTTTGTGGTCGTATAGATCGGAGCCAGTTCATGCTGTGCCGGAGCCACTTCATTGTGCTGTGTCTTGGCAAGAATGCCAAGTTTCCAGAGTTCTTCATTTAAATCGGCCATGTAAGCTTCTACTCTTGGCTTGATTACACCGAAATAATGATCATCCATCTCCTGTCCTTTGGGAGGTCTTGCTCCAAATAGAGTACGTCCGGTAAATTGAAGATCTTTTCTCTGGTCGTACATTTCTTTTGTGATCAGGAAATATTCTTGTTCCGGTCCTACCGAAGTGGTGACATACGATACCTTCTCATTGCCAAAGAGACGGAGGATTCGAAGTGCCTGCTTATTCAATGCCTTCATAGAACGAAGCAGCGGTGTTTTCTTATCCAGTGCTTCTCCTCCATAAGAACAAAAGGCTGTTGGAATACATAATGTTTTTCCTTTGATAAATGCATAAGAAGTAGGATCCCATGCGGTATATCCTCTTGCTTCAAATGTGGCTCTTAAACCACCGGAAGGAAAAGAAGAAGCATCCGGCTCCCCTTTGATCAGTTCCTTTCCGGAAAATTCCATGATAACGCCTCCGTTTGGAGAAGGAGAAATAAAACTGTCATGTTTTTCCGCTGTAATGCCGGTCAAGGGTTGAAACCAGTGAGTATAATGCGTTGCACCTTTTGATACGGCCCATTCCTTCATTGCTTCTGCCACAGCATCTGCCACACTGCTGTCCAGTTTCACACCTTCGTCTATGGTTTTTCTCAAAGACTGGTATACTTTTGCAGATAGGCTTGCTTTCATGACCCTGTCATCAAAGACCATACAGCCAAAGTATTTTGAAACATTTTTTCTTTTCATAATGACACTCCTTTCGTATAAAAAAAGGCAAGGATGCCTTTCCTGTGAATCACATGAAAGACGCCCTTGCCTTCTTTAAACTATTTGATTGTAACAATGGAAAAAGCGTCTCTGAGATTGTGTTCTCAAAGACGCCCTTGCCTTTACGTGTTGGATGATAACACCGGACAAAGCTCTTTGTCAATGCCTTTTTTTGTATTTTTGTAAGTACAAGATTTTTTCCATTTTTTTGTTGACAAGCTTTTTTTCCGGTGCTATAATCCAAAATAATTTCATACAATAAACCGATGAAGCGGAGATAACGGCAATGATGCCTGTACAGAGAACCCGGGATGCTGAGAGCGGGTGAGAAACAAGTTGTCAAATGGACCGCCGAGGGTACAGTCAAAAGTATAAGATTTTCTTATACCCAGTATTCTGTAACGTGTTGGCATACGTCAGTTGCCGGGGATATGTTGGTATCCCGCTAAGAGCACAGGCAATTCCCTGTGAGGCAAGGTGGCACCGCAGATTTTCTATTCGTCCTTGACAGATTCTATGATTCTGTCAGGGACGTTTTTTTCGTTCCATATCCCATCTTTGGCGTACAGTTCCATCCGGAATCCATAATTACCAGAGAGGGAAAAACTATGATCAAAAATTTTGTAAAGGAGATATGAACCATGATCAAAGAAGCCATTGTGAAAATCGTAAACAAAGAGGATATGGTCAGGATAAACTGGGTGAAATTTCCATGAGTGCCCCTACCACCATCTGTGAAATCCGTGACGGCTGGTTTAAAACGTCTGTGATCACTCCAGAGGATTTCGGATTTTCACGTTGTACCAGAGAAGAACTGAAAGGAGGAACCCCAGAAGAAAATGCAGCCATAACCCTGGCCATTCTGAAAGGTGCAAAGGGTCCGAAAAGGAATGCGGTGCTACTGAATGCCGATGCTGCACTGTATATCGGAGAAAAAGCGGAAACTTTAAAAGACGGGATTGCTCTTGCCAGGGAACTGATTGATTCGCAAAAGGCTCTTGCAGTACTTCAAAAGCTGATTCAGATCAGCAACCAGGAGGAGGTAACGGTATGAACATATGATGTGACCACATCCCTTTCCCACCATTGTGAGGGATTTTCAGTCTGTCATCTCAAAAGAGATCA
This sequence comes from uncultured Blautia sp., assembly GCF_947654165.1. Taxonomy (GTDB): domain Bacteria; phylum Bacillota; class Clostridia; order Lachnospirales; family Lachnospiraceae; genus Blautia. Next base: position 94,887 of record NZ_CANTKB010000005.1, read on the forward strand.
AAGAGCAGATTATGGAAAAAGAAGGAAAACTGCCGGATGCGATACTTGCCTGTGTAGGAGGAGGTTCCAATGCCATCGGAAGCTTTTATCATTTTATTGAAGACCGGGGCGTACGTTTGATCGGATGTGAGGCTGCCGGAAGAGGGATCGATACCCGAGAGACCGCAGCCACCATTGCAACCGGAAAACCCGGCATCTTTCACGGTATGAAATCGTATTTTTGTCAGGATGAGGACGGACAGATTGCCCCTGTATACTCGATTTCTGCCGGACTTGATTATCCGGGTGTAGGACCTGAGCATGCTCATCTTTATGATATCGGGCGTGCCCGGTATGTTCCGGTCACAGATGAAGAAGCCGTATGTGCCTTTGAGTATCTGGCTAAGACCGAAGGCATTATTCCGGCTATCGAATCTGCTCATGCTGTTGCCTATGCAAGAAAACTGGCTCCTCAAATGAACCCGGACCAGATTCTTGTTATTACGATCTCCGGCAGAGGAGATAAAGACTGTGCTGCCATTGCACGTTATAGAGGGGAGGATCTTCATGAGTAACATTCCACATGCATTTCAAAACGGAAAAGCTTTTATTGCTTTTATTACCTGCGGTGATCCGGATCTGGAAACTACAGCCGCCGCTGTCCTTGCTGCTCAGGAAAACGGGGCAGATCTCATTGAACTTGGGATTCCATTTTCCGACCCCACTGCAGAAGGTCCTGTGATCCAGAGTGCCAATCTCAGGGCTTTAAACGGAGGGGTTACCACAGATAAAATATTTGCATTTGTAAAAGAGCTTCGAAAAACCGTACACATTCCTTTGGTTTTTATGACTTGCGCCAATGTGGTTTTTTCCTACGGTTCCCAACGTTTCTTACAAGCATGTGCTGATATGGGAATAGACGGGCTGATTCTTCCAGACCTTCCCTTTGAGGAAAAAGAAGAATTTCTTCCTGACTGCCGAAAATATGGCATTGATCTGATATCTTTGATTGCCCCTACTTCCCAAGAACGGATCGCCATGATTGCCAGAGAAGCCGAAGGCTTTCTGTATATTGTCTCCAGTCTCGGTGTTACCGGAACCAGAAAAGAAATCAAGACAGATCTGGATTCAATTCTGAATGCAGTGCGACAGAATACTGCTCTTCCCTGTGCCATTGGCTTTGGAATCTCCACACCCGAACAGGCCAGACAAATGACTGCAGTCTCAGACGGTGTCATTGTCGGTTCTGCTATCATCAAACTTCTTGCCCAATATGGCAAAGAGGCACCTTCTTATATCGGAGCCTATGTCAAATCCATGAAAGATGCTATAAATTGTAATTGACAAATATTTCTAATCGTTGTATAAATATGCATATGAGCAAAGGCGTTCATTTAGGAAGCAGAAATTCTCTGCTTTCAAAATGGACGTCTTTGTTTTTATATTGATAAAAAGAAAGGAAGGTAAAGGAAAATGAAAATAGAAGGTCAAGTACGGATCCCTTCCGGATGTGCCATTGCAGCTATGATTTCCAAAGAGGGAAACAGAATGTCCGGGGAAACCATCACCAATGCTATGAAACCCATGCATGACCGGTCCAATGGTCTTGGGGGCGGATTTGCAGGTTACGGAATTTATCCGGAGTATAAAGACTTTTATGCATTTCATATGTTTTTTGACAGCAGGGCTACCAGAAAAGAATGTGAGGCATTCTTAAAGGAGCGATTTGAAATCGTACAGTCGGAGATCATTCCTACCCGCAAAATACCGGAGATCACAGATGAACCCATTATTTGGAGATACTTTGTGGCACCGTTAAAGTCTCTTCTGACCTCCATGCAGTTGGATGAAAAGGAATATGTGGTACGTACCGTGATGAAGATTAATACCGAGATGCCGGGAGCTTATGTCTTCTCCAGCGGAAAAAACATGGGAACCTTCAAAGCAGTGGGATATCCGGAAGACATTGGTGTTTTTTATAAATTAGACGAATACCAGGGATATTCCTGGACTGCTCACGGCCGTTATCCTACCAATACTCCGGGCTGGTGGGGAGGTGCACATCCCTTTACTCTTCTGGACTCTTCTGTTGTACATAACGGAGAGATTTCTTCTTATGATGCCAACCGCCGATTCATGGAAATGTTCGGATATAAGTGCACGCTTCAAACAGATACGGAAGTCATTACGTATATTTTAGATTACCTGCTCCGCAGGCAGGGTCTGACTCTCGGAGAAGCTGCCAGTGTCATTGCTGCCCCGTTTTGGAGCACCATTGCATCAAAAACAGATCTTGCAGATCAGAAAAAGCACACCTATTTAAGAACCATGTTTCCAAGCCTTCTGATCACCGGACCTTTTTCCATTGTGTTTGGCTTTAACGGCGGACTGATGGCACTCAATGACCGACTGAAGCTTCGCTCCATGGTCGTAGGTGAAAAAGAGGATATGGTTTATATTGCCAGTGAAGAAACGGCCATCCGTGCCATGGAACCGGATGCGGAAAATATCTGGGCTCCTGCCGGGGGAGAACCGGTTATTGTAACAGTAAAGGAAGGTGTTTTCGTATGAGTATTGCATTTATCTACCCTGAATTTGAAGTGATTCGAAATGAAAGCCGCTGCATTTCCTGCCGTATCTGCGAGCAGCAATGTGCCAATGACGTACATTCTTACAATAGTGAGACAAAACGAATGGAATGTGACGAAAGTAAATGTGTAAACTGCCACCGATGTGTTTCCTTCTGCCCTACCAGAGCCTTAAAGATCACCAGAAGCAACTGCTCTTTCCGTGAAAATGCCAACTGGTCAGAAGCCACCATGAAAGAAATCTATAAACAAGCCAACAGCGGCGGTGTTCTGCTCTCTTCCATGGGAAATCCAAACCCTCTTCCCGTTTATTGGGACCGTATTTTAATCAATGCTTCTCAGGTGACAAATCCTCCCATTGACCCTTTGCGGGAACCTATGGAGACCAGAGTTTATCTGGGAAAAAAGCCAGAGCAGGTACATCGGCTGTCAGACGGAACTTTAGACTGCGAACTTCCTCCGCAGCTGGAACTTTCTATGCCGGTCATGTTCTCTGCCATGAGCTATGGCTCCATCAGCTACAATGCACATAAATCTCTGGCACTTGCAGCAACAGAACTGGGAATTCTTTATAACACCGGAGAAGGGGGACTTCACGAAGATTTTTATTGTTATGGGGAAAATACCATTGTCCAGGTGGCATCCGGACGCTTTGGTGTCCATGAGGAGTATTTAAACGCAGGAGCAGGCATTGAGATCAAAATGGGACAGGGAGCTAAACCGGGGATTGGAGGACATCTCCCAGGAGCCAAGATCGTAGGAGACGTATCCCGCACCCGAATGATTCCGGAAGGCTCTGATGCCATCTCCCCGGCACCTCACCATGATATCTATTCCATCGAAGATCTGCGGCAGCTGGTCTATTCCCTGAAGGAAGCTACCGAATATAAAAAACCAATTATCGTAAAGGTTGCAGCCGTCCACAATATTGCAGCCATTGCCAGTGGAATCGCACGCAGCGGTGCAGACATCATTGCCATTGACGGATTTCGGGGCGGTACTGGTGCAGCACCTACCAAGATCCGTGACAATGTGGGCATTCCTGTGGAACTTGCCCTGGCGGCAGTGGATCAGCGGCTTCGTGATGAAGGGATCCGCAACCATGTTTCTCTTGTGGTAGGAGGAAGCATCCGCAGTGCTTCGGATGTGGTGAAGGCCATTGCCCTTGGAGCCGACGCCTGTTATGTTGCTACAGCCGCACTTCTGGCTCTGGGATGCCATCTCTGCCGCACCTGCCAGAGCGGTAAATGCAACTGGGGAATTGCCACACAGCGTCCGGAACTTGTGAAAAGGCTAAACCCGGAAATCGGAAGCCAGCGTCTTGTGAATCTGATGACTGCATGGAAACATGAGATCAAAGAGCTCATGGGCGGCATGGGAATTAACTCCATTGAAGCTCTCCGGGGCAATCGTCTCATGCTCCGTGGAATCGGACTGAACGAAAAAGAACTGGAAATCCTTGGAATTTCCCATGCCGGAGAATAAAATACTATATCATTTTATCAAGGAGATGTGTTATACTATGAAAGTGATTGATGCTGCTGCTTTAGATTATAAAACCTTAAATGAAGCCTTGCGACAACCGGAACACGATTATGTGATCAATGGCTGCTGCGGTCAGCGCTTCATCGGAGCCGGAATGTCTGAGAGGGATATTACGATCAACGGCATTTCCGGCAATGCTCTCGGTGCATACCTAAACAATGCCCGCATTACCGTAAATGCCAATGCACAGGATGCTGTAGGCGATACCATGAATGCAGGAAAGATTCTGATTCATGGCAGTATCGGAGACGCAGCCGGGTATGCCATGAGAGGCGGCAAGATATATGTCCGTGACCATGCCGGCTACCGGGCAGGAATTCATATGAAAGCATACAAAGATAAGGTTCCTGTGATGATCATCGGCGGATGTGCAGGTAGTTTTCTGGGAGAATACCAGGCCGGTGGCATCCTTGTGGTATTAGGCTTACAGACGGATCAGCGTCCCATCGTCGGAAATTTCCCCTGCACAGGTATGCACGGCGGAAAGCTGTTCCTGAGAGGAGACTGCAAAAATCTGAAATTTCCTCCTCAGGTTACGGCAAACCTTGCTTCTTCTGAAGACCTGCAGGAAATTATGGAGGACTTGAAGGAATATTGCAGTGATTTCCACTATGATCTGGAAACGATTCTCTCTTCTCCTTTTACCCTGGTCACACCGGACAGCAAAAATCCATATAAACAGATGTATGTAGCAAATTAACAAGAAAGAGGTTGAGCTATGAAATATTCTCAGCAAGAAATTATGCAATACGTTCAGGAAGAGGATGTAAAATTTATCCGTCTGGCCTTCTGTGATGTATTTGGAAAACAGAAAAACATATCCATCATGCCGGATGAACTTCCAAGAGCTTTTACCTATGGCATTGCCATTGATGCATCCGCTATTGACGGTTTTGGTGATGAAACCCATTCGGATCTGTTTCTCCACCCCGAGCCGGACACTCTGATGCCTCTGCCCTGGAGACCGGAAGAAGGCAGTGTGGTACGGATGTTCTGTAACATCACCTATCCCGATGGAACTCCTTTTGCGTATGATACCCGTAGGATTCTGAAAAAAGCCATTGAGGCTGCCTCCGCAGAAGGACTGCAGTTCTATTTTGGTACCGAACAGGAATTTTATCTCTTCCGGTTGGACGATCATGGTGAACCCACGAAGATTCCCTATGATCATGCGGGATACATGGATATAGCACCAGAGGATAAAGGAGAAAATATTCGAAGAGAGATCTGTCTGACACTGGAACAAATGGGAATCCGTCCGGAAAGCTCCCACCACGAACAGGGACCGGGGCAAAACGAGATTGATTTTCGTTACTCGGATCCCCTGACAGCGGCTGACAATGCAATGACCTTCCAGACCGTAGTAAAGGCAGTTGCCTTGCGAAACGGTCTCTACGCTGATTTCAGTCCAAAGCCCCTTTGCCATCAACCGGGAAACGGATTTCACATCAACATCTCTGTTAAATCTGCTTATGAGCAGGATTACATGGATAACATGATCGCAGGGATCCTGGATAAAATACCGGAAATAACCCTGTTTTTGAATCCTCTTGAGAATTCTTATGAACGATTTGGACAGGATAAGGCACCCCGCTATATCTCCTGGTCCTGCCAGAACCGCTCTCAGCTTGTCCGGGTTCCTGCAGCACTGGGCGAATACCGTCGTGCAGAACTGCGTTCTCCGGATCCAGCGGCGAATTCTTATCTTGCCTTTGCCCTGTTGATCTATGCCAGTCTGTATGGGATCAAAAAGAACCTGGAACTTCCAGATCCTACAGATCTGAACTTATTTAAAGCACCCATTGAGGTTCTTGCAAAATTCCGCCAGCTTCCCAGCAACCTTCCTGCTGCATGTCAGGAGGCCAAAAGCAGCAGTTTTATAAAAAACTGTATTCCGGAAGCCATCATAGAACTTTATTGCAATCGGTAAGCGTAAGAGAAATCAAAAAGGAGGGGGAACAAAATGAGTTTAAAAGAACGCATTTACAGTATCTTACTTGTATCATCAAGCGATAGCTTTACCTCTGCCTTTACCGGTTTTCTTCCACCATCCAGATACGGTCTGCTTCACAGAGTTTCCAGTGTCAGTGCTGCCAAAAGAATCCTGATGGAAAATACGTTTGATTTTGTTATCATTAACTCTCCGCTCACAGATGAAAGCGGTGTTCGCTTTGCCATTGATACCTGTGCCGGAAAATCCTGTGCTGTTCTTTTGCTGGTAAAACGGGAGCTGCATAATGAGATTCATGATAAAGTGGTGGAATATGGTGTATTCACACTGCCAAAGCCCACCTCAAAACCAACCTTGATCCAGGCACTGGGATGGATGGAAAGTGCCAGAGAACGCCTTCGGCACTTTGAAAAAAAGTCCATATCCATTGATGAAAAAATGGCTGAGATCCGCCTGGTAAACAGGGCAAAATGGCTGTTGATCAGCGAGCTGAAAATGAGCGAGCCGGATGCTCACCGCTACATAGAAAAGCAGGCCATGAACCGTTGTGTCTCCAAACGGATTGTAGCAGAGGAAATTATCAAAACCTACTCTTAAACATAAAAAGAGAACATTTCACAGAATACATCCTATGATGAATGCTTTGTTTCCGTGAAATGTTCTTTATTTTTCAGCCTTTTAAAAATTATTCTCCAATCTTGATCACAGCTTTTACAATATCAGCCTTATTATTCACACTGTAGTCCATAGCCTTCTGTGCCTCATCTAAAGAAAAGATATCTGTCACAATTCCTTTTAAATTCACTTTTCCGGAGGCTACTGCATCAATGGCCATAGGATAAATATGACGGTAGCGGAAAACAGTCTTAAAGGTCAGTTCTTTGTCCAGTGCAAGACTCATAGGAAGGGTTACTTCTCCTGATTTACTGTATCCTACCAACACAATGACGGAACCTTTTTTGGCGATCTGGATTGCCTGTCTTGTGGTAATCTCTGTACCGGCTGTCTCAATAACCAGATCCGTTCCTTTTCCTCCGGTCAGTTCTTTTACCCTCTCCGGAACATTTTCCTTGGCACCGTTGATCACACCGGAAGCACCTAACTCCATTGCTTTTTCCAGACGTTTTTCCATGATATCTACCACATAAACCTCAGATACGCCTCTGGCTTTTAATGCCATCATAGATACCAGTCCAATACATCCGGCTCCCATGACCACAGCCTTTTGTCCCAGATGTGCATCTCCCTGAATGGCTGCATGAAAACCAACAGCTAACGGCTCAATCAATGCACCTTCCAGGGTACTGACATTGTCTGGAAGCTTAAAGCATAAATCTGCTTCATGGGCAACATACTCCTGGAATACACCATCTACCGGAGGTGTTGCAAAAAAAACAACATCCGGACAGAGATTGTATTTGCCCTCCTTACAGAATTCACAATGTCCGCAGGTTTTGCCAGGCTCCAGAGCAACACGGTCTCCCACCTGTAAATGTCTGACCTTCTCTCCTACCTCTACAACGGTACCTCCCGGTTCATGCCCCAGCACAAAAGGTGGTTCCACCACATAGTCACCAATAGCACCTGTCTCGTAGTAATGCAGATCCGAACCGCAGATACCCACATATTCCAGTTTGACTAAAACTTCATTTTCCTTGGGATGTGGAATCTCTCTCTGTTCAAAGCCCATTTTTCCCACACCGTTCATGACTGCTACTTTCATTTTACCTTCCATGAAATTGTCCTCCGTTCATTTAAAAAGATACTTTATTAAATAGTTTAAATATGTATTTTATAATAAACTCAAAACGTTTTTTTGTCAATGGAATCTTCTTATTTTTCATCATTTTTAAATCTGTTCTACAAAAGTTTCTATCACATACTGTGCTGCTCCTAAAGCAGCTGCTCCTGTTTTGTATCGGCAGGGATGCACATAAGAACCATCTTCCAAAAAGGTGCTTCGGGCAGATACTTTCTGGCGGATCTCCCGGATATATTCTTCCAGGTAACTGCCCACATATCCGCCTAAGACCACATCACAATCCAATACCATATGAATGTTATTGATCGCAATAGCCAGATACGTGATATATTGTTCCCATTCTGCTGTATATGCCGATTTTCCCTGTTTTAGTCCTTCAAAAAAGTCTTCCAGTTTTCCTCCTGCCATTTTTGCCAGACGTTCTGCTGTACAGTAGGAATCCAGACACCCCTGCTTTTTGCAATAACAGGGCAGACCGTCCGGAACAATCGTCATATGTCCCACTTCCCCACAACGGAATTGTTTTCCGTATACCAGTTTTCCCTCTGTGAAAACAGAGCCGCCCACTGTATTACTTAGAGAAAAATAGAAAAAGCTTTTTTCTTCGCCTTCTTGCATTCCTTCTGCATAGGCTCCTGCATTTGCATCGTTTAAAAACATACAGGGATAGGAAAATGCACTGGCTACCTCATCAAAAGACAGAGTATCTATATTCAGCACATGAGAACTGGTCACTTCCTTTTGCTCCAGATCAACGATGCCCGGGATTGAGATCCCTATACCCAGTAGGTTCTTTTGCTCTGCCGGACTGTCTTCTAAAAATAATTCCAGTTTTTCATTAACCCCCTTAAAATATTCCCGGGTATTCTGAAACGGATCATATATTCTTTCATACTTTAAAATTTCTCCGGTAACATTTGTAAGCAAAAGACCAATGTGGTTTCTGGTAATATCAATACCGACTGCCATTACGGCATTTTCATACACGGACAGTGCCTTTGCTTTTCTTCCCCCTGTGGATTCTAATTCGCCCTTTTCTTCGATCAAACCCATTTCCAACAACTCTTTTGTATTTTGTGTTACTGTAGGAAGACTGAGATTCAATTCATATGCAAGATCTGGATTTGACAGAATTCCGCCTTTTCTCAGACGACGATAGATGCGATTTCTGTTTCTTTTTTTTACTTCTTTGTTTGTTATTTTCTTATTTGCCATGTTTCCTCCGAAAATTACTTTATTAAAGTATTTTATTAGTATACCATTCTATGGTTCATATTACAAACTTCTGTACATAAATTTTATAGAATATGTTTTAGGAGTCTTTTATGCCTTCCATCCGGGAAATGATTTTATCCGAAGATTATGCAGATTTGATTCTTCCCGTTTATACCGGTTTTCTGGAGGAATACCGGGAACAGGGAGCCCGTATTTTCAATGACTATTATGGGATGCTGCACTATCCACTGCAGGAAGAATTTTTTCAAAATTACTATGACTATGGTTTTTTTTACAATACCATTCCGAAACTATTTACCTTACTGGATATGGAAAGCCTGGAAGTGTCTGGTATCACAGCAGTACAGAATCAGCCGGTTCTTGGTCTGAAAGGAAAAGATGTTCTGATTGGATTTATTGATACAGGTATTGATTATACACATCCTGCGTTCAGGAACTCCGATGGTTCCAGCCGGATTGCCGCACTGTGGGATCAAACCATTCAGACAGGAACATCTCCTTTTGATCTGGGATATGGGTCCGTTTACACGAAAGAAGAAATCAATGCTGCACTGTCGAGCAGGGAACCACAAACTCTGGTGCCGAGCAGGGATGAAAACGGTCACGGTACCTTTCTGGCAGGAGCTGCAGCAGGAAGTCTTCTCCAGGAACGAAATTTCAGCGGAGCTGCACCGGAATCTACGATTGCAGTGGTAAAACTGAAACCTGCCAAACAATACTTAAAAGAATTGTTTTATATCACAGGAAACGTACCGGTTTATCAGTCCACAGATATTATGATGGGGATCCGTTACCTGATCCTGCTGGCTGACCAGTTGAAGAAACCTCTTGTCATCTGCCTTGGTCTTGGTTCCAATCAGGGTTCTCATTCGGGCAGTTCTCCTCTTGACTCCATGCTTTCCGTCACAGACCAGTACCGGGGAATCCATGCAGTAGTCGCTGCCGGAAATGAGGCAGGAAAGGCACATCATTTCTACGGCACAGCATTAAATTCTTCTTCCTATGATACCGTAGAAATCCTGGTAGAACCTGGTACAAAAGGATTCTGTGCGGAACTGTGGGGACAGCCCCCTGAGCTTTATGCCGTCGGGTTTGAATCTCCTCTTGGAGAAGTAGTCCAGAAACTTCCGCCAAGAATCAGTTTCAGTGATAATATTTCGTTTATCCTGGAAAATACAAAAATATTTGTGACCTCAGAGATCGTACAGACCGTTTCCGGACATCAGCTTATTTTCATCCGTTTTACAGATCCGACTCCTGGTTCCTGGAAAATCCGAGTCTATACAGACAGCTTTAACAGCGGAAATTATCATATCTGGCTGCCTATCACCGGTTTTTCGGATCCTGATGTACGTTTCTTGCGGCCAAATCCGGACACTACCCTTACGGTTCCTTCTGCTTCCGTGTCTGCCATTACCACCGCTGCTTACAATGCCTACGATAACAGCCTGTTTCTGAATTCCAGCCGTGGGTTTACCAGAACCGGCCAGATCAAACCTGATCTTGCGGCTCCCGGTGTAAACGTATACGGCCCTGCTCCTGACGGGGGCTTTGCCCGTGTGACCGGCACATCTGCCTCGGCTGCCCTTACTGCCGGTGCCTGTGCACAGATTCTGGAGTGGGGCATGCGAAGGATACCGCCTCGCATTTTTAATACCACAGAATTAAAATCATTATTCATCCGGGGAGCAGACCGATCCAGAGATATTCTTTATCCAAACCAGGAATGGGGATACGGAACTTTAAATGTCTATCAGGTTTTTGTTTCTCTAGGCATCTCCGGAAATACTTTTTGATTTTTTGGAACCTTTTTCCCTTTTCCACATAGTATGAAAGTGTAAACAAAATCTTTTGGAGGATTTATTCATGAGTGATTTAGCTGCTACAAACTGTGGTTGCGGATGTGATGACAATTGCGGAGGATTAACGACCGGAAATAACGGCATGGACTGTAGTTGTATTATCCTGATTTTACTTCTGTTAAGCTGCTGTGGCGGAAATAACGGCATCTTCAGCGGAAACAACAATGGATGTGGATGCTTTGGCGGTGGAAATAGCTGCTGGCTGCTTCTGATTCTTTTGTTCTGCTGCGGCGGAAACGGCTTCTGCTAAAAACAAACGGATTTTTATGTAAATAAAAGAGAAAGGGGATGCCTCAGGGCATCCCTCAATAGAATATGATTCACTCATATGTAAGACTTGTCTGCCAATGCAGATAAACAGAGCGGGCTCTTCTTTTGTGCCTGTCCTTTTCTGTTCTTGCATGGAAGAAAGTCTAAAAAATCTTATTGCATTGACGATATTCGACGAAAGAAGAGAAAAGAATTTAAAGAAAAACAAGAAGTGTTTTCTTTCTTCTATTATGGCAATCTTTTATCTCTCTGTCAAGATAAAACGTCAGAATTCAATGCTAATCTTTCTTTAATTTTCGACATTAAATGTATATTGCTGTCTAATTTGCTCCAAACTCCTGTTTTTTCAAACTCTTCCACTGCACAATTTGCCTGTTTTACGATTTCCTGGTCATATCCAATCATTTCCAGAAGCCGAATGGCATTTCTTGTTGTCACTCTGCCCTTTTTCAGCAGATAATGAAAGGTTACATCACGCTCTCCGATCTCTTCCTCAAAATGATAATTCTCATAGAGGTTTTCCAGGATATACGAGAGTTCAATATCATGGGTAGCTGCAAAAGGCAGTACATTTTCTTTTTTCAGCATGCCAAGAATACGTGAAGAAGCACCAATCCGTTCAATGGTATTGGTTCCCCTGAGAACCTCGTCAATGATGCACAGGATATTTCCCTCTTTTTGTGCTTCGTCCAAAATTCGCTTCAAAGAACGGATTTCCACAATATAGTAGCTCTCACCGCTTTCCAGATCATCCCGAAGTGCCATGGAGGTCATAACTTTTAAATAAGATGCCTCATAGGAAGTCGCTGTACAGGTAAAAATTGTCTGTGCCAGTATGGCATTGACTGCAATATTTTTCAAAAATGTGGATTTTCCGGATGCATTGGAGCCGGTAACTAAGATGCCTCCCTCTGCCCGGATACTGTTTGCCACAGGGTCTTTGATCAGCGGATGATAGAGATTGGAAACCTCCATGAAAGCCTGTCCAGCCTGTTGAAACTGCGGAATACAGTAATAGGGCAATGCCCTGCGGACAGAAGCAATGGAAATCATGCTGTCCAAATAGCCAAACAAGGCGATCAGACCTTCGATTTCTGCCTGGTTCTGCTTCATGTTCTCCATCATATCGTTGAATTTGATGAGATCAATGTGGGTGAGCATCCGCACATAATCCATCATCATACCTTCCACACCGCCACCGGCAGAGCTGCGGTCAAGGACAAGAGAAGAACCTCTCTGAAAACGTGATAAACTCTCTGCGTACGTTTCTCCCTGCTGTACATATTCTTTTAAATCCGTTATATTTAACTTTTTCAGTTCTCTTTCAGCCTGCAAAAGCTGGATCACACAGCGGAAACAGGTAAGATAGCTGTCAATCTCATGCTTTACTCCCATATAAGTAACAATATTGAACACACAGACTGCCAGAAAAATGTACACACCAGGATTTGGCATTGCCATAAAATAAAAAAGGGACAGGAAAAAGGCGGCAAAATGAAGCATTTGTGTCCGGCTGCTGCGGATGGTTACCTCCTTTGCCACATGGATGGCCTCGAACACACTTACTTTTCCCGGCTGCCGGATTCCGGAAAGCACTGTCTGAAGCTGGATCCGTTCTTTCTCATGAGTATCAAAATAATTGATCAGCTCCTGACGCCTTTGTAACTCTTTTTGTTGAAACACAGGTTTTCTCAGAAGATCGTAGAGCACTTCTCCGCCTACGGCAGAAACACTTTGATTCAACTGGACGAAGATCCGATCCATCTCCAGATCATTCCAGGTAATGTCATCAATATAAAATCCCTCTTTTTCTCTCTGACAGAAGAACTGGGCAATATGCTCCAGTTCTTCATAGGTGTATTCCTTTTGAGGGATGTTTCCCCAGCTTTCACGCAGCCGCAAAAGGGCAAACTTTCTCCTGTTTTTATTCTCGACCCATATCCAGAGTGCCATGCCTCCAATCACCAGAAAAAGAATCAGAACTCCCAGAATTACATCCTTCATATATGCTCCTTAAAAATAGCGGTTGATCAGATCCAGTGTTGTCCCTATATCTTCCTGCGTATGTGCATCAGAAAGGAACATGGCTTCAAACTGAGACGGTGCCATATGAACTCCGTGGTTCAGCATATACTGGAAATAATCTGCAAATTTTTTCGTATCGGATGTTTTTGCTGTTGCATAATCTTTTACCTTTTCTTCTGTAAAGAAAATACAACCAAGAGAGGATACAGAATTGACCTGATACGGAAGATCTTTTTCCAGCAAGATACGGCGGATACCATCATACAGTACCTGTCCCTTCTGATAAAGCCGTGTATAGATTTCCTGGTCTTCCCATAAAATTTTAAGCTGCTCCAACCCTGCCGCCATGGCAATAGGATTACCGCTTAAAGTTCCCGCCTGATAAACAGGACCTGCCGGAGCGACCATTTCCATAATCTCTTTTCTTCCGCCATAAGCACCTACCGGCATGCCGGCTCCAATGATCTTTCCGTAAGTGACCAAATCCGGTGTCACTTGATAAAAGCCTGCTGCTCCGGAAAAACTAAGACGGAATCCGGTAATGACTTCATCAAAAATCAATAATGCACCATGCTCATCGCATAATCTCCGCAATCCCTGCAAAAATCCGTCTTCCGGAGGAACCACACCCATGTTTGCACCTACCGGTTCTACGATTACAGCCGCTACCTGATCGTTGCTTTCTGTCAAAAGACGTTCTACGCTTTCCAGATTATTATACATGGCGATCATAGTATCTTCGGTACATCCCTTTGGCACCCCGGCACTGTCCGGTACTCCGCTGGTCATGACACCGCTTCCTGCACTTACCAGCATGGCATCTGTATGTCCGTGGTAGCAGCCTGCAAATTTAATAATCTTTGATTTTCCGGTAAAACCTCTTGCAACACGAAGTGCACTCATGACTGCTTCGGTTCCTGAATTTACCATACGGATCATTTCCACGTGAGGAATCCGCTCGCAGATAAATTCTGCCATCTCTACTTCTTTTTCTGTAGCACATCCAAAGCTCAATCCATTTTCGCTGGCACGGATGACGGCATCCTTGATTCTCTCATCATTATGTCCCAAAATCATTGGTCCCCAGGAATCAATATAATCAATATAAGCGTTTCCATCTACATCAAAAATCTTAGATCCTACCGCTCCCTGAATGAATCTTGGGGCTTCTGTCACAGAACCATATGCTCTTACCGGGCTGTTTACCCCTCCCGGTATTCTTTTCACTGCTCTTGCAAACAATTCTTCTGATCTGCTCATTATCCAATTCTCCCTTCGTCCATGAATTTCGCAATTTCTTTTGCAAAATAAGTAAGATAAATATCCGTACCTGCACGATATGCACTGGCTGCCATCTCACAGATAATACGGTCTTCTTCAATGCATCCAAGTTTTGCTCCTGCTTTTACCATAGCATATTCACCACTTACGGAATACGCAGCAACAGGCAGATCAATGGCATCCTTTACTTCCCGGATCATATCCAGATAGGACAGTGCAGGTTTTACCATAATGATATCCGCACCTTCCTCTACGTCTAAAATGGCCTCTTTGAGTCCTTCTCTCCGGTTATGGAAATCCATCTGATAACTCTTTCTGTCTCCAAAGGAAGGAGCAGAACCTGCTGCATCACGGAACGGACCGTAAAATGCAGAGGCATATTTTACCGCATAGGACATGATCGGGGTTTCCTTATGATTATTTGCATCTAAGATCTCCCGGATCGCTCTGACACGTCCATCCATCATATCAGAAGGTGCCACCATATCCGCACCTGCCTGCACATGAGAAAGGGCTGTCTTTGCCAGTAATTCCAACGTCTGGTCGTTTTCTACTTCTGTTCCGCAAAGGACACCGCAATGTCCGTGGGAGGTGTACTCACACATACACACATCTGTGATCAGATACATCTCGTTTTTCAGTTCTGCTCTGGCTTTTTCCAGAGCTTTCTGTACAATCCCATCCTGTGCATAAGCCTGGCTTCCTACCTCGTCTTTGTGATCCGGTATGCCGAAAAACATGACTTTATTGACACCGGCATCTAACAGTTCTTCCAGTGTTCCCGGTAAAGTATCTACACTATACCGGTACTGTCCCGGCATGGTAGGGATCTCTTCTTTGATATTGGTTCCTTCTTTTACAAAAATCGGATAGATAAGGGAACTTTTATCCATACGGGTTTCCCTTACCATCTTTCTTAATACTTCGCTTCCTCTTAAACGCCTGGGCCTGATGCTCATTTCCATATTACTGTACCTCCTGCTTTCTGGCTGTTTTTTCTTTTAATTCTATGACTAGATCAAGGACACTGTCAATGGTTGCTTTTTTCGCCATATATGTTTCCATGCCCCACTCATCGGCTGCTGCTTTTGTCTGCTTTCCGATGCAGGCTGCTCTGACCTTTGTATAATCCAGTCCGGGAGTTGCCTGTACGAAGCCTCTTACCGTAGATGCACTGGTAAATACCGCACAGGATATCTCGCCTGCTTCTATGGCTTTTTTCTGGTCAATCACTTCCTGGCTCTCATAAAACGTATCATAGGTGGGGATGTCATGGAGCACGATATCCGATTTTTCTGACAGGGCTTTGATGATTTCCTGATTGCCCATAGCTGCTCTTGGAATCAGTATATGTTCGCCGCCGGCACACAAGTGGCTCAATTCTTTTCCCAGGGTCTCTCCGTCATATACCTTAGGAATCAGATCCGGGAACAGACCTCGCTCCTCTAATGCTTTCTGTGTTCCCTTTCCAATAGCTGCAATTTTTACATCACGCATTTTTCGCACATCGGTTTTTGTCTTTTTCATTTCTTCAAAGAAAACCTTCACCCCTGTAGGACTGGTAAATGCCACCCACTGATAGGTATCCAGTTTTTCAAACGCATGATACAGTTTGCTCTGATCTTTCAAAGGTGCGGTACGGATAGCCGGAAGTTCCAGGACTTCTGCCCCGAGAACCCGCAGCTTTTCCGCCATGGTGGATACTAATTCTCTCGGTCTGGTGACCAGAACCTTGTACCCTGACAAGGGCAGCTTTTCATACCAGGCAAATTCATCAGCAAGGGCACAGACCTTTCCTACCACAATAATGGCCGGGGTCTGGATGCCCTGGCGTTTCACTTCTTCTTCCAGCGTAGAAACAGTTGCAACGATTTTTTTCTGTCTCGCAGTAGTTCCCTTCTGGAGAATGGCTGCTGGCATGTCTTTCTCCATACCTGCCTGTAAAAGTGCCTGGCAGATATCTCCAAGTGCACTGACCCCCATTAAAAACACAAGGGTTCCTCTGGTGCGGACCAGTGCCTCGAAATCAATATCATAAGCAGCCCCCTGCTTTTTATGTCCTGTAATAATGTGCAGGGAAGAAGTAAAATCACGATGAGTCACCGGAATCCCATTATAGGCGGGAACCGCTATGGGAGAGGTCACTCCCGGAACGATCTCATAGGGAATGCCTTCTTTGACCAACAGTTCCAGTTCCTCTCCTCCGCGGCCGAAAAGAAAGGGATCTCCTCCCTTTAATCGCACCACACGATTTCCTTTTTTTGCTTCTTCTAATAACACTTCATTGATTTTTTCCTGGGGCATGGTATGATGAGATGCTCGTTTTCCCACATTGATACATCTTGCTGTCTCCGGGATTCTGGAGAGTACGCCCTGTCCCACCAGACTGTCATAGACAACCACATCTGCCTGCTCCAGAGTCTGCAGTCCTTTTAAAGTAAACAGACCGATATCTCCAGGTCCCGCACCAACCAGCCATACTTTTCCTTTGTTTGTCATCTCCTGCCACCGTCCTTTCTGCAAGCTTCCCGAAGCTGTTTTGCCAGAGCAATCCCCAGATTTTCTGCTTCCTGTTTTGCTCCTTTGATACTGCCTTTTTTGTGGTTTCCGGTATCTTCCTCATAGTAAAGTCCCATCAGCGTCATTTCCTCATCTTCCACGATTCCGTGAGCAGCAATGGGGGATGAGCATCCGCCGTCTAAATACCGTACAAAAGCCCTTTCTCCTACAGCAGCATAGTATGCTTTTTCGTCCTGAAAACCGTCAAGATAGGAGACATCTTCTCCGGCTCTTCCCTGTACGGCAAGAATCCCCTGTCCTGCTGCTGGAATCATTTCTTCCGGCTCAAAATATCTGGAAATCCGTTCTTCCAGTCCGAGGCGTTTCAACCCGGCTGCTGCCAGAATCAAAGCACTGTACTCTCCGCTGTCCAGCTTTGCAAGTCTTGTCTGTACATTTCCTCTCACGCTTTTACAAACTGCATCCGGATACAATTCTTTTAATTGAAGAATGCGTCTCTGACTGGAACATCCGATGGGTTTTGTAGGATCTAACTCTGTTTTCCCCTGCGGAAGCACCAGCACATCTCGCGGGTCTTCTCTTTTGGAAAAGGCCACCAGAGGAAGTTCTTCAGGAACCTCCATGGGCATATCTTTCAGACTGTGTACCGAAATGTCACTCTTTTTGTCCAAGAGTGCCCGGTCAAGTTCTTTGACAAACAGTCCTTTTCCTCCGATTTTGTCCAGTGTTTTATCCAGGATCTTGTCCCCTGTGGTCTTCATGGTAAGAATATCTACCTGGATATCCCTGACATGCTCTACGATATATGCTTTTACCATTTCGCTTTGCGTAACAGCCAGTTTACTCTCTCTGCTGCCAATTACTACCTGTCTCATTCTGTTTCCTCCCTGCTGCCTGTCAGATAGGTTTCTATGCTCTGTCTGACTTCTTTTACCTTTTTATGGTCTTTTCCCCCTGCATTCATTCCTATGACAACTCCGTCCTGCTCTATGACTGCAGGAAAGTGGAAATCGCATTTTTTCTGGTCACTGGCAATATTGACCAGAATTCCCAGACATTTGCACGCACTGTAAATGTCTTCATTTACCTTATCATCATCCGTAGCTGCCAGAACAAGATCCGCATCGTATAAGTCTTCTCTTTCATAGATTTTTTTCTGGTATACCAGCTCTCCTTTTTCCCAAAGGTCAAGGATTTCATCCGAAGCCTTTGGTGCGATGACACGGATTTCCCCAACAAAGGAAAGCAATGTTTTCACTCTTCTTGTTGCAATGGTTCCCGCTCCGAACACGACTGCTTTTTTCTCGGTTAGATCCGTAAACAACGGAAATAATTTCTTTTCTCTATTCTTCATACAGCCGCTCCAATCCTTCCACACAACTGATAAACTCTTTTGGTTCCAGAAAATCACGAAGTCCGAAAATCATTTTATTTACCACTTTTGCGGCCGCCGTGTCCATGGCTTTCAGAAGCTCTTCCCGATCTTGTTCTTCCATCGGAGTTTTCCGCAGGATCTTCATGATCCGAAGATTAAAATCTTCCACTGCATCTGCTTTGATTTCCTGAATTCTGGGAATCAATTCCCGACCCTGATACCAGTTATAGAAATCTGCAATTTCTTCTCTGAGGATTCCGCCCGCTTTCTCCATACTCTCCTGAAGGACCGGGGAGGATGCATCAATTTTGAAGCTGTCGATATCATACAGGGTAACTTGCGGAAGCTGTGCGATCTCCGGCTCCATATCTCTTGGAACTGCCAGATCAATCAAGATCAAATCCCTGGTCAGTCCTGCCTGCTCTAAAAGTTCTTTGGTCAAGGTATAATTGGGGCTTGCTGTTGCACTGACTGCCAGGTCACATTTGGGGAGAAATGCAAGCCGTTCTCCGTAGTTGATTCTGTTACATCCCGGTGGAATGGTCACCATACCACTTCTGTACTGCCGCACAGTAACGGTGACATCTGCCCCGGCTTCCCTAAGTGCCATGGCAGTGACTTTTCCCATTTCACCGTTTCCAATGACCATACAGGTCTTGCCTGCCAGTTCGTATCCCTGTTCATGAAGCTTTTCAATTGCCTGGTGAATCACAGAGCTGTTTCCTCTGGAGAAGGTCACTTCGGTTTTCACTCTTTTTGCCCCTGTAACCGCTTTTCGGAATAAAACTTCCAGCACATTATCTGTACAATAGATGTCTCTGGAAAGTGCCAGGGCATCCTTCACCTGTGTGATGATCTGATCTTCTGCCAGAATCTGAGACTTCAGACCACTGGTCAGATAAAACAGGTGCTCAACTGCCTCTTCCTCTGTCCGTTCCACAAAATACTGCCGGTATGCTTCCGGTTCTTTTTCTTTTTCTCTGCACAAAAAATCATAAAGAGAACCTTGCCAATCCTCCTGGGTGCTTGCCCACAACTCCATACGGTTACAAGTGGACAGAAGAACTCCTCCCAGAATACCGCATTCCTGCTTCAAATGTTCCAGGGCTGTCACTGCATTCTTTTTGGTAAAAGAAAACTGAGCCCGAATGTCAACAGATGCTCTGCTGTAATCAATCCCTATCATGGATATACTCATGTTCATTTCTCCCATATCTTTGGTTTCTTAACTTTTCTCATCTTAGCATAGAATTCTTTATGGTGCAACTTCCAGTTTTTTTGTAATTTCATTGACAAATTTGTGGAATATGCTACAATAAATGCAGAATTGAATGTCACGAGGTGCCTGTGAATACAGGAGAATAGGAAAGTTAAGTGAAAAGCTTGCACGGTCACGCCGCTGTGTGGGAGGAATTGTATTTTAACGATGCCACTGGAGAATCAAGATCTGGGAAGGCAAAATACAGTGAAGATACCCGAGTCAGAAGACCTGCCTTGTACAGGAAATTTACACAGGTTACGAACGATGGCCTAGTGTAAGAACAGGTTGGCTCATAGTAGATTTCAATTTCTTATCATCTCTGCTATCACCTCTTGTTCTTCTGATAGCCTGTCGGTTTCACCTGACAGGTCTTTTTTTTGCCTGAAATTCTTACCCGAATTTCAGAATAGGATTGTTACATCAGAAGGGAGAAGAAAAAATGAGTAAAAGAGAAAAACAAATCCTGATTTTAGCAAGCGCATTTGCACTTACTTTTGGCATTGTACCTAACGTCAGTGCCATGCACATTATGGAAGGATATCTTCCGGGAAGTTTCTGTGTCGCATGGGGAGTGCTTTGTGTTCCATTTTTGATCGCAGGATTTTTGTCTATTAAAAAGACAGTAAATGAACACAGAAACCTGGTTACCATGCTGGCCATGTCCGGTGCATTTATCTTTGTGATTTCTTCACTGAAGATTCCGTCTGTAACAGGAAGCTGTTCCCACATGACAGGAACCGGTCTTGGTGCTATTCTTTTTGGACCTGCTGCAGTTTCCATTCTCGGCCTTATTGTACTGCTGTTTCAGGCAATCCTGCTGGCACACGGCGGTCTGACTACCATTGGAGCAAATACCTTTTCCATGGCAATCGCAGGACCTTTTGTTTCTTATGGAATTTATAAACTCTGTCAGAAACTGAAAGTCAATAAATGGGTTTCTGTTTTCCTGGCTGCAAGTCTTGGTGACTTATTTACATACTGCGTCACAGCAGGACAGTTGGCTATTGCCCATAATGCAGATACTACCTTTGGAGTAGCTCTTGGAAAATTCCTGATGATCTTTGCCCCTACTCAGGTTCCTCTGGCAATCATCGAAGGGATCATCACAGTCGTTATTTTCATGGGACTGGAAACTTATGCAAAACCTGAGCTTCGTGCAATGGGAATCTTAAAGGAGGCAAAATAAAATGAAGAAAACTGTAATTGCTTTAATCATTGCTATTTTTTTAATCGCATTTATTCCTTTGTTTGTACTGAAGGATGCAGAATTTGGCGGTTCCGATGATGCCGGAAGCACGGTTGTGGAAGAAGTGGATTCCTCCTACGAACCGTGGGCAACTCCGATCTTTGAGCAGATTTTAGGCGGTGAACTTCCAGGCGAAGTAGAAAGCATGTTATTTTGTGTGCAGACCGGAATCGGTGTAGGTATCATTGCCTTTATTATGGGCCGCTTTGTTGAACGCAAAAAATGGATGAAAGAATAAGGAGATTCCCATGATTGTCATTGATAAGCTCTGTTATCAGTCAAAGCTTAGATATGAAAACCCCGGGGAGAAATTTGCCTTTGCTTTGATTACACTTTGTATCTGTGTAATGAGTCGTTCCATAGCAGTGGCATGTATTGTATTAGCAGTGACAGGGATTCTGACCGTCTGGAAAGGAGGAATCCCTGTTTCTCGTTATTTAAAATTTCTTACGATTCCCCTGGCGTTTTTATTATTAAGCACGCTCGCAATTGTATTAAATTTCAAAAAGACTCCGCTGGACTTGTTTGCCATCCAGTTGGGCAGCTGGTATCTGACTTCCAGCCGGGCTGCGCTTCAATATGCAGTACAGCTCATCCTTACTGCCCTGTCAGCGGTATCCTGCCTGTATTTCCTGGCATTCAGTACGCCGATGCCGGATATTCTGGAAGTGCTTCGCAGACTTCATTGTCCGAAACTGTTGATCGAACTGATGCTTTTGATCTACCGTTTTATTTTTATACTGTTAAATACAGCTTCTGCCATCTCTGTGGCACAGGAATGTCGGCTTGGAAATAAAGATTATAAAACAGCCCTGAATTCTTTCGGAAAACTTGGGTCTGTTCTTATGATTCGTGCCATGAGCCGTTCCAACAGACTTTACGATGCTATGGAAGCACGCTGCTATGACGGAAGCATCCGTGTCTTATCAGAAACCAGACCACCGAAGAAAAAAGTGATTGTGGCAATTGTGGTTTTCGACACTTGTTTATTTCTATTTGCCCTTTGGAGGAGATTTTATTCATGAATGCAGATATCATTTTAAAAGCAGAAGATTTACATTTTTCTTATGATGATGAACAAAGCCATTCCTTAAACGGACTTTCTCTTGAGATTAAACGTGGACAGAAAGTCGCTTTTATGGGGGCAAACGGAAGTGGAAAATCCACCTTTTTTCTCTGCTGCACAGGTATTTTGAGACCACAGTCAGGGAAATTATACTTTAATGGAGAGGAAATCCGGTATGATAAGAAGAGCCTGCTGAAACTGCGCAGCAAAGTTGGAATCGTGTTTCAGGATCCAGATAACCAGCTATTCTCTGCCAGTGTATACCAGGAAATATCTTTTGGAATCCTGAATTTAGGTGTATCAGAAGAACAGGCGGCCGAAGAAGTGGAAGGTGTCATTGATTATCTGGAGATTACCCCGTTTCGTTATAAGCCTACCCATGCACTGAGCGGAGGTCAGAAAAAACAGGTCTCCATCGCTGATATCTTAGTCATGCATCCGGATGTGATCATTTTAGATGAGCCGGCCGCTGCTCTGGATCCCAAACATACTACTATGGTGAATCATATTGTTGACCAGCTCACAGAACAGGGAATTACCGTTTGTATGGCAACTCACGATGTAAATTACGCCTATGAATGGGCCGATGAAGTTTTGCTGTTCCACGAGGGAAAAGTCCTGATACATGGAACGCCTGCCCAGGTATTCAGCAATCCTGCTGCCCTGCATCAAACAAATCTGGAGCCACCAGCCGTGCTGGAGTTATTCGAAAGTCTCTGCAGGAAGGGAATTTTAAAATCTTCTCTTCCACTTCCTAAAAATTTAAAAACCTTGGAAGGATATATTGCAGATATTAATTTAAACCAACATTACGGAGGAAAACCAATCGTGTCAACAGAAACAAAGAAAGCAATTTTGGCGGTAAGTTTTGGTACCAGCCACGAAGACACCCGCAAGGTAACCATTGATGCCATCGAAAGAGATATGCAGGATGCATTCCCTGAATATCCCCTTTACCGAGCATGGACCAGCAAAATGATCATTAAAAAAATCAAAAACCGTGACCACATATCCATAAATACGGTTAAAGAAGCTATGGAACAGATGCTGCAGGACGGGATTACAGACGTGCTCATTCAGCCTACACATGTGATCAATGGAATCGAAAATGATCTCATGAAAGAAGACGCTCTCTCCTATCAGAATTCCTTTCATTCGATTTCTTTTGGAGACCCGCTCCTTACCAGCGAAGAGGATAGCCGAGATGTGATTCAGTCCATTGCTCATGAATTTTCTGATTTAAAAAAAGAAGAAGTTCTGGTACTGATGGGACATGGAACAACTCACTATGCAAATGCGATCTACGCAGCACTTGATTACACCTTTAAAGATATGGGATATTCTAATATTTTCCTGGGAACCGTAGAGGCTTATCCATCTATGGAATCTCTGATGAAAATGGTAAAGGCTTATGCTCCTTCTAAAGTGATTCTTGCACCTTTTATGATCGTCGCAGGTGATCATGCAAAAAATGATATGGCTGGAGATGATCCTGAATCCTGGTACAGCCAGTTTAAAGCTCAGGGGTTTGAGGTAGAGCCAGTAATCAAAGGACTGGGAGAATATCCTGGAATTCGGAAAATTCTTGTGGAGCATCTGAAAAAAATTGATAATTTCTGACAAAAAAGACAGATGGGATTTTTAATTGATCAATCCTCATCTGTCTTTCTTCTTATTCATATAGTTCTACTTCTGAAATACAAGTATCCTGCCAACGAGAACCTTCATAGGCTTCTTTTATGTATAAAGATATATACGATGCTTCCACAGGTTCCTCAAAAGAAAGACAGAATTTTTTCTTCTCATTTGAAAATTCCACATCTTTTACCTGTTGGTCTCCCACCTGAAGCGTAAGGGATTTTGGTTTGGCATTATAATCCCAGAGTTGGTCACTTCTCCAATTCCCCAAGTGTAAAACAATATATCGTACTTTATGATTTCCATCCAGGGTAATCTTAAATCCTTTTCCTTCTCCGATTCCCTCTTCATTTTCCTGCCAGGAGGTACTCACATCTCCGTCCACAGCACTCTTGGCACTGTAATCATAGGATTCTGACTCTTTTACGGAATTTTCTTCCGTACTCGCTGCCGGAAGCTTTTTATACTTGGAGAAATCTATTTCCTCTGCATTTACCAGCTTAAAATATTCCTTTTTCGGTTCTTCCTTTGGTGTTTCTTCCTTTTCCGGTTCTTTTTCCTGAGTCTCTGTCTCCGCAGATGCAGGTTGTTCTTCCTTTTCTGCTTCTGTCTCCTTTTGTTCTTCAGGTATCTCTGCAGGCACCTGATTGGAAACCGTTTCCTGCTTTTCACTGTCTTCTATATTCTGATAATACTCTTTTTCCTGCTGTTCCATCTTTTTCACACGATGCAGTCCAAGAAAGATTCCTGCACCAAGACAGAGCATGAGAAACAGACTGATAAAAAGTCTTTTCCATCTTCTGGATTTTTTCATTTCAGGTGTCAGAGAAGGTTCCTGATCCTCTTCCTCCTCATCTTCGTCATCACTAAAATCCCATTCCTCTTGTTCAGATATATCTTCCGGCTCTTCCTGAGACTCATGGTCTGGCTTCTCTTCTTCCGCAGTTTCCGGTTGTTCTGGCTGCAACACAGGCATTTCTGGTTCCGGTTCTGCTTCTGCTTCCGGTTCTGCTTCAGGCTCAGAGTCTTTTTCAGGTTCCGGTATTTCTGTTTCCGGCTCTGACTCAGACTCCGGCATTTCAGCTTTCGGCTCTGTTTCCCAAAGAGACTTTTTCGGTGCTTCTGCCGCCTGCTTTTCTTCTGCCTTCAGGATCTCTGCCAATTCTTCGTCTGTTTTATAATAAGCCCAGATATCGGCTTCATCCATATATTCCGGAAAAACTGCTTTCCCACATCGCTCGCAATATAAGTCAAGCCCGGAAAGCTCTTTCCCACATCTTTCACACTTCATAAATAATCCCTTCTTATACTCGTCCTTCTAAGACCTGGATCACTTCCAGTAATCTCGCTCATTGTCAATCATATACAACAATGCATTACAGATACAGGCAGCTATATTGCTTCCGCCTTTTCTTCCTCTGGCCACAATATAAGGAACCTGTGTTTCCATAATCATTTCTTTTGATTGTACCACATTTACGAAGCCAACTGGAACCCCTATTATCAAATATGGTGAAATTTTTTTCTCCTGAATCAATTCATACAGTCTGACAAGTGCTGTAGGTGCATTTCCCACAGCAAAAATCAATGGTTTCCCCATAGCTGCTGCCTTGTCCATACTGGCCGTTGCTCTGGTACAGCCTAATGCTTTCGCCCGTGTGGCAACATCCTCATCTGACATAAAACAAAATACCTCTCCTCCGTATTTTGCCAAGGCTTTTTTATTAATACCTGCTTTTGCCATCTGAGTATCCGTAACAATACATGCCCCGTTTTTAATGGCTTCTATGGCTTTTTCTACGGCTTTTTCAGAGAAACAGAGATTGTCTGCATAATCGAAATCTGCACTGGTGTGAATACAGCGTTTTACGATCAATTCTGTTCCCGGAATCAGAGGTTTATCTCCCAATTCTTCTGTGATAATCTCAAAACTTCTTGTTTCTATTTCTTTTGGCTGCACATTTTCCAGTTCTACCTTCATCTTCGGTCCGCCTTTCTTCCTAAATCCCCTGGTTTAATATTTCATATATTTTTTTCATGTCCAGATGTTCTCTTAATCCACTGGCCAGTTTATCATACTGTGTTTCCTTAAAACTGGCAAAGTCCACGCCTGCCATCTGAGAAACATCCACTCCCTTTTCTTTGCCAATGGCTTCTACGATTCTCTTGGCCACTTCTTCTCGGTCAAAAATACCATGGACATAGGAACCGTAAATGCGTCCACAGCATGCCCCGTCTTGTTTCGTTGCCCCGGTGACGGAATCGGTAATTTCTGTAAAAGCAGACGCCCCTTCTTTTAAGGTACTTTCTCCCATGTGAATCTCATACCCTTCCAGGGAAACACCTGTCAATGTGTTCAGAATCCCTTCTACTTTAGGGAAGGTTCCCTCTACTCGCGTTCTTGTTTTGGATTCCTTAAAGACGGTATCCATAGGAAGCAATCCCATTCCTTTGATCGTACCTCCGGCTTCCACGCCTTCCGGGTCAGAAAGAGTTTCTCCCAGCATCTGATAGCCTCCACAGACACCGAAAATAATCTTTCCTTCTGCGGCTTTCTTTAAAATAGAAGCTTCCAATCCATTCTGACGCATCCAAAGCAGATCTTCCATGGTATTTTTGGTTCCCGGAAGAATGATCATATCCGGATTTTTCAGTTCTCCCGGATGTTTTACATATCTTACAGAAACACCTGGGATTACTTCCAATGCGTTAAAATCTGTAAAATTAGAAATTCTCGGAACACGGATAACTGCAATATCGATCACACCGACTTCCTGATTTCCGGAAAAGCGTTCTGTCAAACTATCCTCATCCTCGACTTCTAATTCCATGTAGGGAGCCACTCCTACAACGGGAATTCCTGTTTTTTCCTCCAATGCGGCAACACCGGGATCCAGGATTGTTTTATCTCCGCGGAATTTATTAATGATCATTCCTTTTACCATTTCCTGCTCCTCTTTTTCCAGAAGCATGATCGTACCGATCAACTGAGCAAACACTCCGCCCCTGTCTATATCACCCACCAGCAGAACCGGTGCCATGGCCTGTTTCGCCATTCCCATATTGACAATATCTTCCTGCTTGAGATTGATTTCCGCAGGACTTCCCGCTCCCTCGATGACAATGATATCATAGTCTTCTTCCAACTTATGATATGCTTCCATCACCTTTGGTATCAACTGTTTTTTATATTGAAAATACTCTCTGGCACTCATAGTTCCTAAGACCTCTCCATTGACGATGACCTGGCTTCCCACGTCATTGGTAGGCTTTAACAGAATCGGATTCATGAGCACAGAAGGCTGGATTCCTGCCGCCTCTGCCTGCATGACCTGAGCACGGCCCATTTCCAGTCCTTCTTTTGTAATAAAAGAATTTAATGCCATATTCTGGGATTTAAAGGGGGCTACTTTATACCCGTCCTGTTTGAAGATTCTGCAAAGCCCTGCTGCCAGAAGGCTTTTTCCTGCATTGGACATCGTCCCCTGTATCATAATTGCTTTTGCCATCATACATCCTCCTGTCTCTTACTCTAATAACCTTTTAAAAACCTGAAGCAATGCTTCGTTTTCTTCTCTTGTTCGCACTGCGATCCTGTAAAAACCCTGTCCAAGACCCACATAATTACTACAGTCCCGAATATAAATCTTTTGTGCAAGACATTGCTCCTGAAAGTTTTCCGGTCCATAAAAAAAGATATAATTTGCTTTTGAAGCATAAATCTTCAGCGGAAGTTTCTTCAGATTTTCCAGAAGAAAGCTTCTTTCTCTTCGGATTTTTTCCATGGTTTCTTTTACATATTCTGTTTCTTTTAAGGCTGCTGTTCCGGCTTCCTGTGCCAGCACCGATACGTTCCAGGGCTGCATTACGGCTTCCATTTTTTCCAGCACTCTTTGATCACTGCAAAATCCGTATCCAAGCCGAAGTCCCGGCATCGCATATTTTTTTGTAAATGCTTTGATCAAAAACAATCCGGGAAATTCCTCCAGGAACGGTTTCATCGTATATGAATCCTGATCTTCTATAAAATCAAGAAAACATTCATCCAACACCAGAAAAACCTCTTTTTCCGCACATCTTTCTGCCAGTTTTTTCACATAAGCCGTGTTCACCAGCACCCCAGTAGGGTTGTTCGGATTACAGAAGAAGACCATATCCAAATCCTCTGTAATCTGATCCAGAAATGCCTCTCCCGGAAGAAATCCCGTTTTTTCCTCTAAGGGTGCATAACATATCTCACACTCCACAGCCTTCAAAGCCTGTTGATACTCTGCAAAGGTGGGTGCCGCCAAAAGGGCACGTTTTGGTTTCTTTGCCAATACCAGACCAAAGATCAGGTCGGCTGCACCATTGCCGCAAATAATCTGTTCATAAGGAATCTGTTCCTCTTGTTCCAGGGCTTTTCGAAGCTTCTCGCACTGTACATCCGGGTAATGCTCTGCTTGTTCAATGGAATCCAACACCGCTTTTTTTACTCCTCCTGGCATTCCATAAGGATTGCAGTTGGATGAAAAATCAAGGACATCCGGATAACGGTAAACATCTCCTCCATGTATATGTTTTTTTTCCATAATGTTCTCCTTTACAACAACATGACCAATCCCTGAACCAACAGCCTGATTCCTGCAAACAAGCCTGCCGCCACAGCAGCACTTACATATAAAAGACGATTTGCTCTTTGGATATCCTGGCTCTCTACAGGTCTGATGTTATCTCCTATGGTAGGTTTCTCGTATAATTTCCCGAAATAATAAGCATTTCCGGCTAACTGAATATCCAGGGCTCCTGCCATCACGGCCTCTGTCTGAGCCGAGTTTGGACTTGCATGATTGTACCGGTCTCTTTTATATATCTTTGCTGCATTTTTTCCGTCAAAACCGCACATATAAGAAGCGG
Source organism: uncultured Blautia sp. (assembly GCF_947654165.1). Lineage (GTDB taxonomy): Bacteria > Bacillota > Clostridia > Lachnospirales > Lachnospiraceae > Blautia. The sequence goes on from NZ_CANTKB010000005.1 coordinate 123,388, forward strand.
CGATCATCAGCCAGGCAGAGATCCTGGCTGGTATGTAATTCATAATATCGTCGAATTTTGCAGCATAACGTCCAAAGTTTAAATATTTTTCATTTTTATATCCCACCATGGAGTCCATGGTATTGACACCTTTATAGAAAAACATCAGGACAGGACCGCCTATCGCCATATAAAAAAGCGGTGCAATGATTCCATCCGAAGTGTTTTCCGCTACGGTTTCCACAGCAGCTTTGGTAACTCCTGCTTCGTCTAATGTCCTGGTATCTCTTCCTACGATCATAGAGACCGCATATCTGGCTCCCTCTAAATCACCTTTTTTCAGTTCTTCGAATACCCGCATGCTTTCGTCTTTTAGCGATTTCACTGCAAGCATCTGATAGCACATCAAAATCTCAAGACAGATTCCGAAAACCAGATGAATCCTGTATGCCAGATACAGAATACCAAACGGAACTGCGGCACTTCCCGTACAGATCAGGATTACCAGGAGAAAACCGGCTCTTCGCTCTCCTTTTTCTGTTTTTGGAAAACACGTTCTCAGATGGTTTTCCAGAAACGAAATCCCATGTCCGATGATTCGTACCGGATGATACAGCCATCTGGGATCTCCCACTAATAAATCTATGAAAAAGCCCAAAACCAGGGCTAATGCAGTCCATTTCATCATTTTTTATAGTCCTTTCTTCACAGAACTGATTCGTCTTTCCTTTTCCCAGACAGAAGGTTCCAGTGTCAATTGATAATATTCACCATTCCGGATCTGCCATTGAAAGTAATTCCCCCTTGGCATGGCATATTCCGATAAAATGCTCATGATGGTGCCTCCGTGAATCACCATACCAATCCTTGTGCGGTGATGTAAAAAAGCATCCTCCACACAGGCAGCAAAACCCATGGCACATCGCTTCTGAAAACCTTCCGCAGATTCTCCCTGAGGAAAAGGAAGTGTCCCCTGACTGTCAATCCATGCCTGATATTCCGGATTTCCAGACAGTTCCCTATAATTTTTATTTTCAAAAATTCCAAAATCACATTCTTTTAACTTTTCATTTATTTGTATGGGAAGATTCGGATAAAGCAGCTTTGCCGTCTCAAGACATCGTTTCATGGGGCTGACATAGAGATAAGAAACCTCCGGATACTGTTTCTGCTCCAGAAGGTGAATGCCTTCTTCACACAGAGCTTCATCCGTCCGTCCTCCTATATACCTGCCCTGGGTATTCCCATACGTTTTCCCATGGCGGATCAAAATAACTTCAAGCATCTTTGATCACCATCCCCAGACCACAGGATACACGGATCACCTGTTCACATACAGCTGCGATCTCTGTACAGATCCGTCCTGTTGTTTCCCGGTAAGTCCGGTCAAAAGCATCTACGGGAACTACCCCGTATCCCAGTTCATTTGTGATGATAAGGACTTCCGGATTCCGTTTCAGCAGCTCTTCTGCCAGATTTTTAAAATCCCACTTTTCCTCAATCCCCTTTTTGATCCATTCATGAAAATGATAGATACATTTGCAATGAAAAAGAGCCTCATAGGAAGCATCTTTTCCATCTGCCATGTCTTCTTCTTTAATCTTCAGGTGCTGTTTCACATACGCTTTCTTTCCCTGAAAAGCACCTCCGATGACAAGTTTCATAGCTATTCTCCTTAAATTACTTTTAAAAGGATCTCCCCTGCAACACAGGAAAAAGCAATGACCAGTTCACTGATCTGCATGTGAAATCCTGCCAGATCTCCTGTGATGCCGCCGAATTCCTTTACAGACATCTTATAATAATAGATATATTCCAATGTCGCACCTACAGCCACACATATGCCAATCACCGGTTCATATGCCAGCATCAGGAGCAGCACGATCCCTCCATAGATCACGGAAGTGATCTTCACACATTTTTTCTGTGCTCCATCGGAAAAAGCTGCTGCAAGTCCTGTGTTTTTTGCCATGGGAAATGCTGCAATGGAAAATGCCCCCATAGCCCTGGATAATACAAATCCCAGACAGATCACAGGCAGACTTTTTCTTGTAACTTCGCTGTAGATCCCTAGATACAACAGGAAATATACCATGGCGGTAATAATGGCAAAAGCTCCGGAATTAGAATCTTTCAGTATTTCCAGCTTTCTCTCTCTGGGCTGATAGGAATTCAGGGCATCTGCGGTATCCAGCAGCCCGTCCAGATGGATTCCTCCCGTAACAAAAACAGGGATCAGCACCAGAATGATAGTATAGAGAAGTTTGCTGCTTACCAGTGCTCCTCCCCCTATGCCCCATGCCAGAGTCAGTGCACCGATCACCAGTCCGATCAAAGGGAAAAAGCACATAATATACCGCATATTTTCTTTTTTCCAGTCACTTTTCGGCATGGGTATTTTTGAATACATTGAAAATGCGATTTTAAAGCTGTTCCATAGTTGTTTCATTTTTCTGTCCTTCTTTGTTTTTCTTTTTCCAGTGAACCGGAATCCCATAGACCACTTCTGTGACCTGATCAGCCCATTTTGCCACTTCCTGATTGATCTTTCCAAGATATTCCTGATAGGTACGGGTTTCCGCATCATACTCTATTCCGTCAGAGAAAATTTCATTGGTCACAATAATAAGCTGCTTCGCCTGTTCTGCAAGATTTTGAACCCCTTGTAAAACGGCTTCCACGGTATGTACCCCGGCACCCTCTTCCTGAAACATTTCATTTGCAGTCAGATTTGACATACATTCCAACAATACGCAGGAGTGAAGGGGGAGTTTCAGATTCTTCAGTCCTGTATAACACTCCAAAGTCGTAAATTTTTTTTCCGCTCTCATTGCCCGATGGCGTTCAATTCTCTTATAGCTTTCTTCATCAAAGGGAAACATGGTCGCAATATAAATCCGATTCAGGTCTCCGGCCTCCAGAACCATCTGCTCTGCATACGCTGATTTTCCGCTGCCGCTTCCTCCGGTAATTACAGTAATCATATCTCTACCTCTAATCGAAATGTTCGTATGCATCCATACCCCATTTGCCAAAATCGCCCATTCCATGATACACTGCAAGTCCTGTATCCAGAAGAGGAAACAGATTCAAGCCTCCGGTTCCTTCTCCTAAACACATATCGCAATGAAGAGGAGCTTCTTTACCCAATGCCTCTAAAAGCAAAGCTCCGGCTGGTTCCTTTGATACATGGGAAGCAAGCATGTAATCCTTACACAGAGGACAGAGACTGGCTGCTGCCAGTGCACCTGTTGCAGAGATCACGCCGTCAATGACTACCGGCATCTGAAGGGCTGCCCCTCCCAAAAACAGACCTGCAATAGCTGCAATATCGAAACCTCCTACTTTCGCCAATACATCAACCGGATCCTTCTTATCCGGATGATGCAGTTCGATCGCCTTTTTAATAGCCTGAATCTTCCTGTTCAAACCGTCCGTGGACAGACCTGCTCCTCTTCCCGTCATGGTTTCCACGGGAAGTTCCAGAAGCACGGCTGCCACTGCACTGCTGGTCGTAGTGTTTCCGATTCCCATTTCACCGGTAGCAAGAATCTGATATCCCTTTTCTTTCATCATCTCTGCCACTTCGATTCCTGTCTCGATCGCTTTTACTGCTTCTTCTCTGCTCATAGCAGGTTCTTTTGTCATATTTTTTGTTCCATAGGCAATTTTTCTGTTCAGAATACTGACATCTGTGGCAATTCCCACATCTACAGGAAAAATATCGCATTTTACACTTTTGCACATGATGCTGGATGCCGCTTTTGTACAGAGAAAATTCTCTGCCACAAGAGCTGTGATTTCCTGTCCGGTCTGTGTAACACCTTCTTCCACCACCCCGTTATCTGCACACATGGGAACTAACACACGTTTTTCTGCATGTACATCCGGATTTCCTGTGATTCCCGCAAGCTGAACCACCATGTCCTCCAATTTTCCCAGGCTATGTAAAGGATGTGCAATGCTGTCCCAACGTTTTCTGGTACAGTCCATTGCTTTCTCGTCCAAAGGTCTTATTTTTTCTATTGTTTCCTGTAAATTCATTTTGCAGCCTCCTTTTATCTTTGCGTTTGGTACTCTCTGCAGCAGTCTAAATAGGCTTTTGCAAGTTCTGGATTCCCGTAATAATAAAAATGCGGAAATCCTGCCAGCATCGTGTCCGTACAATGAAGACATTCCCATCCTCTGCTGCTTCCGGGTTTTTTAGCGAAGCAGTCTTTTCCGCTGTTTTCGGAATCGAAATAATGAAATTCATGTGCAGGGCTGATTCCGATCTCCCTGCCAAATATCATTCCTGTTTTGCTCTGCACTTCAATGTATCCGAAGCGGGAAAGCTTTGGTGTGCGATACGCCGTTCCTTCTATGATTCCCACGCCTTTACAACGCTCATGATCCATATTTTCGAACCATTCATGAAGATACATAAACCCTCCGCACTCTGCCATCACAGGCATGCGATGCTCCAAAGCCTTTTTGATTTCTTGTCTCATCTGTTCATTCTTCTCTAACTGTTTTCCTGACAATTCCGGATAACCGCCATATAAGATAAGCCCATCCAGATTCTTCGGCAGATATGTATCATGAACGGGAGAAAAGAAGACAAGTTCCGCTCCCTGATCACGCAAGAACTGCAGATTATCCTCATACATGAAACAAAAAGCTTCATCCAGAGCCACACCGATGCGAAGGTGCTGTTTCTGTTTCTCAGGGATCACCCGGAGGGGTTCTGTCCCACTGTCTACCGTCCATTCAGGTGCTGTTTTTCCCAGTTTGAGAAGCCCATCCAGGTTCAAAGTGTTTTCCAAAATCTCTGCCAGTTTTTTCAGTTTTACCCGAAATCCCTCCACTTCCTCCGGCAAGACCAGACCAAGATGACGGCTCTCAATGACACAATCTTCTACTTTCGGAACATAGCCATAGACAGCAATGTCCAGCTCCTCTTCTATCATTTTCTTTACTCTCGGATACAACATGGGAGACATCTGGTTTAATATGACTCCACGGATATTACTGTCCCGTCGAAATTCTGCAAATCCCTTAATATAAGGCAGGATAGAGACGCTCATCCCTTTGCAATTCACAATGAGCACTGCCGGTGTATGGGTAACTTTTGCCAGTTCGTAAGCACTGGCTTTACTGGTATTTCCTCCCACACCATCGTAGTATCCCATAACGCCTTCCATCACAGCAATGTCGCAGTCTTGGCTGTTTCTTTCCAGTAAATATCTGGTCGTATCTGCATCTGTAAAAAACGTATCCAGATTTCTGGATCTTGTGCCCAGCACCTTGGTATGAAACATGGGATCAATATAATCCGGCCCACATTTAAAAGAGGCCACCCTAAGTCCTCTGTCCTGCAAAGCCTGAAGAATCCCACAGGTAATCAGTGTCTTCCCGCTTCCGCTTGCTCCTGCGGTCAGTAAAAAACGTGGTATACTCATCCTTATTTTCCTCCTGTACAGGAAATAATATAAATAGGGTTTTCTCCCATCATCATATGATAATTTCCTACCGTCTTACCTTTGCTCACTGCAATCTGGAGAATCTCCGCATCCTTTACCGGAAGTGTTTTTAAACACTGGAGTGTTTCAGAAACCGTCTCCAGGGCAATGCAGTTGATCACGATTCTCACCGAAGGATTCTTTTCCAGCAGAAGTCTCAAAATCGTCTCCATGTTTCCGGAAGAGCCCCCGATAAAAGCATGGGTAGGAGGCTCCAGATCCTCTAATGCATCCGGTGCTGTTCCTTCTATGATCTCAAGATTTTCCACTGCAAATTTCTCTTTATTTTTCTTCAGCAATTCTACAGCTAACGCTTTTTTTTCAATAGCATAAACGTTTCCGTTCCAGGATCTTAAAGCCATCTCTATGGATACGGAACCAGTTCCTGCACCCACATCATAACAAACAGAATCTTCTTCCAGATGGAGTTTGGATAAGGATACGGTCCTTACTTCTTCTTTTGTCATAGGTACTTTTTCTCTTATAAATTCCGTATCTGAAATCCCGTGGGTTACATACTCCTTTCGTGCATCTGGATTTTCTACATAAACTATGCTGAGTGGATCTGCTTCATAGGTAAGAAAATCTTCCGGCGTTCCTTTTTGAATCCTTTCTTCCGGATAAGACAGACACTCTCCGGTGTATAACCGTGCACGCTGCATCCCATGTGCCGCCATTTCCTGTGCCAGCTTACGGATTCCATCACGTGTTCCCAGAATGGCACATACTTTTTTATTTCTTTTGATCAAAGTGATTAAATTCGTGGACTTTCCATGGGCACTTGTGATCAGAACATCATCCCAGGATTTCCGGATCCGGCTCATAAAATAGGAGACAGATGAAACTCCACAGATGACTTTTACCTGATCTCCCAGAACGTCCAGAAGTTTTTTTGCACCGCTGTTAAAACCGGGATCCCCGGACAGCAGCACTGCCACTTTTTCATATTCCGGATGTTCTGCAAGGTACCGGGCTATTTTCTGACTGTCATATTCCACATAACAATCCTTTCCAAACTCTCTGCAGGCGTCTATCATCCTTCTTGCCCCGATCAGCAGATCTGCTTCCCTGATAGCTTTTGATGCCTCTTCTGTTCGGTTCTCTCTGCTGCCCATACCGAATCCGACAAGAGAGATTTCTGCCTGTGAACGCAACGAGAATTTCTGACATAATACTCGTTTGCATTCATTGACTGAAATACCCTCTTCCTTTAAAGGTCTCCCGATAATCACAGGAATACATCCGCATGTTCTGGCTGCATCTATTTTTTCCCGGAACCCTCCGGTTGCACCTGACATCTTGGTCACCAGATATTTACAATCCCATTGCCGCAGCATTGCCATATTTAATTCTTTCGAAAAAGGACCTTGCATACAGATTAGATTTTTCCCTTGAAACCCAAGTTCCTGGCATTGTTTTACTACCTTTGGCAAAGATAAGACTCTCAAAAACACTCGCTTTTCATAGTCTGTCAGCGCTGTATATTTAACAGCCTCCTTACTTCCGGTGGTCGCAAGGATATTTCCCTTGGTATGCTCTAAAAGAGCCACCGCATCTTCTACACTTTCCGCATATAGACAATCCCGGGAATCCTGTTCTTCCTGATTCTCTCTTAAAACTCTCAGATAGGAGACTCCTGCCGCATCACATGCTTTTTTCAGATTGATGGTAACTTCTGCCGCATAGGGGTGAGTGGCATCAATGACCATCTCACACTTTTTCTCTTTTATAAGCTGCTCCATCTCTTCGGAATCCAGGCGTTCATGGGAGATTTCCAGATGTTTTCCTCCCTGCAAAAGCTGTTCTCCGTATTCTGTGGCCACACAGATATGAGCAGAAATTTCTCTTCTGTCCAAAAACTCTGCAACTTCTCTGCCTTCTGTTGTACCGGCAAACACGATTACCTTACACATTCTTATAGCCTCTCGGTGTCACCATTTTTCCATTGATGTTCTTAGTCTGTGAATTTCCCACAAAGACAGTTGTAAACATATCCACTTTTGTTGTTTTCAGTTCCTCCAGCGTCATCACTTTCATGGCTTCCCCATCTCTTCCGATATTACCCACGATACCGCAGACCGTCTCAGGTGCTTTATACTGCATCATCAGATCACATGCTTTTTCCAGATAATCATGACGCTTTTTGCTGGAAGGATTGTAAAGGCAGACTACAAAATCCGCCTGTGCCGCTGCCAAAAGCCGTGCTTCGATTTTCTCCCATGGAGTAAGCAGGTCACTGAGACTGATCAGACAGAAATCATGAATCAAAGGAGCTCCAAGGACCGCAGCACCGCCTGTAGCTGCTGTGACACCCGGGATAATCTCCAGCTCTACCTCCGGATAATTGACACCCACTTCATACATCAGTCCTGACATTCCATAGACACCTGCATCTCCGCTGCAGATCATGGCTGCTGTCTTTCCTTTTCTTGCTTCTTCAAAAGCCAGCACACATCTGTCCACTTCTTTTTTCATCGGTGTTGTAAGAAATTCTTTCCCCGGAAAATGATCCTTCACTAAATCTACATACACTGTATATCCAATGATCACATCACTCTTCTTTAATGCCTCTGCGGCTTCAATCGTCATTTTTTCATAGGCACCCGGACCGATGCCGACAACATATAATTTACTCAAAATTCACACTCCATTTCTTCATCGCTAATGCCACCGTCACTCCGTCCTGGGCATATTTTCTCTGAATCAGACGGCCATTTCCCTCCTTAGAGCTTCCTAAGATGGCTGCCCGCTCACATACATTATCTACTCCTGTAACATCTTCCACAAATTCGGAGGAAGTGAAAACTCCCTCAGCTTCTTTTAATTCTTCTGCCGTATAGGTAACAAAAGGCAGTTTTCGTTCCTCACAATATCGAAGTATTCCCTCTTCTTCTGCTTTCAGGTCAATGCTTGCTACCTGTTCCATGGCAATGGAGGGAACAAGAACCTCGTCACAGGCTCTCCGAATCACTCTCTCCACGGTTTCTTTTGGAGTCCCTTTACGGCATCCCACACCTGTGGTAATGACTTTCGGTATCAAATACAGGGTATGGATAAAGGGGTGTTCTGAATATCCGGATGTTACACAGATTCCGATATCCGGATGTTCTTTTCCCTCTTCATACAGCTTCAGTTCTTCCGGAATCTCTCCGATCCACGGGAAATCACTGGCAAATCCTACTTCTTTTCCTGCCAGTAAGGCTGCTGAGATTTCCTTCGCCAGTTCCATATCGGAAATATAACAGTTGTTTTTTCTTGCAAAAACATCCACCGCAAATTTCCCGTTTAAATCGGTTGCTGTGGTTACCACAGGCTGAGCATGAACGATCTCCGCCACCTCTTCTGCCAGTTCATTTGCACCCCCGATATGTCCCGACAGAAGGGAAATAGAAAAGCTTCCCTGCTCGTCCACTACCACGACAGCCGGATCTATCTTTTTGCTCTTTACAAAGGGTGCAATACTTCTTACTGCAATCCCGCAGGCACCGATAAAAATAATGGCATCACTATCCTGAAATCGTCTGCCTGTCCATTCCTTCATAGATTCATCCACAGGTTTTGCAAACATTTTTGTATTGCGAAAATCCCTGGATTCAATGTCTAATTGTGATTCATCCAGAATCTTTTTTGTATATTTACTCTTAGTGTAAGTGGTCACATCATAATCCCGCTCTTTTAACACCCAGTAGATCATTTCACTCAGCCTGTAACCAGTACGGCTGAAACTGATAATTGCAACTTTCATCCTTTCACCCCTGATCTGTTCCCTTTCTGAACTCTGTTGTAAATCCAGGATCATACAGTTTCGAACGCTCATAGCTGTGATGAGCCACTGCATCCCCGATAACCATCAATGCTGTTTTTGTAATATGATTTTCTCTGGCAGTCTGTGCAAGTGTTTCTACGGTACACACAAAAGATTTCTCATCTTCCCAGGTAGCTTTATATACGATAGCAGCCGGTGTATCTGGTTCATATCCTCCTGCGATCAGTCTCTTGGACAGTTCCTCCAAAAGCCCTGTGCTTAAGAATACCACCATGGTTGCGTGATGTGCGGCAAAAGATTCAATGCTCTCTTTTTCCGGCACTGGTGTTCTGCCTGCCATCCTTGTGATGATCACGCTCTGAGACACGTTGGGAAGGGTATACTCCAGATTCAGTGCTGACGCTGCACCGCAGAAGGAACTCACTCCAGGACAATAATCATAGGCGATTCCTTTCTCATCCAGGATGTCCATCTGTTCTCTGATTGCCCCATACAGACAGGGATCTCCGGTATGCAGCCGAACCGTATTTTTCCCTTCCTGTTCTGCTGTTGTCATCACCTCCAGCACTTCCTCTAAAGTCATCTTCGCACTGTTGTAAATACTGCTGCCTTCCTTTGTGTATTCCAGCAATTGAGGATTTACCAGAGAACCCGCATAGATCACTACGTCTGCCTCTTCCAGAAATTTTTTTCCTCTCAATGTGATTAAATCTGCTGCACCGCTTCCTGCTCCTACAAAATGTATCATGATTTTTTCTCCTATTGTTCTTTTACTATAATCAGGGAATAATATCCCGCCTGTTTTGGAATTGCCTCTGCTGTCTCATATATTTTTTCAGAAGGCATCCCGCAGTTTTCTATCATAACAGCCTTTTGTCCGCTGTTCAAAATACTCTCCCTTACCTGTCCCATTTTCCGTCCTGTTTTCATTAAAACTTTGGTTCCCGGAAGCTTCAGGATCTGATCCATCTCAGACGCCTGGTAGGTTGCCGGTATCACATGAAGAGGCTCTGCCATCTCAACCAGTCCCATGTTCAAACGGGCGGCAACGGCACAAAAAGAAGTGATTCCGCTGACAATTTCTGCCTCATATCCCTGTTCTAAAATACGTTTATGTACATACAAATAGGTGGAATATACCGTAGGATCTCCCAAGGTCAAAAAGGCAACCTGTTTCCCTTCTTTCAAAAAATCTGCCACCTGCTCTGCTGCCTTTCGATGATTTTCCTCCAGCACTGCCGGGTCTTTTGTCATAGGCATGGCGATGGGAATCAGATGTTTTTGGTCAAGTTCCGGATAAACTCCTTTTACGATCTGGTAAGCAACACTTTCTTCTGTCTTATTACCGGGCACTGCAATAACGTCACTTTCCTTTATGATCCTTAATGCCTTAATGGTCAGCAATTCCGGATCTCCCGGACCTACTCCGAGACCAAATAATTTTCCACTCATAGTTGTTCCTCCTTTGTCTGCATCTGTTTCTGTTTATTTATCAATTCTTCCAGAGTTTTCACATGCTCTGTCTCTCCAAGATATCCATGCTGATTGGAGAACAGCACAGCACCCAAAAGCATTCTGTCATAGGCTCTGTGATTCAGATAGAACAGAATTTTCTGTGTCAGTTCTTTCATCACCACATCCAGCAATCCTTCTCTTTTTATAATGGTCAATGCTTCATCTGTGGTGACCGTATCTAAGATTTCTCTGGCAGCATCCAGAGAAATGCCTGCCCTTATGGCATTGGCAGCCAGAATCTCTGCTCGGGCATCTGCACTTCTGGAATGGGTGTTCATGATTCCGGCAGCCACCTTCACAAACTTACCAATATGGGAAATAAATAAGATTCCTTTTACTCCCATATCTACTGCCATATCCAGGGTCTCTCCCACGTAATTACTGCATTTCATATTGTCTTCAAACGGAAGGTTCATATGCTCCTGCACATAAGCTGCTCCGTAATTTCCCGGTGTGACCAGCAGATATTCTGCTCCGTTTTCCACCTTCTGACGCATCTCAACTTCAATGCTTTTTATCAAGGCAGATTCACTCATAGGCTCTACGATCCCGGATGTTCCCAGTATGGAAATTCCTCCGGTAATACCCAGTCTTGGATTAAAGGTCCTTTTGGCTGCCTCCGCTCCTTCCGGAACACTGATCGTGACACACAGTCCGCCTTCGTAATGGTTTTCCCTTGCAATGGTTTCTAATTCCTCTGTGATCATCCTGCGTGGAACTTTGTTGATGGCAGGACTTCCCACCGGCTGTTCCAGTCCTTTTTTTGTCACGATCCCAACTCCAGGTCCTCCCTGGATCTGAATGCCGGGCTGAACAGATTTCTCGACCTTTGCAAAAATTTCCAACTGATCCGTGATATCCGGGTCGTCTCCGGCGTCTTTTCTCACTGCACAGGAAACCATGTTTTCCTCCTGTGTAATATGCAGGATGTCCAAAGTAAGAAGAATTCCTTTCGGAGTTAATAAGGTCTCCTTTGTGATCCTTCTCTCTTCCAACAGCATCCTGGCAGCCGCTTTGGCTGCTCCTGCCGCACAGGATCCCGTGGTGTATCCAAATCTCATTTTCTGATTATTCTTTATGCTGTAAAATCCTTCCAGCCCTGTCTTATGCACCATATATCTCCTTGCTTTCATAAAAAAATCCGCTGTCACCAATGGACAACGGATTCGAAATGACCTGCTCAATCATATTGTTATTCAAAGGTATCCGGTTGCCGCAGATTACCTTTTTCTCTTCTGAACATTTCTTGTATCTGGCTTTACAGTAACGGACTTGCGCAGGAATTTCATCTGCTTCCAATAAAATATTCAGGTTTTTCTTGTTTTACCGTGTATATTATATAATTTTTGCCAAAAAAAGTCAACGTAAATCAGTCACTCTGACTAAATAATAATACATACCATACCACCTTTGCTGTCATTGACGATTTTCTGCATAGTATCCTGAAGTTTTACCTGACTCTCTTCTCCGATCTGAACCAGTTTTGTGTGGATTCCATCCTCCACCAGCTCCTCAATCGACTTTCCAAAAATATTGGTCTGCCAGATACTTTCTTTTCGCTCTTCGCTTCCTTTGATATAGGATATCAGATCCTTTGCCTGCTCCTCACTCCCCACAATGGGAGCAATTTCTGTCTCAATATTGGCTCGGATCATATGAATAGAAGGACTCACGGATTTGATTTTCACGCCGTATTTGTTTCCCTGTTTGATCACTACCGGTTCTTCCAGCCTGATCTCGCTCTGATCTGGTGTTACCACCCCGTATCCCTTGCCTCTCACAGAGGAAATCGCTCCCTGCACCTTCACATATTCTTCTTTCATTTTTGCCAGTTCCTGCATCGTATGGATCAATTCGTATTCGTCTGAAATCTCAACTCCTGTCATCTCACTGAGAATCGTATAGTACCAGGTATCATCCATATCTACACGTATCCTGACCTTTCCGGTAGACAGATCGATTTTTTCCGGTGTCATCTTCCTGACATATTCACAATTCATCAAAAATGGTTCACGGGAAATATCTTTTACATATCTGGTGGTACCCATCAGTTGTTTAATTTCCGTAAGCAGACTTTCTTTCAGATAATGGTCGCAAGGAAGCATTTCCACCCACTTTGGAATATAAAACTCCATTTGAACGATAGGAAACTCATACAGTATTTTCTCTAAGATTCTGGAAATATCTTCCTTTCTAAGCTGTTCACAGTTCACGCTTAAGACACTGACTTCATACTTCTTCCGAAGTTCTTCTGTCAAATTCAATGTTTCTTCTTTGTAGGGCTTCTGAGAATTTACCAGAACCAGGAACGGTTTTCCTGCTTTCTTTAATTCTGCTATGGTTTTTTCTTCACTTTCCACGAAATTTTCTCTCGGTATCTCACCAAATGAGCCATCGCAGGTCAGTACGATCCCTATACTGGAATGCTCTTCTATCACTTTTCTTGTGCCGGTTTCCGCTGCCTGATGGAAAGGAATCTCATAGCCAAACCAGGGAGTTTTTACCATACGCTCCTTGCCGTCTTCCATATTTCCGCCTGCATCCGGTACCAGAAATCCCACACAATCGATAAGGCGGATTTTCGCATCTATATCCTCGCCGATCTGAATCCTGGCTGCTTCTTTGGGAATAAACTTGGGTTCTACTGTGGTGATCAGCTTTCCCGAACCACTGAGAGGAAGCTGATCCCGCACTTCCTTTCTCTGATTCTCATCCATGTTTGGCAGCACTGCCAGTTCCATAAATCTCCGCACAAAGGTGGATTTTCCGGTGCGGACCGGACCTACCACCCCTATGTAGATTTCCCCGCTGGTACGGGCCTGTATATCTTTATAAAGATTATATGTATCCATAATATACCCCCTTCATCATATTGCTATATTATATGTTTTCCATACAAAAATAAGAACTTTTACTGCTCATACAGGTTTTAGTGCTCTTTTTCGAACATTTGTTCTTGACATTTCCACCTCTTTTTACTACAATAGAATCAGAACATACATTCGATTTTAAGAGAGGATCAAAGATCTATGAAAACCGTATCTACATTAGAAGAAAAACTGAAGATTTTATCCGATGCAGCAAAATATGACGTAGCCTGTACTTCCAGCGGAGCTGACCGAAGAGGAAAGAAGGGAAGCCTGGGAAATTCCTGTGCTTCCGGAATCTGCCATAGCTTTTCTGCAGACGGCAGATGTATTTCTCTGTTAAAAGTCCTTTTGTCCAACGAATGTATCTATGACTGCAAATATTGTCTAAACCGCTGTTCCAATGACAGAGTGCGGACGTCCTTTACCCCGGAGGAGCTCTGTACCATTACCATAGAATTTTACAAACGAAACTATATTGAAGGTCTGTTTCTCAGTTCCGGTGTTCTGAGAAATCCTACCTACACCATGGAACTTATGTACCAGACCCTTTATCTTCTCAGAACCAAATATCACTTCCGAGGCTATATTCATGCGAAGGCAGTTCCGGGAGCTTCTCCGGAAATCATTCAGCAGATGGGCTATCTGGCAGACCGCATGAGCGTTAATATGGAGCTGCCCACCTCAAAAAGCCTGCAGGAACTGGCACCTAACAAAACCCATGCAGCGATTTTGAAGCCTATGAAACAGATCCAGGAGCAGATTACGGACTATCGCTTATCCATCGGAAAAACAGCCTCTATGGAACGTCACGCTGGAAATCGTTTTCTCTCCAACAGTATCTTTTCTTCCTTCGAATCTGGCAAAAAGATTTCCGGCTCCGTTTCTCAGGAAATTCCTGCAGAGGTTTCCTTATGTGCAAAAAAAAGACCTGTCGGCAACGCTCTCTCCTCTTCCCTTGACAGCCGCCGTCCCTTTGTACCTGCAGGACAGAGCACTCAGATGATCATAGGTGCCACTCCAGAAAACGATTATGAACTCCTTAAGGTAACCCAGAATATGTATCAGGTTTTTGACCTGAAAAGAGTTTTTTTCTCTGCCTATGTTCCTGTCAACGAAGACAGTGCACTTCCAACACCGGATACACCGCCGCCACTTTTAAGAGAACACCGGCTTTATCAGGCAGACTGGCTCCTTCGTTACTATGGATTTCAGGCGGAAGAATTGCTGAGTCCCTCCAAACCTAATTTCAACCTGTTCCTGGATCCGAAATGTGATTGGGCACTCAGACATCTGGAACGGTTTCCCGTGGAGATTAACACTGCCAGCTATGAAAATTTATTAAAAGTTCCCGGAATCGGCAATAAATCTGCCTGGCGAATCATTCAGGCCAGACGTTCCGGTTCTCTGGATTTTTATCACTTAAAACGTATGGGGATTGTTCTGAAACGAGCTCAATATTTTATTACATGCAGAGGGAAAATGCTATATCACATTCCCATAGAAGAAGATTTTATTGCCAGACAATTAATCGGAACCGGACAAAAAGACACCTGGAACCTTGAGCATCCGGATAGTTATCGACAACTTTCCCTGTTTGAAGATCATTTTCTTCCCACTCCGCCTTCTGTGGAAGATAACTTAAAAACCCTGTCAGGGCAATTATAAAGGAGTTTTGAATGGTAATATTTACATGCAATGATAATTTTGAATCCATGATGACCTGTATTTATGATGCCTGGGCAGCTCGCCTTGGCCATTCCAATATCCGGCTTCAGACCGAACCCATTGGAGATTTAGAACTTTTCTGCGAATACCGCCACATTGATGCGGATCAGGAAAAAGTGAAAAAAGTCCTGCACTCTATACAAAAGAAAATTTCCTGGGAAGCTTATCAGTGGGTCTATGCGGCATCCATGTCCTTCCGACAGGATAAATTAGATACGATATACCGCTTTTTAATCCTGGGGTTTGCCGCAGGTCCTAATGTGACCAACATGCTGGGACATCCCTACACTGCAGGCATCTTCGAATTAAAACGAAAGGTCTATCATGAATGTCATCAATTTCGTGAATTTCTGCGGTTTTCCAGGCTTGAAAACCAGGTTCTCTTTGCTGTCATTGAACCCAAATGCAATATTCTCACACTTCTCGCCCCTCATTTTGAGGATCGAATGCCCTCCGAAAACTGGATGATCACAGATAAAACAAGAATGCTATCTGTTGTACATCCCAAGAACCAACCTTTCTTTTTAACACCCGTCACTCCTGTAGAGCTCTCCTACATGGAAGATATCAAAGAACATCGAGATCCTTACCGCCATCTGTGGAATATCTTTTTTCAGTCTGTCTCTATTGATGCCAGGAAAAATCCAAAATGCCAGAGAAACCTTCTGCCTCTCTGGATCCGTAAAAATATGACTGAATTTCAAGAGGATTAAACTTATCTCACGAATAAAAATCGAGCCAGGGTCTATGTATGCCGATGGCTCGATTTCTTCCTTCCCCTGCTAAATACGGCTGTCAACAATGCAATCAGATCAGCAATGGGAACAGCCCAAAATATGGCAAGGGAAAATCCTGAAAATATTCTTGGCAGGAGATAGATCAACGGAAGCATCAGAAATACCTGTCTTGTTAGTATCAAAAATACTGCTTTCCCTTCGTGCCCCGTCACTTCGTATAACGTCATAATCGTATAAAATATACCCATCAATGGAAATGTAGAAAACACAATACAAAGAATGGTATTTCCTATAGAATAAATTATTTCAGAATTTGCAAACCATGTTAAAATATTTTTTCCAAAGAAAAAAATCAGCACCGTTCCTGCCACTCCATATAATACGGTATACATCATGGTGATAGTAAGTGTCTTTTTCTTCTTCATTTCTTCCTGTTGACCGTTAAAATACGCAAGAATCGTCTGCACACCCTGTGTGATTCCCACGATCGGCATTAGGAATACTGTGTAAATCTTTTGCACTATATGCAGTATCCACCACCGATGCCATAATTTCAACAATCAACGAAACAATCGCCGGTAACGAAAATGAAAGAATTAAAGTATGTACCGATTTTTTTTCATACCTGTTTTGTTCCATCAGGACCACCTCCATGTTTCCAAGTATAACAAAAGGAAGACGACATCCTGTGTCATCTTCCTGATCAAAAAAATTTTTCATAGTCCTGACGAACAAACTCCTTAGATGTTATCTCACAGTTGAGAATATCTGCAATTGCAAAGGTCAGTTTTTGTATTCCATCGGAAGCATATAAATATAATCCGGATGTACGAAGTGCATATCTCAGGGGTACGACACAATAGGTCTGTTCCTTAGTCTCCAATTGCAAAAAAACTTCTTGATCCAAGGCAAGATTAATCTTCCGAAAAACAACATCATCTTTCAGAAGTGGTTTCTGAAATAATTCAATCTGCAGATAATCCATAAAATCCCGTTCTTTTAAAAACGCAAGTTCGGGAACTAAAAGTTCAATCTTTTTTAAAATACTGTTTTTTACACCTTTTCTCCTAAATTGTCCTATAATATGGAGAGCAAGGATCAAATCTTCGATTTCATCCGGTGTAAAAAAACTGTGCTGAAACTTATAGGAATTCGGGATCAAAACACCACCCTGATACCCTGGTTGTGTATAAATTGGAACTCCGAGATTTGAGATTACGTCTAAATCCCTCATGATCGTTCGCTTACTGACCTCAAACTTTTCTGCAAGCTGTGCAATGGTTGTTTTTTTACCTCATTCAAAAATAAAATAATCTCTAACTGTCTGCTTTTTATGACAATCTCTCCTTTATTTCTTATAGTCGTGCTGCATCTGAATTCTACAATCTATTTTGTTTCCTATTGAAACAGAAAAAACTGCCGTATGAAACCAAACGGAAAATGATTTCATACGACAGTGTTAAAATCAACTCACATTAAGCGAATTTTCTTTTTGCTGCTTCTACCACATGTCCAACCAGTACAGAAGTTGTAACACTTCCAACACCGCCCGGTACAGGTGTGATTGCTTCTACGATGGGTTCTGCTTTTTCGAAATCAACATCTCCGCAAAGTTTTCCTTCTGCGTTTACATTGATACCAACATCAATAACAACCTGTCCTTCTCTTAAATAGGTATCATCTACCACACCGGCACGGCCTGCTGCTACGATCACAATATCTGCCTCTTTTACAACAGAAGGCATATCTACCGTTCTTGTATGACATACCGTAACAGTAGCATTTTTCTTGATCAGCATCATTGCTGCAGGTTTTCCTACTACAAGGCTTCTTCCCACTACTACTGCTTTTTTACCTGTGCAGTCGATTCCGTAATGGTCTAAGATTTCCATACATGCCTGTGGTGTACATGGAGGGAATCCAACATTTTTTCCTGTGAATACACCGGACATAGAACCATCTGTCATACAGTCAACGTCTTTTGCAGGGTCAAGAGCATTTTCAATCACAGACTGATCTAAATGTTTTGGAAGAGGACGGAATAATAATACCCCGTGAATAGCATCATCTTTGTTCACTTTGTCAATGGTTGCCAGTAATTCTTCCTGTGATACATCTGCAGGAAGTAAAATTTTTTCACATGCAACACCTAAAGTCTCGCAGCGTTTGGTTGCTCCTCTTTCGTAGGAAATATCACTTTCATTTTCTCCTACACGGATGATTCCCAGAGTAGGTTTTACTCCTTTTGCTTCTAATGCAGCAACATCTGCTTTGATTCTTTCATTTAATGCTGCTGTTACTTCTTTCCCAAGTAATCTCTTTGCCATTTTATTAGCATCCTCCTAAAAGTTTTCTCTTATAAATAACCGGTCTGATTATTTTAATCTGGATAATACGCTGTCAAAGGTTTCATCAGCAATCTTTGTGTATTTTTCCAGCATAGCATCTGCTTTTTTGTTTAATTCCTCTGCATATGCTCTGTCAGCCATAGATTTTGTATTGATATAAACATTTAAGCTGGCACCTTTTAAAGCTGCTTTACAGAATGCTGCACCAACACCGGCATCACTGATAGCAAGTGTAGATCCTTTTGCCGCAAACTCTACAATCACTTCAATGGCTTCACAGCATTTTTCCATGATTTCCATAGGTACGGAACATGCGTCTTTCAGAACGATTTCCATTACTCTGGCTTTTTCAGCTTTTTCTTCTTCGGTTGCTCTTGGCATACCGTATGCTTTTGAGAGAGGTTCAAACACTTCTGCATCTCTCTCGATCAGACGAAGAAAATCTTTCTGGAGTTCGTCACATTTTTTCTTTAACTCCCACATTTCGTCTTCTACTTCCGCATATTTTTTCTTACCAACGGTAAGGCTTCCTACCATGTTTCCAAGTGCAGTACCTACCGCACCTACCAAAGCAGATGCACCGCCGCCGCCCGGAACCGGAGCCTTAGATGCTAATACTTCTACAAATTCATTACATGGAACAGTTGAAAATCCCATTTCTGTATCCTCCTTAAACCTTCCTGCCTTCTTAAAATTAGAACAGACCGGAAATCTTTCCTGTTTCGTCTACATCGATTCTTTCTGCTGCA
>NZ_CANTKB010000006.1 GCF_947654165.1 uncultured Blautia sp.
GTAGAGCACTTGACTTTTAATCAAGTTGTCCGGGGTTCGAATCCCCGATGCTTCATTTTATAAGATGACTGAAATCTGAAATCAGGTTTCAGTTTTTTTATTGCATAAATTTTGCTGTATGATGTATCAAGATATGATTTCCACATAAATAGAAAAAAATAGAGAGGTTATCCATAATAAAAAGAGTTAAAAGAAGATTTTGTGGATAACTATAGAAAATAGTGTAATATATGTGAATAAAAAAGAAACCAGAATCAATGAGGGGGGAAGGTTGATTCTGGTCTCTTTTTTAATATAAATATTAAAAAGAAGGAGAGCCGGTTTTTTTATACCGGCATATGAAAAAGAAAAAGATTTTTGAAAAAGTCTTATCGGCTTTTACAAGTAATACTATAAAGGTTAATTGTGATGAATCTGTGTTTAAATGATAAAAGAAATGTAAAAAACATTGGCATCTGTATTTTTATTTGTTATAATAAGTAAAATTCTTATATCAGTCAAATCTTACATAACATGTTTAAATAATTCTCATTTATCTCTGTTTTATCTATTCAGGATATGAATGATTTCCAAAAGTTTTTCTTGATCCTTGTGTGACATTGCTGCAATGGCATTTTTTAAATCCGGAATAATAGTTTCTTCTGGTCTTTCGGAAGTCAGTCCGGTTAATTCGTCTAAAGATACATTCAGTTTACGTGCATAACTGATTAAAACGTGTGCATTGCATTTATTGATACCACGTTCCATGGCAGACAAATAATTTTTTGATAATCCACAGTAATCTGCCATTTCTTGTTGTTGAATATGTGCTTCTTTGCGGAAATTCTGCAATCTTTTATTTAATTCTTTACTTTCTTCTGGTAATAATTTCATTCTTTTTCTCCTTTTTTTTCGATAAATTTATTATAACTGTTTCTGTTGAAATTGGTCAATGTAAAAATGCCGGATATAAAAATTGAAAGGAGTAATAAAATTGAGAAAAAAATTTAGAGTTTTATTTGGAAGTATTTTAATCATAGTAAGCATAGGATGTTTTTGCTATCCCCAATACCATCAAAGGATGATCGAGAAAGAGGCAGATAGTATAGAAAAAGAATTATCATCTCCATCAACCAAAGAAGAAAGTGAAGAAGCACTAAAAATGGAGGAAGAGGAAAAGAAATATGAAAAGTTATATAAAGAAATGGAAAGTTATAATCAAAGGTTAGAATCAAATGGACAGAATCTTGTAGATGTGTGGAGTTACGAAGAACCACCGATGTTGATGCATTTTATGCCGGATAAAGACAATGTAGCCGGTACTATTGAAATACCGGATATGCAGGTAAAATTGCCATTATATTTGGGAGCTTCGAAGGATCATTTATCTAAAGGAGCAGGAATACTATCAGAAACAAGTATGCCTATTGGAGGAGAAAATACGAACTGTGTTATTGCTGCTCATCGCGGATGGAGGGGAACCCCGTATTTTCAACATATTGAAAAAATGTCGGCTGGTTCATTGGTATATATAAAAAATTTATGGGAAGTTAGGGTATATCAGGCAGTAGAAGTCAAAATCATTGAACCTTGGGATTTAAATTCGATTTTAATACAAGAAGGAAAAGATATGGTCACATTGCTAACTTGTCATCCATATGGAGTCGGTGGAGGTACACATCGTTATCTTGTGTATTGTGAATATGTGGAAACGCAATCTGCCATTGGAAACAGAAATTCAGAAAAAAATAATGTAGTCGATAGCGTAACAACAGAAATAAATAAGGTGGATAAATCTGAGAAAATTATGGAAAGGGAGGAGAAAATACGTGTCATACTTCCTGTTATTACTTTTATTATAATTATTTTTCGTTTTTTTAATAATTTACGTCTTGATAAAAGAAACAAAAACAGTTATAATACGGATATAAATAACTGATAACAGTTATATGAGGAAGGAGAAAAGTATATGGGGAAAAATTTTTTAAAAGGAGTCGTAAGTTTTATTTTGGCAATGTTATTGGTGATGACATCGGTACAGGAGATTTTTGCTGCAACAGAGGATCTTATTGACACAAACAGACGAGGAAGCTTTACCATTTACAAGTATGATTTAACAGCAGCAGAACAGGATGATGTGCAGGTATCAGGCGGAGTATTTGAAAACAATGGAAAAGAGGATATAAAAGCAAAAGAAGCATTGATGAATTATGCTATTCCAGGTGTGGAATTTACTTATTTACAGATAGGAGATATTCATACCGACAGCCGGAAGGGAAGCGTTCAGCTTTTGTATGATATTCCGGAAGAGCTAGAGAAAATCCTTGAATTAGAGGATCATAGAAAGAATCATAGTTATACATCTACAGAATTGAATAAGGCATTAAAAGAACTTTTGTCGAAAGGAACAGATGGAAAAAATCAACTGGAAAGATATCTTATGAATTCAGAAGGAAAAAAGGCAATGCCTGTAACAGATGAAGAAGGAAAAACAGCAGCAACAGGGTTGCCGTTAGGACTATATTTGATTGTGGAGACCAGAGTTCCGGCAAATGTTCACATGACAATAGATCCGTTTTTTGTTTCCATACCAATGACAGATTCAGAGGGAAATGCATGGTTTTATGACGTGGAAGTATATCCTAAAAATCAAACAGACATTCCAGATCTGAATAAATTAGTAAAACAAAGAGATGATAACGGAAAATTACCATATGAAGATGTGGCAACAGGATCGGAAGGAGATGTTATGGATTATATTCTGGTATCTCATCTTCCTCAAATAACTTCGGAAGCGACCTATTTAACAAAATATGTGTTTGTAGATAAATTAGATATAGGACTTGGTTATAATCAAGATACGACCATTCGTTTTTACAGCACAGAAGCAGATGCAAGGGAGAATAAAAAAGAAAAGGCAATTCAAATATGGGATAAAGATGACGTTTTTTTCCAGACTATATATGCAGAAGAAAACAGACAGAGAAATAAAATGACGGTCATAATAACAAAGGAAGGACTAAAAGAAATTAATACAAACTTTTCTGCAAAATGGATTGTGATTGATTACTCCTGTAATATCAAATCAAACCAGTTACCAATACTTGGCGATAGTGGAAATATAAACGATGTAACTCTTGAATGGAAACGTACCAATATGGAAGAAGTCGATACTTTGGAAGACCGTGCTAAGGTTTATACATTTGGATTAAATATAAAAAAGAATTTTGCTGATAATAAAGGAAATGCATTGGATGTGCAGTTTGTCTTACAGAATCAGACAGATGGACATTATATAAAAGCAAAAGGTGAGAACGGAAATTATTATGTGACGGATAGTGATAAAGGAACATCAGAAAAAGAAGCTACGGTATTTGTACCAGCAGAAGATGGAAATCTGAAAATATATGGATTGGAAGCAAATACTTATGTTTTAACAGAAATTGCAACATCAGATGGATATTCTCTTCTAAAAGATTCTATGGTGATTGATATTGTAAGTACAGTTGACAATATCATCCCATCTCGTACAACTCTATATGACATCATGGATAAAAATAATAATCCTAATAAAACTTTATTAGAAACAGCAGGCAGACGTGCCAATGCATCAGTGGATGGAAAAGCTGCCAATATGAGTGAGTTTTCATCAGACGAAGGAAAAGTATCAATTAATGCGAAGGTTGAACTGGCAGTGCTTAACAGCAGAACTTTTCAATTACCACAGACAGGTGGATGGGGAACCTGGATCTTTACATTTGCCGGATGTGGTGCAGCCTTGGCGGGTGTAATTCTTGTGACAAAAAAATCCAAGAAAAAGGAAGTCTAATGGAACATGGTCAAGGAAAGAAGGAGAAAAAAGAACTTACTCACGTTTTTATTGTTTTCCAGTGCTTTTATTCTAATGGGCTATCCTTATATTGCAAATTATATATTTGAACATAGAACAGATTCTATTGTGGAGACAACAAAAAAGTTAGAGAAAAACATGGAAGATAAGATAAAAGAGGAATCTGTTGACGAAATCAATATATATAACCGGGAATTGTATAGCGGACGAATCCAACTTCAGGATCCTTTTAAGGAGACAGTTCAGGAAAAAGAAACAGGAAAATATAACGAATTGTTAAATATTAATGGGAGTGGAATTATGGGAAGTATTATAATTCCAGCGATTCATGTTAAATTACCGATTTATCATGGAACATCAGAGAAAATATTAGAAAAAGGAATTGGACATTTGGAGGGAAGTTCATTACCCATAGGTGGAGAAAATACCCATACTGTATTAACAGGTCATACCGGACTTAGTAATGCAAAGCTGTTTACAGATTTATCGGAGATGCAGGAAGGTGATTTTTTCTTTTTAAATATTTTGGGAGATCAATTGGTCTATCAGATTAATCAGATAAAAATAGTTTTACCTACAGAGTTAGAGGAACTATATATTAAAAAGGGGAAAGATTATTGTACTTTGGTGACATGTACTCCTTATGGAGTGAATACTCATCGGCTTTTGGTTCGAGGAGAGAGAATAGAAGAGGAGGAAATAATTGCTGATAAAGGTAACTTTGAGAAAAAAAAGATAGAATCCATATGGATGAAAGAATATAAACAGGCTTTAAAAGTCAGTCTTGGAATTTTAGGAGGAAGTTTTATAATACTAATTTTTTTGCGTAAGTTTACGGATCATTAAAAGGAAAGGAGAAAGCTGCATAGGGGCAGCAGAATGGGGTATGAAGAAAAAAAGAATAATTCCGGTGTTGCTGTTGATTGTGTTACTTTTGGGAAATTGGTTTACTATTGTACATAATGTGTATGGAAGTTCAGAAGAAATTGTTCAGAATGAATCATCAGAAGAATTACTGACAGAGACTGTAAGAGTCTCTGTCAGCAGAAAAAATGAAGAAGAGGAATTGCAACCGGGAAATAAAGCAACATTACTTGTGAAAATGAGTAATAAAACAGAAGAAAAAAGGAGATTTAGACTTTATTTTTGCGATGGTGAAAATCCAATGCCACAAGAAAAAGAACAATGGAGTTCCTGTTTTACAAGGGCAGCACAATCCGTAAAAATAGATGGAATGAGTAGTGAAAATAAAATGCCAATTATGATAAAGTTTCCGGAGGAAGAAAAAGAAGAAGCGTTGTTGGAGATGTATCAAAAAATTGAAAATGAAAAAATGGTTACATCCTATGCACAGTTAGAAATTCCACCGGAGGGGGCTACAGAGTTTGAATTAGTTGTATCTTCCGAAAAAGAAGAAAAGGCAGTGATTATTCCAACAGTAGAAGATCAAGAGATTGTTTATGGAGAACCTGTATATATAGAATGGAAAGCAGAGGAAGTTTATACAGAAGAGATGATAGAGGAAAATACAGAAATGCCGGAAAATTTTTCTAAGGAGGAGCAGAAAGCAGAAGGTGAGACTGTAGAAGAAAACCTGGAATTGGAAATAGATGGGGAAGTATCATTAAATTCGGAATCACATAAGTTTCGTACTGTGATTCCCCAAAAGGGAGGTGTATTAAATCTCCTATACGGTTTTGAGGAAGCACAGTGGACAACCGTTTATCCAAAGAGAAATGGTTTGGCCACGACAGATACACTTTCAGGAGGAACAGTGATTAAGGCGATTTTAGCGGCAGATCCTGGGTATTGTATTGCATCATGCAGAGTATTGGAAGAAAATTCGTCAAAATGGAAAGAAGTAGAGGAGTGCATAGGAAAAGAAAGATTTGAACTGGAAATAGAAATTTTGAGAGAAGATATAACATTGGAAGTTATGTTCGAAAAGAAAAGAGAACTGACAGTGGAAGAAGAAATCTATCAAAATGCTCTGGAGTTTATCTATAATCGAGATGATTGTGCAGAGGTGAAGGAAGAGACTGAAAACAAGAATAAAGTACAGATGCAGACATTAGAAGATATTGAAAATAGAATAGTGGAAATGCCTGCTCAAGTGTATTTGGAAGTGGGAGATAGAATATCCTATCCGTCTCAAACATATATATCACACGAATTTAATATATCAGGATGTAATGGGATTGTTGGACCTGGCTATTGTATGCATCCTAATAAGAAAAATCCTCCAAGCGGATGGTATTCAGATATACGTTTGCTGGACGAAACCAGACCCGATTACGCAAATGCTTATAAATTAATCATGTTGACAAACTATGGTATGGAGCTGCAGCCATGGGGAGATTTTTGGTTTGGTATTTCAGACAGAGGACAGAAAAAATATCGAGAAATTTATATTCATGCAATTATTGGATATTTGGAGACTGGAACCTTAATTGGTTTAAGTGGTGAGGAACAAACGGGAGTTATCAATATTGCAAATGATGTATATAAACGGGCAAATAATGGAGAAGTGGGAGGAATCTTAAAAAAGTATCGTGTTTATGAAATCTATACGGAAAATGCAAATATGCAAAATATATGTTTTATGACACAAAATTCAAAAGGTGGAATCAGTATTCAGAAAAAGAGCAATAAACCTGAAATCACAGATTATAATGAATATTACAGCCTGCAAGGTGCTGTTTACGGCATATATTCGGATGAAAATTGTACAAAACAGATTATGACTATGACAACGAATGAAACGGGATATGCTGCAACAGCAGATGATGCTTTGGAGGATGGAAAATATTATGTAAAAGAACAGACCCCTTCAAAAGGCTATCTGTTAGATACATCAATCTATAGGTATGATATTGCAGGAGGAGGAAAGGCAGAAGAAAATAAAAAAATATCCAGTGAACCACCCAAAATGGGACGAATAGATATTACAAAAACTTCTGTTTTGCCAGAGATATCGGATAATAATCAATGTTATGATCTGGGAGGAGCAGAGTATACCATTTATAAAAATCAGGATTGTACAGAGTATGTGTCCAGAATCATAACAGACAGTGCTGGAAACGGAACAGGAGATTCTTTACCGCTGGGAACTTATTATGTTAAAGAAACAAAAGCACCAAAGGGATATGAACAGAATCAGACTGTTTATACGGCGGTTTTGAGAGAATCAGAAAAAGCTGTCACGATAGAAGGATTAAAGGTACAGGATTATCCAGAAAACTATGTTATGGGAATTCACATTACCAAGAAAGGAAGAGGAAAAGAAACAATAGAAGTTCCAACGTTGGAGGGAACACAATTTACTGTAAAGTATTATGATGGATATTTTAACAAGGATAATCTTCCGGATATGGCAGAACGGATTTGGGTCGTGGAAGTGAAAAAAAACAAGGGAACAGGGAAATATGTGACCGGTCTTACACAGGAATATCTGGTAAATCATTTGAGTGATAAATTGTATAAAAATGAAAAAGATGAAGCTATTATTCCCTATGGCACGATTACAATTCAGGAGACGAAACCTGCTTCAGGATATACGCTGAAAGGAACTTTGAAAGATAAGAATGGGAAAGTTGTAGCGGTTGATAGCGAATTATATGTAGCACAGGTAAAAAAAGAGAGCGGAAATGTAATGCTGGAAGGGGGAAATGAATTTACAGCAGAAGATGAACTGATTCATGGAAGTATTAAAATAAAAAAATATCAGGCAGATGGGAAGATGCCATTAGAAGGTGCAGAATTTGAAATAAAAAATGGGGAAGGAAAAATTCTACAGGTAAAAACTACAGATAAAAATGGGGAAATTATGTTTGATCAGTTGTATCCTGACCGTTATACAATCACAGAAACAAAAACAGTAGAAGGAAATACCTTGTTAAAAGAACCTTTAGTAGTTCAGATTCCTGGGAAGGTAACGGCACAGGAAATAAAAGAAAATAATATTGATGAAAGTAAATGTATTTATGATCCGATAGAAGATGTATATTATATCTATCATTATGCGTATGACATTACTAATCACGCAAATTTTCAAATTCCTATGACAGGCGGAAGAAGTGGATATGAACAGTTTCTTTTTCTGATTTCGGGAATGATATTATTTGCAGGAGCAATAGTGGTTCTTATGAAAAAGAATTATTCTGTGAGTGGAAAATAAGAGAGGGAGTCTGCTATAAAAACATAACAGGAGCAAGAATCCGAGGGGGTTAGATTCCTGCTCCTGTCTGTATTTCATAAAAAAGAAGGAGTTACTGGCAACTGTTTTTGCCAGTAATATGAAAAGAAAAAGATTTTGAAAAAAGTCTTATTGGCTTTTACAAGTAATACTATACCTTGTAAATAAGGATAATTTATGACTAAATACTAAAAGAAAAATGAAAAACCAAGAAATTGATTTATTGTTTTTTTAGAATTATTTCAAAAATCTTTTTATTTTATGGATTTTTCCTGTGTTTAAGGTCTAACGGTCCGCTTTGTAAATAGGGTCTGCAGGATAACCACCTGCAGCCTTTTGCATTCCACGCTGAATGGCATCTCTGGAATTTTTCCAGTCTGCGTCTTTATTTCTGAAGTCGAATTTATCGCAAAACCATTCTAGATCTTCTGTGACACGCTGTAAATTTGCGGTCATAAGGGAGAACAGAGTATCGTAAAAAGACTGTTTTTCTTTGTCGGACAAAAGAACCTCTGCTGTTTCTACTAAATCAGCAAAATGAGGCAGACAGAACCCCTTGCTGTTTTGGAACATTTCCTGAAATTCTGTATTTTTTCGATATAATTCAAAGAACGTATCTAAGTAACGGTTATAGGTATCCTTGTAATAATCGCAGATATAGCAATGA
This sequence comes from uncultured Blautia sp., assembly GCF_947654165.1. Taxonomy (GTDB): domain Bacteria; phylum Bacillota; class Clostridia; order Lachnospirales; family Lachnospiraceae; genus Blautia. Next base: position 8,692 of record NZ_CANTKB010000006.1, read on the forward strand.
GTGCTTTGCTCTTTTACCCAAGTTCCAATGCTTGTCTGAGGATTTTCAGGATCTATCTTTGCTTTTTTGAAATGACTTAGCATGGATGCCTTGCCGGGAGAGAACATCTTTATTTGCTGTTTCAGTTCTTCATTTTTTTTCTTAAAATGTGTGGTGAGAATCAATCCTGTTCCAAGGCGGTTTCCATAGTCGAACATTTTTTTATAGTGTTCTCTGCAAAACCCCATTTTGTCGGTTTCTGCACGGATATCGTCTTCCATGTAGGAGGCACCGGAACCAAGAACAAAGTCAATGGCATGTTGTTCCAGATTTCGTTCAATAAAGCAGAATGGGCATTCATCATTGGCATGGAAAGCATCCATGAGAGGAATGGTATAAATTTTTTCTTTCATTATTTTTACCCTCGATTCTTGTTTTTATAAGCGTACCACAAGTAAGAAGGAAATAAAAGAGAAATAAGTGTTTACAGGTGTAATTGGTGTCTGTTAAGATAGTAGGAAAGGGTCTGAAAAAAGACTGATTATACAGATGGATGGAGCACATATGAAGAAAAAAATAGACTTGTTGGAAGGACCTATTGCAGGTACACTTGCCAGACTGGCTTTTCCCATTATGGGTACATCTTTGATCCAGATGGGATATAACCTGGTAGACATGATTTGGATAGGAAAACTTGGCAGTGGTGCAGTGGCAGCAGTAGGTGCAGCCGGGATGTTTATGTGGCTGGCAAATGGGGTAACTACTATTCCCAAAATAGGGGGACAGGTTACAGTTGGACAAAAACTTGGGAGCAAAGAAACAGAAGAAGCAGCAGAATATGCCAGATGTGCACTTAGAATGGGAGCATTTCTTGGAATGCTATATGGAATTTTGAGTGTGATTTTCAGCAGACAGATGATAGGGTTCTTTCAGTTGAACCATACAGAGGTTATCAAAGATGCAAGAACTTATCTTTTGATTACCTGCGGTCTGGTGATTTTTTCTTTTCTTGATCAGGTGATCGGAGGAATATTGGCTGCTATGGGAAACACCGTTACAACATTTAGGGTCACAACCATAGGACTTTTGATTAATCTGGTATTGGATCCGATATTGATTTTTGGCATTGGTCCAATCCCTGGGATGAAAGTAGCAGGTGCAGCAGCAGCTACAGTTTTGGCACAAATGATAGTGTTTGTTTTATACTTAAAGGCAGTGTGGAAGGAACCTGTTATTTTTAAAAATCTCCATTTGTTGAAAGTATCAAAAAAAGAGCATTTGAAGAAGATTGTTAAAATTGGATTTCCTTCTGCTGTTCAGGATGCACTGTTTTCTGCTATTTCTATGGTCATTGCAAGATTGGTTGCAGGTTGGGGCGATGCGGCTGTGGCAGTTCAGAAGGTCGGCAGTCAGATTGAATCGATTTCGTGGATGATGGCCGGAGGTTTTTCAACAGCAGTAAATGCATTTATTGCACAGAACTACGGTGCTGGAAAAATAGAAAGAATAAAAAAAGGATATTGGACAGCTTTGGCAATTATGGGGACTTGGGGTATTTTTACCAGTCTGTTGCTGTTAGTTTTTCCAAAATTCTTTTTCAGTATTTTTATCACAGAGCCAGATGTCATTCCTATGGGTGTGGATTATTTGAGGATTATTGGAATCAGCGAGGTATTTATGTGTCTGGAAGGAGCCGCAACCGGAGCATTTCAGGGCTTAGGAAGAACAATCCCTCCCTCTGTTACCGGAATTGTATTTAATTCTCTGAGAATACCGGCAGCTATGTTATTGTCAAAGACATCTCTTGGATTAAACGGAATCTGGTGGGTATTGAGTTTTTCCTGTGTTTTTAAGGGGACAGTTCTGCCATTGTGGTATCACATGGCATTTAAAAAAATAAAAAATAAGAGAGGAACAAAAGATTATGGGAAATGATATGGTATTGTTAATTATTGCAGCAGCAGTTATTTTAGTAGGAATTTTTCTTGCAGTAAAAGGAAAACCGTCTATGATCAGAGATCGGTTTTCTAGTGGTGTTTCGCCAAAGAACGAGAGGAAGTTCATGCTTACAATAGGAGGAGCCGTTGTAATCATTGGATTAGATATGCTGGTATTGGCATTGTTATCTATGAATATGACAGTTACAGAAGAGATGACATTAATTGTTCTTGGAGTGGGAATTTTCTTATTTGTTGGAATGATTCTGATTGGACAGAAGTATTTTAGAAGATAAGTTTAAATTTAACTATTCACAGTGAAAAAACAGTGGTACAATAATCAGCAGAAAACATCATAGCAAGTTGATGATAAATATAAGGAGTGAGGACTATTATGAGCAAAGAATATCATATTGAGACAAAATGTATCCAATCCGGATGGAAACCGAAAAAAGGTGAGCCGAGAATGATGCCTATTTATCAGAGTACAACTTTTAAATACGACACAACAGAAGAAATGGGAAGATTATTCGATTTAAAGGATAATGGATATTTTTATACCAGATGTCAGAACCCTACAAATGATCTGGTAGCAGAAAAAATTGCAGATCTGGAAGGCGGCGTTGCTGCAGTTCTTACATCTTCCGGGCAGGCTGCAACGTTTTATTCTGTATTTAACATCTGCGAAGCAGGGGATCATGTGATCTGTGCATCTTCTATTTATGGAGGAACTCTGAACGTTCTCGGTGTTACAGCGAAGAAGATGGGAATTTCCTGTACCTTTGTAGATGTAGACGCTTCAAAAGAAGAACTTGACAAGGCATTTCAGCCAAATACAAAGGTAGTAATTGCAGAAACCATTGCAAATCCTGCTCTTGTAGTTCTGGATATCGAAAAAATGGCAGATGTAGCTCATAGTCATGGGGTACCGCTTATTGTGGATAATACTTTTGCAACACCGGTAAATTGCAGACCATTTGAATGGGGAGCAGATATTGTGACACATTCTACCACAAAATATATGGATGGACATGCAGCTCAGGTTGGTGGTGCTATTGTAGACAGCGGAAACTTTAATTGGGAAGCACATGCAGATAAGTTTCCTGGTCTTACTACACCGGATGAGTCTTATCATGGAGTTGTGTATACAAAACAGTTTGGAAAGGCTGCTTACATTACAAAAATCAATGCCCAGCTTATGAGAGATTTGGGATCTATTCCGTCTCCGATGAATTGCTTTATTTTGAATCTGGGACTGGAATCTCTGGTATTAAGAGTAGAAAGACACTGTTATAATGCACAGAAAGTTGCGGAATATCTGGATGGACATCCACTGGTTGGAAAAGTAAATTATCCGGGACTTCCAGGAGATAAATATTATGAGCTGGCACAGAAATATATGCCGAATGGAACCTGCGGTGTTATTTCTTTTGAATTAAAAGCAGGAAGAGAAGCAGCAGTAAAATTCATGGATAGCTTAAAACTGGCATCCATTGTAACTCATGTGGCAGATGCAAAAACCAGTGTACTGCATCCGGCGAGCCATACACATAGACAATTGAATGATCAGCAGTTAGAGGCAGCAGGAGTATCACCTGGCATGATTCGTCTGTCTGTTGGGATTGAGCATGTAGATGACATCATTGCAGACCTGGAGCAGGCATTACAGGCAAGTGAGAAATAAGATGGTATCGTATCAAATTACTCAGTGGAGTCATGAATTATTTCGGATTCAGGTCAAACCGGGTGGAAGTTATGTAGATGCCACCATGGGAAATGGTCATGATACGTTGTTTTTGTGTGAATTGGCAGGAGAAACAGGAAATGTAACAGCTTTTGATATTCAGGAAAAAGCAATCCATGCTACAGAGAAGCTTTTAAAAGACAATCAGATGGAGCACAAGGCAAGGCTTATTTTAGATAGTCACATTCATATGGACAAATATTTTAAGCCGCAATCGGTAGATGGGATATATTTTAATTTTGGTTATCTGCCTGGAGGAGACCACAATCTGGCAACAAAACCAGAGACCAGTGTAGAAGCAATTGGGAAAGGTCTGAAGCTGCTGAAAAAGGGCGGTATTATGGCACTTTGTATTTATAGCGGTGGAGATACTGGGTTCGAGGAAAAAGATTGTATTCTGGAATATTTAAAAAATCTGAATGAAAAATCTTATATAGTAATTGTGAATACATATTATAACCGGAAAAATAACCCGCCGATCCCGGCCTTTGTGATTAAAAAATAGTGCTTTACGGATAGGACACCCATATAGGTTCATATATTGTCAGTAAGAGAGATACAGGTACTGTGATTTTATGAAAAAAGAAAGAGAATGGTGGTTTCTTGTATGCAGTATGTTTGTGTTGCTGCCTTATCTGATAACTATGTTGATTCTCGGACGAAATGCGTGTCCGGTGAGCAGAACAACAGAACTGGAATCTTATGTAGCTGGTGCAGCGGCATCTCAGATTCCGTGGGAATATCAAAAAGAGGCGATTAAGGCACAGGTGGTCCTTGCAAGAACAAATCTTTATCTGGAGAAGCAGAATGGAAAAGAACAGGAAATGTTGGAAGAGATAACCTCATTTTTTCGTCAGAAACATATGAATTCGGAGAGGTTGGAGCAATTTTCTGTTTTTCAGGAAGCGGCTGCTGAGACAAAAGGTGAGATTTTGACGCAGAATGGTTCGGCTGTGAAACTTCCTTATCATGACTTAAGTGCAGGAAAAACCAGAGATGGAAAAGAAATTCTGGGAGATTCTTATGCCTACATACCTTCCGTAGAAGTAACAAAAGATATTGACAGTCCTCTCTATGTAGAGGGCTGTTATTTTTCTTTTCAGGAATTAGAGAATCATATGTGCAAACAATATAAAAGCTTTTCCTTCGGGGAGGAGAGAAACATAGAGATTAAGAAAACAGATGCAGCGGATTACGTTATGGAAGTACAGATAGGAAACCAGATGGTTCAGGGAGAAAGAATAAAAGAGATTCTCAGTTTGCCTTCTTCCTGCTTTACTGTTCAGATATCAGGAAATCAGGTGCGTTTTTTATGTAAGGGAAGGGGACACGGTCTTGGTATGAGCCAGTATGGAGCAGAGCAAATGGCTCTTGAAGGCAAGGATTATAAAGAAATATTAAATACTTTTTTCCCGGAATTGAACATTGAAAAAAGAAAATAAAAAGAAAACAAACACCGGACAGAGTAAGATTGCTGAGTCGATGTTTGTTTTTTTGTTTTAATTTACCTCTTCTCCTTCGGTTTGATTTTCCGCCAGGTTTAGAACAGAGGTAGTAACAATAATAGAATCTTGTGTAACCAGATTGTCTACTTCAAAATTTACAATGTCTCCTTCTTTTATTTCATAAAAGCCCTGTACATTGTAAGGATAAAGAATGGTCATAGTACCTTGGATTGTGATGCTGTCCCCTTCTTTTAGGTGGGAACCGTTGTATTCTCCTGTGTCAGTAACGGTAGCTTCCATGGTGTGGTCATCCAATACAGCGGTAATCTGTGCCTCAATGGACTTCAGTTCGTCTGTCTGTGTATAGGTATGAGAGGAGGGTGTGATTTCAACCAGATTCATAACCTTTTTAGAAACAGGAAGATATTCGACTACGAGTTTGGAATCCTCCGAATATTTATAGCTATATACAATATTCCTTGTTTCCGGGTCATATTCCATGTATTCCTCATTGGCAATATAGGAATAGGTGTTGTAATTTTTTTCACTGATACGCAGAGAAATCTTTTGGTCAAAAAGGTCTGTGCCTTCCATACAATAAGTATCCTCCATCGGAATATTCAGTATGGAATGAGGTGTTCTGAAAAATTTAGTTTGATTTACAGTAATCTGTACAGGTTTTTTCATAGCCAGTGTATCTCTTACACCGGTATAAAGGAAAATACTGCTGAGAAGGAGAATCAGCACTGTAAAACCAACAGGTAATATTTTTTGGACAGAGGTTTTCAGCCATTTTTTCAATTTTATCTGGAAAATAAGAAGTAATATTATGGCAGCAGCAATACATCCCAGACAGATATAATAACGGACAGGTGCCGTCCAAAAATGAAAGAAGTATGCTAATACAGTAATATCCAGAATCACCAGCAGTAGTATGAAAACATAGCAGATGGTATTCAGTAACCTTTTCATATGTAAATCCTCCATGTTGCCTAAGTTGTTACTTGTATTTTAACACACATGAACAGAAAAGAAAAACAGATAATGTATAAGTTTTCATTTTCTGGCAATCCTATGATTGAAGTCAAAAAAGGGGCGGATTGCTCCATATAGGTAGAGGTGAAAGATATGAGTAAAAAAGGTAAAATCCGTGTGGCTCTTGGAAGTATGCTGGCATTGACCCTCGTGGTCACATGTGCTGCGGTATACCAGTCCGGGAGTAAGAGCACGCCGAATGAGAAAGAATTTGTTAAGGAGAACGAGGAAGATTCTGTTGACCAGGCAATAAGAACAGAAGAACGAGAAGATACAGAAGAAACAGAGGATGTAACGTCTTCTCAGGTGGAAGGAACGAGAAAAACAGAGGAAGATGCAGCGAAAGAAGAGAAACAGGATACTGTGAGTGAAGAGCAGACAGCAGCAGAGCAAAAGGAAACAGAGCAGGAGAACACAGAATCTGTATCTGCACAGGTAGAGAATCAGACAGTAGTTCCCCAGGCACCTTCTTTGAATTTTACAGAAAGTTCCCTGATGGAATGGCCGGTAAACGGACAGGTAGTGCTGGATTATAATATGGATCATACGATATATTTTCCAACATTAAATGTATATAAATTAAATCCGGCTGTAGCAATTTCAGCAGAAGCAGGAACACCGGTGGCAGCAGTGGCTAATGGAAAGATTGTTTCTATTGCAGAAAATGAAGAGACAGGCATTACCATGACCGTAGATATGGGAAATGGATACCAGGCTGTTTACGGGCAGTTAAAAGATGTTCCTTTTCAGGCAGAGGAGTATGTTTCAGCAGGGAGCGTACTGGGATATATAAATGAACCAACTAAGTATTACAGCAAAGAAGGTGCAAATCTCTATTTTGCATTGAAAAAAGACGGTATGCCTCTGGATCCAATGCAATATTTGCCATGAGAAAGAATTCACAAATATGGAGTGTAAGAGTATAATAAACTATGCGGGTGGAAATTCCGCAGCCGATATACTTTTACAGTCTTTGAACCGATTTCCCGGAAAACAGGTGGCTTTCAAAAAGAAGAGTTCCATACTGTTTTTCGGCAGAGTGAATTACTTGTTTATCGGCGGCTTGATATATAGGACGTTTTGTCTTGCTATGAAGCAGGTAGAGCGTCCGTTACATAGAACAGCAGAGGTGAACGTGTGGAAAATTATACTTATATGTTACAGTGCAAAGATGGAAGCCTTTATACAGGGTGGACCACAAATCTGGACAAGCGGGTTGCCTGCCATAATTCAGGAAAAGGGGCAAAATATACCAGGGCAAGACTTCCTGTAAAATTGGTGTATTATGAGAAGTTCGAAACAAAAGAAGAGGCAATGCGAAGAGAATGGGAGATTAAACAACTGACTCGAAGACAAAAGGAAGAACTGATAAAAAATATGTAAAAAGAAAAACATCCGGGCTTAGAGAGTAAAAAAAGGAGAAACCGGATGTTTTTCTTTTTTAACTTGATTATGACCTTGCCATACCGTCTACGCTAAGAACTACTCCTGTGATGTAGGATGCTTCATCAGATGCCAGGAATACGAAAGCGTTTGCAATGTCTTCCGGCTGACCGAGACGGCGAAGAGGAATCTGATTAATCAGAGGTTCGATGACCTGTTTTGGAACAGACTTCATCATATCTGTTTCTGTGATGCCAGGTGCAACCGCATTGACACGGATACCTTTTGGACCGAGTTCTCTTGCAAGAGAAACGGTGAGACCGTTTACAGCAAATTTAGAAACCGGGTAAGCCAGACCACTGGCCTGTCCATAGATACTTACCATAGAAGAAGTGTTGAGGATTACACCGTCACCTCTGGCAATCATGCATTCAGAAGCAGCTCTGGTGGAGTTGAAAACTCCTTTTACATTTAAATCCATGATACGGTCGAAATCTTCTTCTTTGTATTCCATAAATGGAGTACGTTCAGAAAGACCGGCGTTATTTACCAGAATATCCACACAGCCATATTTGGATGTAGCTTCACGGAAAGATGCTCTTACGGATTCTAAATCAGCCAGATTCGGACTGATTCCTGCTATCTTAGAGTCAGGATATTTTTCCTGTAATTTTTTTACAGCCGTATCAGCGGATTCCTGAGTACTTGCTGTAAGGATCACAGTAGCACCTTCTCTCAAAAATGCATCGGCAGTAGCAAAACCAATTCCGCGGCTTCCGCCGGTAATAATAGCAACTTTATCTTTTAATCTCATGAGATTACCTCCTGTTTTTTAATTTATATTTGTATGTTCATTTTTATTATCTGTAACTTTGCTTGTAGTATATACAAAAAAAGAGACTTTGTCTGTGATAAAATCACTTTTAAAAGAAAAAGATTGCGAAGTATCCTTGTTTAATCAATCCTGTCCCTTTATAATTAAAGCATATTCTGGATGCTTTACAACAGATAGAAAAAATCAATATGCAGGAAAAATAGAACGAAATAGTTAAAAAAGTAGTTCGATATGGAATTACTTTTTATAAGAAGGAGAGTCTCGTGAAAAAAAATGAAGTCAAGGCAGAAAAAACATACATTGAAGGAGTAAGGATTAATTTTTTATATGTTGACAAGTATTCTTTTGGAAGAGCATGGTATATGCCGGAAAGTAAAATTCCATATAGTATGCTGCGGTATATTATATCCGGAAAGGCAATATTTTTTATAAATGGGAAAGAACTTACAGTAGAAAAAAATCAAGTGGTATATATTCCAAGAGGTTGTGAATTATCATGTCATGCACTTGGAGATTCTTTTTCGTTTATGAGTATTAGATTTAATACATCGGTATATTATGATGGTGGAGATTTTTTAAAAGATTATTATGGAATGCCAGATGTTTTGCCGGATAAGGGAGAAAAGGAGTACTTTGAAAAAATATATGCTGCGATACATTCAGACGGGGCAGAGCGTATGTTTTTAGTTAGAGGATATTTAGAATTACTGATTGGAAAAATTATCGAAAGATCAGGAAAAGATAGTGCTCATTTGACAAGGGAGGTATGTGGACAGGAAAATTTTTTGAATACAGGAACAGAGCATATGGATGAAAGAATCCGTTCGGTAGTAGATTTTATGGTTTTACATCCCACAGAAAGGTATACAACAGCTCGGCTTTGCGAAATGGCAGGTTTGGGAGAAACGAGGTTTCGTAAGCTTTTTAAAGAGCAAACAGGAAAAAGTCCGGGAGAATACTTACGGGATATGCGAATGACTGTTGCGGGAAGAAGATTACTTTTGTCTGTAGAGAGTGTCAGTGATATTGCATATAGCGTTGGATATGAAGATGTTAATTTTTTTATCCGTGTTTTTAAAAAATATTTTGGGGTAACCCCAAATCAGTATCGGAAAATATCCAAGGAATAGTGTCGAAAAATCCTATAAAGTGATGAAAATCATACGAAATACATAATTAAAACGGATAAAATATGATTGATTTATGCAAAATAACCAAAAACTTCTTTTCGTGGTTGATAGAAAAGAAGTTTTTTTGTGAAAAAAATAAGAATATACATATATGGAATAATAAGTGATGTTTTGTGCTATTAAAGAATGAATATTCAGTAGTAATGTCTAAAATAAAGATGTAAAATCTGATTATCAAATACGAAATCCACAAAAAGAATGAAAGAAGTGGAAGATATTAAAAGTAATTAGGTACTTATAGGTGAAAGGAGTTAAACGTATGAAGAGGAAATTAGCAATATTGTTAGCAGGAATTTTGACAGTAGGATCTCTCATAGGATGTGGAGGTGATTCTGGAAAAGAAACAGCAAAAAATGAAAGTTCGGTAAATGAAGACGGCGAATTAGAAGGTGATATTACTTTCTGGCATTCTTTTACACAGGGTGGAAGATTAGATTCTATTCAGGCTGCAGCAGACAAATTTATGGAAGAAAATCCAAAAGTAAACATCAAAATAGAAACATTTTCTTGGAATGACTTTTACACAAAATGGACAACGGGTTTGGCTTCAGGAAATGTACCTGATATGAGCACAGCACTGGTAGGACATGTAGCAGAAATGATTAATTCAGATGCACTTGTTCCATTAAATGATTTGATTGATGATATTGGAAGAGATAGATTTTCAGAAAATGCATTGAACGAGGGAACTGTAGATGGTAATAATTATTCACTTCCATTATATTCACATGCAATGGTTATGTGGGTAAGAAAGGATCTACTAGAACAGAATAATCTTGAAGTTCCAAAAACATGGGATGAATTGTATGAATCAGCAAAACAACTTACAAAAGACGGAGTATATGGGTTATCATTCCCTTGTGGTTCTAATGATTTCCAGGCAACCAACTTTTTGAACTTTTATGTTAGAAGTGGTGGAGGAAGTCTCTTAAATGATGATCTTACAGCTAATTTAACAAGTGATTTGGCCATTGATGGAATTAATTACTGGTTAAAAGTATATAAAGATTGTTCTCCAAAAGATTCTGTGAATTACGATGTTTTAGATCAGGCTACATTGTATTATCAGGGTAAAACAGCATTTGATTTTAATTCAGGATTCCAGATTGGTGGAGTTCAGCAAAACTCTCCGGATTTATTACAGTACGTGGATTGTTATCCTATTCCGACTATAGATGGAAGCGAACAAAAAGGAATTACAACTTCTAATCAGCCACTTGTAGTATGGAAAAATTCTAAACATCCTGATATTTGTAAAGAATTCATCAAAACTTTATATGAAGAAGAAAACTATTTAAATTTCTTGTCATCTCAGCCGGTGGGCATGCTTCCATCTGTTTCTGGTATTGAAGATTTAGATGCCTACAAAAATAATGAAACAATACAGCAATTCCAGCATGCAGAAGAAGTTATTAGTTCTCAGATTCCAGGAGGAACTGCAATTGGATTTGAACATGGTCCTAATCTTCAGGCTGGATTAATTGTAAATCAGCATGTAATAGAAGAAATGTTCCAAGATATTATTACGAACGGGACAGATGTTAAAACAGCAGCAAAGGCGGCAGAAGATGAATTAAATAAGTTATTTAAGGCAGCTGCACAATAAAACTAAAACAAGGTTGTTGTCAATAATTGTTATGACAGTATCTATTGGCAGCAACCTTTAAAGGAGATAATGGATATGAAGCATATGAAAAACAGAAATCTTACAAGATGGCTATTTGTATTACCAGCTATCATTGTTGTATGTGCCTTATTTCTTTATCCAATTTGTTCCAGTATTTTTTACAGCTTTACAAACAAGAATTTAATAAGACCGACGTACAGTTTTGTTGGATTCGATAATTATATAGCAATTCTTTCAGACAAAGCATTTTGGAGTTCGTTTTTTAATTCATTGAAATGGACAATATTTTCTTTATTGGGACAACTTCTTGTAGGTTTTACAGCAGCATTGGCATTGAATAGGGTAAAGCATTTGAAGGGCGTATATAAAACGTTATTGATTATTCCATGGGCATTTCCATCTATTGTAATTGCCTTTTCTTGGAAGTGGATATTAAATGGTGTCTATGGTATTTTGCCAAACCTTTTAGTGGAGATGGGAATTTGTGATGAAATACCTCAGTTTTTGACGGAAAAAACATTAGCATTTGTGGTTTTAGTTTTAATTAACATATGGTTTGGAGCACCAATGATTATGGTAAATGTATTATCGGCATTGCAGACAGTTCCTCAGGATCAATACGAAGCTGCAGAGATTGATGGTGCGAAAAAATGGCAGTCATTTCTTTATATTACAGTTCCACATATAAAAATTGTTATGGGACTTTTGGTAGTCTTGCGTACTGTATGGATATTTAATAACTTTGATATTATATATCTGATTACAGGAGGAGGACCTGCAGGCTCAACTCAGACAGTTCCTGTATATGCATATGATATGGGATGGGGAACAAAATTGTTAGGACAGTCATCAGCAGTAACAGTTCTTTTATTTATTTTTATGATGGCAATTTGTATTGGATATTTTGCAATTATAGGTCGTTGGGAAAAGGAGGATAAGTGATGAGACGCAAACAAGGAAGAGTTGGAAATGCAGTTTGTCATGTTTATTTGCTTATTCTAACGAGTATTGCAGTGTTTCCACTTTTATGGATTTTAATTTCATCAATTAAAGGAAAAGGTGAACTGACAGGAAATCCAACAGGATTTCTTCCCAAAACAGTGACATTAGATTATTTTGTTCATGTTATCAAGGATTTAGGATTCATAACAAATATTAAAAACAGTATTATTATTTCCTTGATTACAACTGTTATAGCAATTACTATTGCATCTATGGCAGCATACGGAATTGTACGCTTTTTTCCAAAATTTGGGTCAATCATGTCTAGATTTCTTGTGACAACGTATATTTTCCCACCAATTTTGCTTGCTATACCATATTCAATTGTTATGGCAAAACTTGGATTAACAAACACAAGAGTTGGTTTGATTATTGTTTATTTATCCTTTAGTATTCCTTATGCAGTGTGGCTTTTAGTAGGATTTTTTAAAAGTGTTCCTATCGGTATTGAGGAAGCTGCAAGAATAGATGGTGCAAATAAATTAATGGTATTTGGTAGAGTTGTACTTCCTTTAGTTGCCCCTGGTATTGTTGCAACAGCTATTTATACATTCATTAATGCATGGAATGAATTTTTGTATTCTTTAATTTTGATAAATGATACAGAAAAAATGACAGTTGCTGTGGCTCTTCGCTCTTTAGACGGAGCAGAGATTCTTGACTGGGGAGATATGATGGCAGCATCAGCATTGGTAGTAATACCTTCTATTATTTTCTTCTGCTTAATTCAGAATAAAATTGCAGGTGGTTTATCAGAAGGTGCAGTGAAATAAATAACAAAACGTGAAAGGAGTTTTTTATCATGGTAGTAAAATATGGAGTAGTAGGAGTCGGTTATTTTGGAGCAGAATTAGCAAGAATTTTAAAAAGAATGGATGATGCAGAGGTAACCGTTGTGTATGATCCAAACAATGGTCAGAAAATTGCAGATGAACTTGGTTGTGATTCAGCAAAATCTTTAGATGAATTAGTTGAAAGAGAAGATGTAGACACTGTTGTTGTTGCCACACCAAATTATTTACATAAAGAACCAGTTATTAAAGCTGCACAGCATGGAAAAAATGTTTTTTGTGAAAAACCAATTGCACTTAGTTATCAGGATTGTGATGAAATGGTTAGAGCTTGTGATGAAAACAAGGTGACATTTATGGCTGGACATATTATGAATTTCTTCCATGGGGTACAAAGAGCAAAAGAATTAATTAATGAAGGTGTCATTGGAAAAGTTTTATATTGTCATTCAGCAAGAAATGGATGGGAAGACGTTCAACCATCAGTATCATGGAAAAAAATCAGAGAAAAATCAGGTGGACATTTATATCATCATATTCATGAACTTGATTGTGTACAGTTTATTATGGGGGGGATGCCTGAAGCTGTTACTATGACAGGTGGCAATGTAGCACATGTGGGTGAAAATTTTGGCGATGAAGATGATATGCTGTTTATTAATGCAGAATTTTCTGACAATCGTTTTGCGGTAATGGAATGGGGATCTGCTTTTCATTGGCCAGAACACTATCTGTTGATTCAAGGAACAAAAGGTGCGATTAGACTTGATATGTTTGATGCAGGTTGTACCTTAAAAGTTGATGGAAAGGAAGAACACTTTTTGCTTCATGAAACAAAAGAGGAAGATGATAACAGAACAAGTATTTATCACGGAACAGAAATGGATGGTGCAATTCAATATGGAAATCCAGACAAGATTCCGCCACTGTGGTTACAGGGAGTTATGAATAAGGAAATGAAATATCTCAATGAATTAATGCATGGTATGGAACCTTCTGATGAGTTTAAACCATTGTTGACAGGAGAAGCAGCTAGAGCCGCTATTGCCACAGCAGATGCTTGTACTAAATCCAGGTTTGAAAACAGAAAAGTCGCATTAAGTGAAATCATAGGGGAATAGGGTATGATATACGATGAACTTAAAAATATATCACGCTATCGTGGAATATCTTCTAACTTAGATACCGCTATAGATTTTTTGGAAAAAACAGATTTAAAAAATCTTCCATTAGGAAAAACGGAAATTCTGGGTGATAAAGTATTTGCCAATGTCATGGAAGCACAGGCAAAAGATGAGAAAGAGTTAAGCTTTGAAATTCATAAAAAATATATGGATATTCAGATTGATATCGAAGGAACAGAATTGATTCTTATTGGTTTGGATGGATTCCATGAAAAAGAGCCATTTTCACCAGAAAAAGATTTTGGAAGCTGCACGGCAGAAAAAAGTGCTCGTTTCAAAATGGGACCGGGAAGATTTGTTGTGTGCATGGCACAGGAACCACATCTTCCAAGTGCAGCAGCAGGAGATGACCGCAAATTAAAAAAATGTGTGATAAAAGTAGCAGTAGAATCATAATATTGCGGTCACATGATTAAGCCCCTCTTCATAATTTTAAACATAGAAATCCTCAGAAGCTGCAATCTTCTGAGGATTTCGTCTTTTAAATTACCTGTTTAAGGTTATATTCTTCATCTACCAACAGCACATCTGCAAATTTTCCAGGTGTTAAAGAGCCGACTTTATCATAAACGCCAATGCTCTTTGCCGGGTTTCTGGTTGCTGCGAAGATAGCGGTGGATTCTGGAATACCGAATTCCATAGCTTTTTTCATACAGTCATACAGATTGGTGGCAGAGCCGGCAATAGTACCGTCGGAAAGAGCGGCAAAGCGGTCTTTCATGGTTACTTCCTGTCCGCCAAGTTCGTATTTTCCGTTTGGCATACCGGTTGCCATCATGGAATCACTGATAAGCACCACTCTTTCATCGCCAAACATTTTGAAAGTTGTACGGATGGTGCTTGGGTGAATATGGAAGCCATCACAGATTAATTCTACCATGCAATCTTCGCTGTCACAGGCTGCACCGATTACACCTGGGTCTCTGTGTGCAAATGGAGGCATTGCGTTGTAAAGGTGAGTGACATGTGTTACGCCCATATCCATGGCTTTTTTTGCACAGTCATAGTTTGCTGTGGTGTGTCCGATGGAAATGACAACTTCATCTTTTACTTCCTGAATGAATTCATAAGCACGTTCAACATTTGGTGCCAGTGTTACCAGCTTAATCTGGTTTCCTGAGGCTTCATTGCATTTACGGAAGAAGGAAGCTTCAGGCACGCTGATATGTTCTGCGGCCTGTGCACCTTTTTTCTTAATATCAATCAATGGACCTTCCATATTTACACCGATAATACGTGCCTGTGAAGGGTCTTCAGGAACCATGGTGGCTGTAGCAAAGATATCCATGAGTTTATCCTTTGCAAGAGTCATAGAAGTCGGGCAATAGGAAGTAATGCCGTGTTCTTTCTCGTATTTTAAGATTACTTTTAATCCTTCCGGATCTGCATCACAGAAATCATGACCGTAAGCTCCATGGCTGTGAACGTCTACAAGACCTGGAAGAACTTTCAATCCCTGAGCATCTACTTCTGTTTTGTCAGAAACCTCTTGCTCAGAAGCAACAAATTTTCCATTTTCAATATAGAGATCTTTTTTTACAAAGTTTCCGTCTTCCTGGAATACCAGACCATTTTTAATAATCATAATCCTTCTCCTTATGTGTATGATAATAAAATACCTGTCTCTATTATAATTCCATAGCAGAACTAATTCAATCTATAGATTTTAACGAGAAAGAACTTTCAAATTCTGTGCATGATTTTTAAAAATGAACAAAAATAAAAAATGAAAATTATACAAAATGTCGAATGGAATGAAAGAACTTTCTTAAAAATAAAAAGTATTGAAAAATGTTTCATAAGTGTTATACTTGACCTCAGAAAAAACGCAAAAGCGGAAAGGAGAGAGCACAATGGACAAACGTTTAGAGCAGCTTAAAGGACATCTGATCGTATCTTGTCAGGCACTTCCTCATGAGCCGCTTCATTCTTCTTTTATTATGGGAAGAATGGCAAAGGCAGCAGCAGAGGGAGGAGCACTGGGAATCCGTGCCAACACAAAAGAAGACATAGCGGAGATTAAGCAGAATGTGGATCTTCCGGTGATTGGAATTGTGAAAAGGGATTATCCGGACAGCAAGGTATATATCACACCAACGATGAAAGAAATCGATGAACTCATGGAAGTAAAACCGGAGATCATTGCTGTTGATGCAACGATTTGTTTAAGACCGGGAAATGTAACAATAGACGAATTTTACCATCAGATTCGTGAGAAATACCCGGAACAGTTGCTGATGGCAGATTGCTCCACAGTAGAAGAAGCACTTCATGCAGATGAGTTGGGATTTGACTTCATTGGAACAACTTTGGTGGGCTACACAGAGCACAGCAAAGGAGACAAGATTGAAGCAAATGATTTCGAGATCATCCGGACTATTTTAAGCAAAGCAAAACATCATGTCATTGCAGAAGGAAATATTAATACACCGGAGAAAGCAAGAAGAGTGGTGGAACTCGGATGCTACAGTGTTGTGGTTGGTTCTATTATTACAAGACCACAGTTAATTACAAAGTCCTTTACAGAGGAAATGAAAAAAGCAGAGTAAAATTTAGGGCATGGCCCAGGAGGAATGTTATTATGAGTAGATTAGATAAATACAAAGGAATTATCCCAGCTTTTTATGCTTGCTATGACGCAGATGGCAATGTAAGCCCGGAAGGTGTACGTGCTCTCACACAGTATTACATTGACAAAGGTGTAAAAGGTGTTTATGTAAATGGTTCTTCAGGTGAATGTATCTATCAGAGAGTAGAAGAACGTAAAATTATTATTGAAAACGTTATGGCAGTAGCTAAAGGAAAATTAACGGTAATCAACCATGTAGCATGCAACAATACAGAGGACAGCGTAGAACTGGCAAGACATTCTGAAAGTGTAGGTGTTGACGCAATTGCATCTATTCCTCCAATTTATTTCAGACTTCCTGAGTATTCTATTGCAGCATACTGGAATGATATCAGTGCAGCAGCTCCAAATACAGACTTTATTATTTACAACATTCCTCAGTTAGCAGGAACTGCTCTCACAATGAGTCTTTTTGCAGAAATGATGAAAAATCCAAGAGTCATCGGTGTAAAGAATTCTTCTATGCCAACACAGGATATCCAGATGTTTAAAGCAGCAGGAACAGCAGCTAAGGGAGAATTTGTGGTATTTAACGGTCCGGACGAACAGTTTGTAGCAGGACGTGCGATTGGTGCAGATGGCGGAATCGGTGGAACTTATGGTGTTATGCCGGAACTGTTTCTGAAATTAAATTATCTGATTGCAGCAGGTGAGAGAGAGACAGCAACAGCTCTTCAGTATGATATCAACGAAATTATTTATAAAATGTGCTCAAGCCATGCAAATATGTATGCAGTAGCAAAGGAAATCCTTCGTGTTAATGAAGGAGTAGATCTGGGCGGTGTTCGTAAACCACTGGAAAACCTTCAGGAAGCAGATAAAGCAATTGCACACGAAGCAGCAGAAATGGTAAAAGCAGCAAAAGCCAAATATCTGTAAAATACCGGATATAAAAGAGTGAAGAGGGAGAAAATTTATGCAGGGATTTACAGTCATTGACTTAATCATTTTAATTGTTTATCTGGCAGCCGTTTTATTTGCCGGACTTCATTTCGCAAAAAAGGAAATGAAGGGAAAAGAGTATTTCAAAGGAGACGGCACAGTGCCGTGGTGGGTTACCTCAGTATCTATTTTTGCAACCTTGTTAAGCCCGATTTCTTTCCTGTCTCTGGCAGGAAACTCCTATGCAGGAACCTGGATCATGTGGTTTGCACAGCTTGGTATGCTGCTGGCAATTCCAATAACCATTCGTTTTTTCCTGCCAATTTACAGCAAACTGGATATTGATACTGCTTATCATTATCTGGAACTGCGTTTTAACAGCAAGGGACTCCGTGTTCTTGGTGCAGTCATGTTCATTGTATACCAGATTGGACGTATGTCTATTATCATGTATCTTCCATGTATGGTACTTTCCAGTCTGATGGGAATCAATGTAAATATTCTGATTGTTATCATGGGTGTAATTGCTATTATTTATTCTTATACAGGCGGTTTGAAATCTGTACTCTGGACAGACTTTATCCAGGGCTCTGTACTTCTGATCGGTGTTACCTTTGGTCTGTTTTTCCTGCTGGCACACATTGACGGTGGAATCGGAGCAATCTTCCATGAGTTTACAGCAGGTCATAAATTCCTTGCAGAAGACCAGCCAATATTTAATCCAAATATCTTAAAAGACAGTGTATTTCTGTTGATTGTGGGTGCAGGATTTAATACCATGGGTTCTTATGTATCCAGCCAGGATATTGTACAGCGTTTTACAACAACTACAGACAGAAAAAAACTGAACAAAATGATGCTTGCAAATGGTGCATTATCCATTTTCATTGCAACCGTATTTTACTTAATCGGAACAGGATTACATGTATTCTATAATGTACAGGGAAATCAGCTTCCTCCTGCAGCACAGCAGGATCAGATTTTTGCATCCTGGATTGCATTTGAGCTTCCTGTAGGTATTACAGGTCTCCTTCTTGCCGCAATCTATGCAGCAGCACAGTCTACACTGTCTACAGGCTTGAACTCTGTGGCATCCAGTTGGACACTGGACATTCAGGAACGTCTTTCTAAGAAAGAATTAAGCTTTGAAAAACAGACAAAGATCGGTCAGTATGTATCTTTGATTGTTGGTATTTTTGCAATTGTTGTAGCTGTTGTACTGGCAAATGGCGGTGTTAAATCTGCTTATGAATGGTTCAACGGATTTATGGGTCTGGTACTTGGTATTCTGATCGGAACTTTTATTTTGGGAGCTTTTACAAAAGTTGCAAATACATTTGGAGCAACTCTGGCTTTCATTGCAGCATCCGCAGTTATGGTTTATATCAAATATTTTATACCGGCAGGTGAAGTGTCCATTTGGTCCTACTCTATTATCTCTATTGTCGTTTCACTGGTAGTAGGTATTCCTGCAAGTATTATCTGGAGAAAGGTAAAAGGAGATAATTCAAAACCTGCTCCATATACAACTATTTATAAAAATTAATCGGTCATCAAATGTATCAGCCTGGACTTTCTCAGAGGTAAGCCCAGGCTGATAGCTGTAGAAAAAGGGAGGAAACAGAGATGGTATTTGGAAATATCAGAGATTTAAAGGATTATGGATACCTGGAAGAAAACGTATTAAAATGTTTTGAGTATGCAAAAAACCACGATTTATTATCATATGAAAAGGGAAGTCATGAAATAGATGGTGACAACCTGTTTGTAAATATTGTAGAATATGAGACAACAACACCGGAAAACAGATTTTGGGAAGCACATCGTCAATATCTGGATCTGCATTTTATATTGAGAGGACCGGAGCAGATTGACGTAAATTTTATTGACAATATGGAACAGAAAGAGTTCGTGGAAAAAGATGATTTTCTTCCGTTAGAAGGAGAAAAAAACAGTCATGTAATTCTTACAGAAGGGGATTTTCTTCTCTGCTATCCCAAGGATGCACACAGAACGGCTGTACAGGTAAAGGAACCGGTAACAATTAAAAAAGCAATCTTTAAGATTAAGATAAAATAAGGATCAGAAACAAAGGAGATGCGGAATGAAAGAATATATCTGTATTGACATCGGCGGTACTTCTATTAAATATGGTGTGATTCAGGAGAACGGAGAATTTCTTACTACAGGAGAGATGCCAACACAGGCAAAGCAGTTTGGCGGTCCTGGAATCATGGAGAAGGCCAAAAAAATTATAGAGACTTTCAGGGAAACCTATCATCCTGAGGGAATTTGTATTTCTACAGCAGGAATGGTGGATTGTGAGAATGGAAGAATCACTTATGCATCTCCCTTGATTCCCGACTACACCGGAACAGAAATCAAGAAGACACTGGAGGAACTGTATGAGATTCCCTGCGAAGTAGAAAATGATGTGAATTGTGCCGGATTGGCAGAGCACTATGCAGGGGCTTCTAAGGGAAGTAAGATCAGTGTATGCCTGACTATTGGAACAGGTATTGGTGGTGCAATCCTGATGGATGGAAAAGTATTTCACGGATTTTCGGGAAGTGGCTGTGAAGTTGGTTATATGCACCTTCCGGGCGGCGAATTTCAGGATTTGGGAGCCAGCAGTATTCTGGTAAAGAAAACAGCGGAGTATAAGAAATTGGATCCGGCATCCATTGACGGAAAGTACGTGTTTGCACAGGCAAAGCAGGGAGACGAGGACTGTATACGGGCTATCAGGGAAATGTGTGAAGTTTTAGGTATGGGAATTGCGAATATCTGTTATGTGGTAAATCCAGAGGTGGTTGTTCTGGGCGGTGGAATTATGGCTCAGAAGGAATATTTAAAAGATATGCTGCGTGAAGCCCTGGATCAGTACCTGATTCCGTCTGTGGCGGAGCATACTCGTCTTGCTTTTGCGGAGAATCAGAATCAGGCGGGAATGTTAGGTGCATTTTATCATTTCAAAGGAAAACATTGAAACAAGCAGGGAAAGGAGAGGAAACATGGAAGGATACGAAAAAAATATTATTCCGCATATTGAAGCGATTTACGGAAATTTTACACCATTAGAAAAAACAATTGCAGATTTTTTTATTCATAACGAAGAAAAGATAGACTTATCTTCTAAAAGTGTGTCAAAAAAACTTTATGTATCGGAAGCCTCTCTTTCCCGGTTTGCAAAAAAATGTGGATATAAAGGATATCGGGAGTTTGTATTTCACTATGAACAGGGTGGTACAGGAACTATTACAAAACCTGCCAGCAATCATATTAAGCAGGTGTTGAACAGCTATCAGGAATTACTGAATAAAAGCTATTCTCTTATTGATGAAGAGCAGATTGACCGCATTGTGAAAATGCTGAATCAGAAAAAACGAATTTATGTTTATGGCAAGGGAAGTTCCAGTATGGTTGGAATGGAAATGAAGCTGAGGTTTATGCGAATCGGTGTGAATATTGAATCCATTACCGATACTCATATTATGAAGATGAATTCTGTGCTTTTGGATGAGGAGTGCGGAGTGATTGGAATCAGTGTCAGCGGAAAAACGGAGGAAGTCATAGATTCTCTGAAAGCAGCGAAACGATGTGGAGCTTCTGTGGTGCTTATGACCTCTCATATGGAGAAGAGATTTCAAAGTTTTTGTGATGAGGTTGTATTGTTTGCAGTAAAGGAAAATTTGGAAAGAGGAAAAGATATTTCGCCCCAGTTTCCAATTTTAGTCATGGTGGATATGATGTACTCTAAAATGCTGCGTTCGGAAGATTTTCGAAGAAGAGAAACGCTTCATGAATATACACTGGAAGCGTTAGATGAGAGAGAAAACAAAAGATAAAAAAGTATAGAAACAGGGAATCATTTCATTTGTTAAATCAAAGAAACGATTCCCTGTTTTTTAGTCTTTTAGAAGATTGAATATTTTATCACGGCTGTTTTCCGATGTATGCAAGGATTCCGCCGTCTACATACAGAATGTGTCCGTTTACGAAGTTAGAAGCATCGGATGCCAGGAATACAGCAGGTCCCATAAGGTCTTCCGGATCTCCCCAGCGGGCAGCAGGAGTTTTTCCGATGATGAATTTGTCAAATGGATGTCTGGAGCCATCTTCCTGAAGCTCACGAAGAGGAGCTGTCTGAGGAGTTGCGATATAGCCAGGTCCGATACCATTACACTGAATGTTAAATTCACCGTATTCAGAAGCAATGTTCTTGGTGAGCATTTTCAGACCACCTTTTGCAGCTGCGTAAGCAGATACAGTTTCACGTCCCAGTTCACTCATCATTGAGCAGATGTTGATGATTTTTCCGTGGCCTTTTTTGATCATGCCAGGAATAACAGCTTTTGAAACAATGAAAGGTGCATTTAAGTCAATATCTACAACCTGACGGAAATCAGCAGCACTCATTTCTGTCATAGGGATTCTTTTAATGATTCCGGCATTGTTTACCAGAATATCAATAACACCCAGTTCTTTTTCAATGTCAGCTACCATGTTCTGTACCTGATCTTCGCAGGTAACGTCACAGATATAACCCTTTGCTTCGATTCCTTTTTCTGCATAAGCTGCTAAAGCTTTGTCAAGATGTTCCTGACCGCGGCAATTAAATGCAATCTTAGCACCTGCTTTTGCCAGAGCTTCTGCCATAGCAAAACCGATTCCGTAAGCAGCACCTGTTACCAGAGCTACTTTTCCTTCTAATGAAAAGCTCTTCATAATATCCATGAGAGTATCCTCCTTATTTGAATTTATTATTTAATATCTTTGTTAGAAACGCCGTCCATATCATCAAAGTCCTGATTTTCTCCAACCATACCCCAGATAAAGGTGTAAGCCTGAGAACCGCTTCCTGAGTGGATGGACCAGCTTGGGGAGATTACAGCTTCTTCGTTTCTCATAACAATGTGGCGTGTTTCGGTAGGTTCACCCATATAGTGCATAACAAATGCATCTTCCGGAATATCGAAGTATAAGTAAACTTCCATTCTTCTGTCATGTGTATGGCATGGCATGGTGTTCCAGACACTTCCCGGTTCCAGTTTCGTCATACCCATTACTAACTGGCAGCTTTCTACCTGTCCTGGAAGGATATATTTGCAGATCGTTCTGTGGTTAGACTGTTCCAGACATCCAAGTTCTACTTTATTCTCGTCTTTTACGATAACAACGCCTTCTTCCGGTGTTCCTTCTGGTTTGATCAGAACAGTTGGATAAGCGGTATGTGCCGGAGCACTGTTTAAGTAGAATTTAGCAGGATTTTCGGCATCATCACTTGTAAAGGAAATGTCTTTTGCACCCATACCGATATACATCCCTTCTTTGTATGCTACAGGATATACTTTTCCGTCAATTGTGATTTTTCCGGCTCCGCCAATGTTGATAACACCCATTTCGCGTCTTTCCAGGAAGTAAGCAGCACGAAGTTCTTCTCCTGCAGTAAGTTTTAATTCTTCTTTTACCGGAGTAGCAGCACCTGTGATGATACGGTCAATGTGACTGTAAACCAGTTTGATTTCGTCAGGAGTGAAGAGATTCTGAATCAGAAATTCTTCTCTTAAACGATCTGTGGTGTAGTGTTTCACGTCTCTTGGTGATACAGCAGTTCTAAGTTCCATTGTTTTAATCTCCTTTTCTTTAAATTTTTTTGTGAATCATGTTTTTCTGCCAAGTTTGTATCTCTATCATAGCATGTTTATATTTCTGTTTCTTGTGTTTTCTTGCTGTAAATCTTGTTTATTTTGAACAAAGACGATATACTAAACTTAACGGAGTGATTTATGCGAAAAAAACAGCAAAAGAGGTGAAAAAAATGGAAGTTTACAGCTCCTGTAAGAAGGCGATTGAAGTGTGTATTCAGAATCAGAGTTTTGCCATTGCTCATTTGTACCATGATGATAAACCGATGAATATGCATATTCATGACAGTTATGAATTGTATTTCTCTATTTCAGGGGGAAAACAATTTTTAATTGATAATCGTTTTTATGACATTTTGCCGGGAGATTTGTTTTTTATTAATCAATATGAGAGTCATCATCTGACCCAGATTGACAGCCAGATTCATGAAAGAATCGTTATTTCTATACATCCGGAATTTTTGAAGAAATTAAGCTGTGAGAATGCGGATCTGAATCATTGTTTTTCCAGCAGACCAAAAAGATTCGGACATAAGATTTCTCTCACAGAAGAAGAAAAAAGTCGTTTTCTGTATTATATTCATAAGATTTCTTCTATTACAGGGTATGGTGCACAGCTATTGGAACAGGCGGCATTTGTGGAAATGATGGTTTTCTTGAACCGGATTTTTATTGGAAGAGAAGATGCGGCGAAGGAATGTGAGATGCTTCCGGAAGAGAAAAGAACTAATCATACCCAGGTGGATGCTATTTTAAGCTATATCAATCAGAATATAGAGGATTCTCTTACAATTGAGGAACTTGCAGAACACTTTTTCCTGAGTGCTTCCTATCTATGCCGTATTTTTAAGGCTGCTACAGGGACAACGATCAATAAATATATTATTGCCAAGCGAATTACACTGGCAAAGTCTCTGCTGAGTCAGGGGTATTCGGTGAATGATGCGTGTGAAAAATGTGGATTCCGTGATTACAGCAATTTTCTCAAGGCGTTTGCAAAGGCAGTGGGGATATCGCCTAAGAAGTATGCACAATATACTTCTGTGTCATGATGGAATATTCAGAAAATAGTAATATAAAAACATATATTAAATCTAAGAGATTAAAATTTTGGAGAAATGGTATGGCAACGATAAAGGATATTGCAGAAAAAGCAGGTGTGACAGCAACAACAGTATCAAGAGTTATTAATAATAGGGGATATATTAGCGATGAGACAAGAAGTAAAGTATTTTCTATAATGAAAGAAATGAATTATCATCCAAATGAGGCAGCACGTGCATTATCAAAAAAACATACAAATATTATTGGAGTGATTGTACCTCATATTACACATCCATTTTTTAGTAAGTTAATCAGCAATTTAGAAAGTGCGGCTTCTGCCAGAAATTATAAAATTCTTCTTTGTAATTCCAAGGATCAGCCAGAAAAAGAGGCAGAGTATTTGGATATGTGTATATCTAACAAGGTCGCAGGTATTATTTTATGTAGTAAATATGTAGATGCTGCAAAATTTAAAAAATTACATATTCCAATTATTCATTTTGAACAGGAAGAAAAAAGTGATGAATCTATAACGATTCAGTGTGATAATTATCAGGGAGGGAGGCTTGCAGCAAAGCATTTGATTGATCAGGGATGTAAAAAGCTTTTACATTTTGGAGGTGTTCTAAAAAAAGATATGCCTGCGGACAGAAGAGCGGATGGTTTTCGGGATATATGTCAAGAAGAGGGCGTGGAATCTATTGTACTGATGAGTGATCAATTGGCATATGGTTCAATGCATTACCAATCTTATATTGAAAAAGGGTTAAAAGAGAATGAGGGAGTAGATGGGATTTTTGCTAGCAGCGATTTGATTGCCAGTCAAGTGATTCAGGTGTGTAATGATTTGAATATAAAAATACCGGAGCAGGTGAAACTAGTGGGATTTGATGATGTAATGATTGCAACAGTTACTACACCTACAATTACAACAATCCATCAACCAATTAAAGAGATGTCGGAACTGTCTATTGAATATATCGAAAAAAAACTAAAGGGAGAAATGATTCCATCAAATGTTTATATGCCTGTAAAGCTGATTAAAAGAAATTCTACATAATTTATAAGGAAAAAAGATATAAAAGGGATATCAGAACAAGAGTGGTTTTGATATCTCTTTTTTAAAAAGAAATGTAAACGATAGACATGATAAGAAAAATAATAGTAAATTATATAAAAAAATAAAATAAAGTAGTTTTTAATTATGTGTAAATACAATTAAAGTAAAGAAAAACTCTTGTGATAATGTACAAAACAGACAAAAAAATTTTGTTGTTATGTCATAAAATGTAAAAAATAAATATGTTAACGATTGACATATAAAAAAGATAAAAGTATAATACAATCATAAAATAAATAGAACGAGGAGGAAAAGAAATGAAGAAAATTTTAGCTATGGCATTAGCTGGTGTAATGACAGCTGGTATTCTGACTGGTTGTGGTGGAGCGGGCAACGGTGATTCCGCTTCAAAAAAGGATTATGATTTGTATATCTTTAATACAAAAGGTGAAAATGCAGATGCAATGGAGGCAGCAGCAAATGCTTTTGGTGAAGAAAAAAATGTAAAAGTAAAGGTGTTTTCTCTAGGATCAGGGACAAATAGTGATGATACTCTGAGAACAGAGATGAATTCAAAGAACAAACCGGCTATTTTTTCATGTATGAATGCACAGGCATTGGTAGAATGGGTAGAAGGCGGATTTGCAATGGATTTGTCAAAAGCAACAAATGAAGAATTTAAAAAACTAGTAAGTGAGATTCCAGAAAATTTCAATTTGACGGACGGAACTACAAATTATGGTATTCCATATAATGTAGAAGGATATGGTTACATTGTAGATACAGAAATGCTTGCGGCATTGTTTGGTGAAGATCAGGTAGAGGCGTTTATCGCAGCTTTTAAGACTGCGACGTATGAAGAATTTGAAGCTATGGTACATACTTTGACCGCTTATATTAAAGAGGGAACAGCAGGAACTGTTAAATTGAGTGGTCAGGAGTTTGCATTAGCTACAGAAAAAACGGGAAAAGCTGCTTCTCTTGAAGGTGTATTCTCTGTTGCAGGTTCTGAAAAATGGACATATGGCGATCATATGATTAATGTGGCCATTGATGCAGTGTTTGAAAATTCTGTAGCAGCTTCTGAAGCAACGATGGAGCAGCTGGAAGCTGGAAAAGGTGCTTTTGAAGCATATGCGAAAGCGTTAGATTTGAAAACATCAAACGCAACAACAGAGAGAGGACCAGAATTAATCAATGCAACAACAAATGGATATGATCCGGCAGTGGCTACGTTTGCAAATAGTAAAGCACTTTTCTTTAAAAATGGTAACTGGTGTTATACAAATATTGAAAAAGCAAATGCAGATATCGTTGATACTTTGACATTTTTACCGATTAAAATGCCATTTACACAGGATGATATAAAAGTAGAGGGTCTGACAGTCGAACATATGGCAAGTTCTATTCCGGTTTTCGTGCCGAATTATTATTGTATTAATGATAAAGTTTCTGATGAAGAAAAAGAATTGGCTCAGGAGTTCTTGGTATGGCTGAATACTTCAGAAGAAGGACAGAAGTTTGTAGTGGAAGATATGGCATTTATTCCATATAATGCAGATCCAGCTACTACATCTGCAGGTTATAGTCTTGGAGATTCTATTATTTCTTATATGGCAGAAGGTAATACACTGACAAATGCTTATGCAGGAGCTCCAACAGGATGGGCAACTGATACATTTGGTCTTCAGATGATGGAGAATTATGTAAATACAACTGAATGGCCGGATACAGCTTATGAAGATATTGCAAACTTTGCAGTTTCCAGCTGGGCTGAGAAAAAAGGCATGGAATAAAAGTATGAAGTTACTATTTGACTGAAATGTGGTACGGCATCCTGATAAAAATAGGATGCCGTATTATATAAAGCTAGAAGAGAAAGGGAACAGAATGGATCGATATTATAAGAAAAGGCTTGTTCCGTTGGCACTTCCTTCTCTGATTTTGTTCCTTATGGTTGTGGTTATTCCATTTATCGTAGGTGTTATTTATTCATTTACGGGATGGAGAGGAACATATTTTTCAGGTGGAGAGCATTTTTGGGAGTCTTTTGTAGGGTTTGAAAATTATATCAAAGCTTTTAAAACAAAAAAATTTATTGAAGCAATGATTTATACAGTAAAATTTACTGTGGTTGCAGTGATTGTAATTAATGTTGTGTCTCTTTGTATGTCATTATTGGCAACATATCTCCATAAAGGTGCAGCGTTATATAGAACAATATATTTTCTGCCGAATCTTCTGGGTGGTTTAGCATTAGGATATATATGGCAATTTATTTTTGAGATTGTTTTCTCTAATATTTTGTTTGGAAAAGATGGTGTAATTTCCATTCCTGCCTTGTGTAATATGACACAGGATAATACAAAAGCATTATTTGCATTAGTAATGTTGTTTACGTGGCAAATGGCAGGTTATATGATGATTATTTATACTACGGGATTAAATAATATTCCGAAAGATTTATTTGAGGCAGCATCCATAGATGGTGCAAATGCATGGCAGCGTTTTTGGAGTATTACAGTTCCAATGCTTATGCCTTCTTTCACAATTGTCTTCTTTATGACGCTATCTAAATGTTTTATGCTGTTAGATCAGAACATTGCATTGACAGATGGTAATTTTGGAACCCGTATGCTGGCCACTCAAATTTTAAGAACTACAAGAGATGCTTCACCGCCAGATTATGGTTTAGCACAGGCACAAGCGGTAATTTTCTTTGTTTTAATTGCAATTGTGACACTTATACAGGTTAGCGTGACAAGTAAGAAGGAGGTGGAGATGTAATGAAGAACATGACAATGGGAGGAAGACACAAAGCAGGTCAGATAGTAACACATGTTTTGTTGATTGCTGTTGCAGTTTATACGTTAGCACCCTTGGCATTGTTACTGTTTAACTCCTTCAAATCAAATAATGAAATAGTAGCTTCTCCTGTGGCACTCCCATCCTCCTGGTCATTTCAGTATGTGAGTACAGCAATGGAACAGATTAATTTCTTTAAGGCAATAGGAGTTACTTTTTTCATTACTGTAGCCTCCATTTTGTTGTTGGTGATAGTATCCTCTCTTGCAGCATGGGTTATGGTGAGAAGTAAAAGTTTGCTTGCAAAAATCATGTATTTGGGATTTACCGCAGCAATGTTAATTCCATTTCAATCTTTGATGTATCCATTATTAGATATTTTTGAAAAACTGGGAATGAAAAATATTCCAGGCTTAATCTTTATGTATGGCGGATTTGGAATCAGTATGTCAGTATTTTTGTATCATGGATTCATTAAAAGTATTCCTCAATCATTGGAAGAGGCAGCAATTATAGATGGAGCAAATCTTTTTCAGATGTTTTTTAATGTAGTATTTCCACTTCTAAAAAGTACGACAGTAACTGTTATTGTATTAAATGGCATGTGGATTTGGAATGATTATCTCCTTCCGTTTTTGGTAATTGGAAATAGAGATGGTGTAAAAACATTGACACTGGAACTATATTTTGCAAAATTAACCTCAGGACAATATGGAAATCCATGGGAATTGATTTTTCCGGCCGTATTAGTTACAATTATTCCTATCGTAATTTTATACATTTTTGTTCAGAAATATATTGTAGCCGGTGTGGCAGATGGTGCTGTAAAAATGTGAAGTAAAAGAGCTACTGCTATTAGGCAGCAGCTCTTTTTACGTAATAAGAGGTTTGATAAATATTCAGAAAATAGATTAATATGAAAAACAAAAAAGTTATATCAAAATCTTAGCGTATAATACTGCAATAGAAAAGTTTGGTTAAATATATTCCAGATGGAGATATTTATCAGTTTGAGTAAAAGGAGGACAGGTAATGAAAAAAAATTGGTGGAAAAAGGCAGTTGTTTATCAAGTATATCCGCGGAGTTTTTATGATTCTAACGAAGATGGAATGGGTGATTTGAAAGGGATTACGAAAAAGCTAGATTATATAAAGGCATTGGGCGTAAATGCATTATGGCTTTGTCCGGTGTATCAGTCGCCTATGGATGATAATGGATATGATATTTCTGATTATTACCATATTGATCCGAGTTTTGGAACGGATGAAGATATGGACGAGCTGATTTATGAAGCAAATAAAAGGGGAATTAATATCATTATGGATATGGTAATAAACCACTGTTCTGATGAGCATGAATGGTTCCAGAAAGCTAAAAAGAATCCAGAAGGGAAATATGGAAAATATTTTTTTATAAAAAAAGGTAAAAATGGAAATCCACCCAATAACTGGAGGTCTATTTTTGGCGGAAGTGCTTGGGAAGCAATAGAGGGAACACCATATTATTATCTGCATCTATTTACAAAAAAGCAGGTGGATTTTAATTGGGAAAATCAAGAACTGAGGGAAGAGATTTATAAAATGATGAATTGGTGGCTGGATAAAGGAATAGCTGGATTTCGTATGGATGCCATCACCTACATAAAAAAAGCCGAGGGACTTCCTTCTTTTGAATCGGATGGGGAGGATGGAATGGTTTCGGTTTCTTATGGAAGTCTGAATCAGAAAGGAATTGGAAATTTTCTCACAGAGCTTAGGGATAGAACTTATGGAAAAAGAAATGCTATGACGGTAGGAGAGACGGCAGGAGTGCCAGATGAAGAGGTTGTAGACTTTATTTCACAGGAAAACGGATATTTTTCTATGATTTTTGATTTTTCTTATTGTCAGTTAAATTTGTTTGAACCGAATTATTATTGGTATGAAACGAGAAAATGGACTCCGGAAGATGTGAAAAGGGAAATGTTCCACAGTCATGGTCTGGCAGGAGAAAAGGGCTGGCTGGGAGTGTGCCTGGAAAATCATGATCAACCGAGGTGTATCGATCATTATTTGTATCCAGATGGAAGAAATTATTATGGAGCATCTATGTTAGCTGTTATGCAGATGATGCTACGCGGTACGCCATACATTTACCAGGGGCAGGAATTGGGAATGAGAAATTGTAGATTTGCTTCGATAGAAGAATATGATGATTGTTCCACAAAGAATCAGTATGCAGGAGCACGAAAAGAAGGATATAGCCATAAAGAGGCAATGGAATTTATGTTTGATATGAGCAGAGATAACGCAAGAACACC
This sequence comes from uncultured Blautia sp., assembly GCF_947654165.1. Taxonomy (GTDB): domain Bacteria; phylum Bacillota; class Clostridia; order Lachnospirales; family Lachnospiraceae; genus Blautia. Next base: position 39,212 of record NZ_CANTKB010000006.1, read on the forward strand.
TTTCCAATGGAATAAAAGCGAAAATGCAGGGTTTTCTATAAAGACTCCCTGGTTAAAGGTTAATGAAAATTATCATGAAGTTAATGCAGAGAAACAAATGAAAGAGCAGGGTTCTATATGGAATTGGTATAAGGAGTTGATAGAACTTCGCATTTCTTCAGAATACACGGAGATTTTGACAGAAGGAAGTATGTGTCCGATAATGGAAGAACAGAAAAATCTTCTGGCCTATAAGAGAGTTTGGCAAGATAAAGAAGTGGTAGTATTGTGCAATTATCAGGGGGAAGAACAGAAGGCTCAATTAAGCAATAAATGGAAAAAGGTTATTAAGGATAATTATGGAAAGGTTATAAGTGAGGAAAAAGAAACATTGTTGCTTCGACCATATGAAGCAGTAATATTAGAGATGTAGTAGGAGGTGCGTATATTGAATATTGAACAAATGATATTGCACGTGAATTGTCAAAAAGGGAAAAAAGTTGAATTTATAAACAATATAGCAGATATCGGCGGTGGAAGAAGTGAAATTACGCTTGATAAGAAAGAGGGAATATGTGGAACGTTTGTAGTGGAAAATGTTGATTCAAGAAAAAACGGCTGGCTAAAATTAAAAATAGATAATGAATCATGTCGGGAGAATTGTAATCTGGAATTGGAAAATCCAATAGTATTAGAATTTAATATAAGAGAAAAACCAGAGAAGATTACAGCAATGTATCTGTTTAATGATTGGTGGACAAGGCCGGAATTTGTTACAGATTTTGGTGAGATACCGGAACGAACACAGATTGCCTTTTTTAAATATCAAGATAAATATGGATGTTTTGTGCCAATGGCAGGAACTCAATATAAGACATATTTAACTACGGGAGAAGAAAAAAGAATAAAATTGCAAATGACAGCTTATATGGCGGGTATGAGTAGCGTAGAGGAACCAGTATTTCTTTACACAGAAGATTCCAGTCTGTATGCGGCTATAGAAAAGGCTTTTTGCTGGTTAGCAGATTATAAAGGAATTTGTCTGAAAAAGGACAGAAGACTTCCAGAGATGTTTCGGTATATTGGATGGTGTAGTTGGGATGCGTTTTATCAGGAAATAACAGAAGAAAAAGTTCGCAAAAAAGCACAGGAACTAAAGGAAAAAGATGTACCTGTACGATGGATTTTGATGGATGATGGGTGGCTTTCGCAAAAAGAAGAGCTATTATATGATTATATTCCTGAAAAAGAAAAATTTCCTTTAGGATTTTCAAGTATGATACAGGATATTAAGGAGGATGGACAAATCTCCTGGTTTGGTGTATGGCATGCATTAGGTGGATATTGGGGGGGGATTCAGTCAGGAAGCGTATTAGAGCAGATAGAGAAAGAGCATCTGTGCTATACAATTAATGGAAAGATTCTTCCGGGATATCAAGAAGAAAATGCCTTTGGTTTTTATAGAGATTGGTATGAGTATCTTCGGAAAGAGGAAATTGATTTTGTAAAAGTGGATGGGCAGAGTGCGGTAAAAAATTATTTTGAAAACAGTGTTCCTGTCTGTGTGGCTGCGGAAGGAATACATAAGGGGCTGGAAGGTGCGGCATCTTATCTGGATGGAGCTATTATTAATTGTATGGGAATGGCCATGGAAAATATGCTTGCACGACCTATTTCTGCGGTATCCAGAAACAGCGATGATTTTGTGCCAGCGAAAGAGAATGGATTTGCAGAACATTTATTGCAGAATGCGTATAACGCATTGTATCAGGATGAATTGTATTATTGTGACTGGGATATGTTCTGGACTAGCCATGAAGATTGTATTAAACATAGTCTTTTAAGAGCTATAAGCGGAGGTCCGGTTTATTTCAGTGATAAAATCGGTGAAACAAATGCAGAAGTATTATTTCCGTTAGGGTGTCAAGATGGAAAAATTCTTATGATGGACCGAGCTGCAAAGCCTACAGAAGATTGTCTTTTTAAGAATCCACTGGAAGAAGGTGTACTTAAACTGACAAATATAGCAACCCATGGAGAAAAAGAAAAGGCAGGGGGAGTTGCTGTATATAACTTAACTGAAAAGATGCAGGAATTTTCATTTTCTCCAAAAGAAATATGGGATATAGAAAAGGCAGATTGGTATTGGATATATGATTATTTTCAAAAAAAGGCATTTCTTTGTAGGGAGGATGAAGTTATAGAATCATTCTTAGAAAGTGGAGGTTATGCATGGTATCAGATAATTCCTGGCAAGGGGGAAGGAACTTTTCTCGGTTTAGTAGAAAAGTATGTCGGATTTGCAGCAGTGGAAAGCCAATATATAAAGGAAAATGTGATGACCGGAGTTATAAGTGAGCAGGGAAACATCGGAATTCTTGCAAAGAAAAGACCGAATCGTATTTTTTGTAATGGAGAAGACATAACAGAACAGATTACTGAAAATGGGATGCTATACACTATCGCATTGGAAAATAAAGTACAAAAAGCAGTTTTGACCGTGATTTGGGAATAGGAACAGTGGTATGTGGATGACAGTGTGTGCAGTAAAATTGAGATTGTGAAAGTGTAGGACAATATACAACCAGGGAGACTATAGAAAATCTGCCTGGTTGTATTCTCTTAAAAAAATTCTATCAGCCATATGTGGGGCTAGTTTCTAGAGAGAGGGTTCTTGCTGAAGTTTATATAAACTAGTACAGCGAATAATAAATAATTGCTATATTAAACAGATGCCGCTTCCTCTTCACTGATTTCATCCATTTTATACTTCCAGTGATAAATCACAGGCTCACGATTCACTTCGTCAAAGTACTTGTAAATTCGTTCTTCCAACTCCTGTTTGCTATTGACACGAATTCCACGAAGCATCTGCCTGGTCATCTTGCTAAAGAAGCTTTCAATCATGTTTAACCATGAGCCATGTTTCGGCGTAAACACAAATTTAAAACGTTCCTTTGGCATGGTGTCCAGAAAGCGTCGTGTTTCTTTGGAAGTATGTGCGGAGTGATTATCCAGGATGATTCTGATGGTATCCTGTGATGGATATTTTTTGTCCAGTATCTTTAAAAACTCAATAAAATCAGAACTCTTGTGAGTCTCGCTTACTAACGGGATGGCTTCTCCTGTAACTAAATCAATACCAGCCAATAAAGAGAGTGTCCCAAGACGTTTGTATTCTGCGTCACGATATACTTCTCCATGTCCTGTTGTTGGACGTAAATCCGGTGCAGTGTTGGAGATTGCCTGAATACCAGGTTTCTCATCATACGATACCGTAATGGTCAGTTTATAATCATCTGGAACAATGAGGGTTCCATTTTCATCAAACTGCATTTCAATCTGCTTGTAAACTAACAGAACCTCATGCATTTTTGATTCAAAATCAGGATCCCGTTTTTCACAGTAATACTTGATTTTAAATGGCTTAATATCCTGTTCCTTGAGAAATTTCTGGATATATGGCTTGGTAACGGTTGAAAGCCTTGGATATCCCGCCTCCTCTGCATGCTTTTGAATGTATTTGTGGAGAGCGGTCAACGTCCAAAATTCCTGTGCATAACCGAGTTCCGTTGGTTTCTGACATGCAATACTGATCATCCATGCCTTAGCATCATCGGTAATTTCTGATGGACGTCCAGAACGCTGAACGTCAAAAATCGCTGCATCCACACCGCCTTTGTTAAACTTTGAAATACAAAGGCGTACCGTTGCGGTACTGATTGTAAGTTTATCAGCAATTTCCTGGAATGTCATCCCATCAGCTTTATATAAAAGGATTTTGGCACGGTCTACGACTTGTGCCTGAATCGTTCTCTTTTTGGATAATGATTTAAGGTAATCCTTGTCTTTATCTGACAGGGGAAGATATGTTTTTCTCATAGCATTCATCTTTTCTTAGATAATACTATTTTACCACACATTATCCACGAAATATACAGCAGTTATTTAATTTATTTTGTACTAGTGAAAGTTACTTTGGACAGAGTCAATTTTTTGAAGTTCCAACCTTTCCTGTATTAATCTGTCGGATCCAGTTCCAGCACTTTACCGCTCATAACATCACCTAATCCTTTCTAGGCTTTTTCTTTGCTACTTAGGATATTTCTTTCGCCCAGGCATTTTAAAAGTCTATTTTTTGAAAAATCTTCGAGTTTATTGTTGGACTTCTTTCAAGATTTTTTGAACATAATCCAGAGACAGATCCAGCAGATCAGCAATTTCTTCCGCTGTTTTGCCTTTGCGTAGCAGAGCAGAAACACTTTGGGCAAGTCCTTGAGAAATCCCCTGCTTTAATCCCTGGGTACGCCCAAGCTCCAATCCCTCCTGTATTAGTCTGTCGGATTCCAGTTCCAGCACTTTACCGCCCATAACATCACCTAATCCTTTCCTGGCTTTTTCCTTGTTTCTCAGGATATAGTCTGATATCCGTAGAATCAGTTCCATTAAATCCCGGTATGCTTTTTCTTTTCCTTCTTCCAGAAATTCTTCTTCCAGGCATTTTTCAATCTCTTGGTATTCCTCCAACATCTTTTGCAATTCCTGGTCTTGTGTGTCTAAAGCTTTTTTTTCATACCGTATAATATAAAAAGGAAGAAGAAAGAACAGTTTTTTCTGTAAGATTTCATTTTTTGTATAATGTCCCACATAGATTGCAGGAACCTTGTATTCTGTGGTACTGCCATCAGGCATTACCATTTCTATACTCAGCATCTTCCTGCCTGCATTTCCCCTCAGGAATAAAATGCAGGAGTTAGGGAAATACATTCGGTATTTTCCATCTTCCAGCCGTAAGGATTCCAAACTGATGGAGAAATCGTATTCGATCATACGGATGATCATGCTGCTGTCGCTGGTGCTCTGGCATTCTATATGGTAGGCTTTGTCAGCAATCAGAAAATAGGAATCTGTAATGATTTCCCCTTGCTTTGTCTGATGATCATTTCTCTTTTGTATTAATTGGATGTCCTCCGGATAGGAGGTACCAAAAACTTCGTTGATCAAAGGCACTGCCAGTTCCGGCATCTTTTCCAGCAAGGTCCGGAACACATCATCAAAAATAGTATTGTTGGCCATGAAACATTCCTCTCCTATGTATGTAGTTGTTGTCTCATGTACTTTAAAAGGTGTCCTCTGATGGTATTTTGAAACCTTATCTTCTGTAGAAAAGCATCTTGTCGGGTCATCACCTGCCTCTTTTCTATCTATCTTGATTATAAAATACCAGTTGCCGGGAATCAAGCATTATGGGAAGAAAAAAGTACCTCTCCGGTTTGGTAAAATATCCCGAAAAGGTACTTTGGTCTCTTAATAATTGTCAGCTTTTCTTTCAAAATAAGCTCTTGGGTGGGCACATACCGGACATATTTCGGGAGCCTCATCGCCTTCGTGGATATATCCGCAGTTTCTGCATTTCCATCCAAGAGGTGCATCTCCTTTGAAGGTGTTTCCTGACTTATAGTGTTCCAGTAATCTTAAATAGCGTTTTTCATGAGCGGCTTCTACTTTTGCTACGCCTTCGAATTTTGCAGCCAATTCAGGGAAACCTTCTTCTCTGGCTTCTCTGGCCATGCGTGCATACATGTCTGTCCATTCGTAGTTTTCTCCTTGAGCGGCATCTGTAAGATTTACTTCTATATCATGAATTCCGTGGAATTCTTTGAACCACATTTTTGCATGTTCTTTTTCCTGGTCTGCGGTTTCCAGATAAAGAGCAGCCAGCTGTTCGTAACCAGCTTTTTTTGCTGCGGAAGCGTAGAAGGTATACTTGGTTCGGGCTTGAGATTCCCCGGCAAATGCGTCCATTAAGTTTTTTTCTGTTTTTGTTCCTGCATACTTACTCATAAATAAAACCCTCCTTGTACCAAAAAAGAGGGCAGCGGTATAGCCGATACCCTCTTGGATTTCAAAGTTCAGATGCGGTCAGGATTAACCGAAGTATCTCTTTAACAGACCTTCAAATGCTTTTCCGTGTCTTGCCTCGTCCCTGGCCATTTCATGAACAGTGTCATGGATAGCGTCAAGGTTAGCTGCTTTTGCACGTTTAGCCAGGTCAAATTTACCTGCTGTAGCACCGTTTTCAGCTTCTACACGCATTTCCAGGTTTTTCTTTGTGCTGTCTGTAACAACTTCGCCTAATAACTCAGCGAATTTAGCAGCATGTTCTGCTTCTTCGTAAGCAGCTTTTTCCCAGTATAAACCGATTTCAGGATATCCTTCTCTGTGAGCAACTCTAGCCATAGCCAGGTACATACCAACTTCTGAGCATTCACCTTCGAAGTTTGCTCTTAAATCAGCTAAGATATCTTCGCTAACGCCCTGAGCAACACCTACAACGTGTTCTGCAGCCCAGCTTCTCTCTGCTGTCTGTTCAACAAATTTTTCTGCTCCAACGCCACAAACCGGACATTTTTCAGGAGCTGCTTCACCTTCATAAACATAACCACATACGCTGCATACAAATTTTTTCATAATTTTATATCTCCTTTTCTTAAATAAATTATTTTTTTAGTTATCTTATCTGGTCTGTGCCAGCTTTCTGTAAGTGATAATAGTAATGATTACTATTACAATTTAGCATACTTGATAGAAATTGTCAAGAAGTTTTTTCTTTTTTTCTTCTTCTAAACATTGTTTACAGATACCATACAATGTAGTCCTGTGAGCAGAAATTTTTCCGTTAATATCTTCGGATGCTTTCTCTACAACACAGTCTATCTCAGGTATTTCAATGTCCTGAATACAATGACAGTGGGTACAGATAAAATGGCTGTGAGGCTTGGTGTTGCAGTCAAACCGATCCGGCCCGTTATCTATGGAAATCTTCGTGATTTCCCCCAGCTCCACAAGAAGAGAAAGGTTACGATAAACAGTCCCCAGACTGATATTTGGAAATTCTTCCTTCATTACGCCGTAGACATTGTCTGCGGTGGGGTGTTCTTTACAGCTTCTTACATATTCTCGTATGCATTCTCTCTGTCGGCTGTATTTTAAAGTAGCCATCTGCTCTCCTTTCTATCTGCCATAAGAAGCTCTGGCTGATTAATAACAGTAATTGTTACTGGTATTAAGATAACATATTGGATTAAATAAGTCAAGTATAAAATTAAAGATTTCTAATTTTAATAAAAAAGATTTATACTCTTGAAGATATTATGGGTTATAAGGTATAATTTAAACAGATAGAATACTCAATGAGAAAAAGGTGAACTTATGGAGAAAAAGAATGCATGGATTGCTTTTAAGACATTGGGGCTGATTATGTCTATTGTTTTGATTATCAGTTATATTGGTGTACTTTTGAGTGATTTTGAAAATGATGTCAGACAGGAAGAGACACGAAGTGTTGTTTCCTCTATGGCAGACCTATCTGATCAGGCAGCAGAAATCGTAGAAGAGAGGATGAGTGCTGCTTTAAATACCATGGAGCATGCATCAAGGCTCTTGATTAACAGCGAGGACATTCAGGCAGAGGATGTTATGGAGCGTCTTAGAAGAACGCTGTTGGATGCTGATACAGGATTAGATCGATTTGGAATTGCCTTGCCGGACGGATTGAGCAAGGTCAATAACGGAGAAAGTGTGAATGTATCAGATAGAGAATACTTCCTTGAGAGTATGGAGGGAAATACCTTCGTAAGCGGTTCTGTAAAGTCAAGGATTGAAGACCTGGATGTATTCTTTCTTTCGGTACCTGTTTTCGACGAACAGAATGAAGTGAAAGGTGTCTTGTACGGAATTATTGAGACTGAACAGTTCAAGGTATACAAAAATATAGAATTGGAGAAGAGAAACCAGAATATTTATATTGTGGATATCCATGGACAGTATATCAGTCGGTTTATGGGAGCAGAGGCGATGCTCAGCCAGAATAATTTTTTTGATGACCTGGAAGAGAGGAAAAGTTCGTTACCCGTAAACAAAGTATTAAAGAATATGGAACAGGGAATTTCCAGTTATATGGAAATAAAAAAAGAAGATGAAAGTGCTTATGTTTATGTCACTCCAAGCAATATTAAGAATTGGTATATTGTTACAGTAATAAGCGAGGCGGTAATCAGTGAAAGAGTATCTCATCTTCAGGGACATGCTGTAAATCTTATCACAAAGATTACGATTCTTATGTTTCTTTTCCTGATAGGTTATTTTCTGGTGATTTCTTTCGAGAAGAAAAAAACCGAGAAGATCAATCAGGAGTTGAGAATACGGGACAGTATTTTCCAGATTGCAACTGCAGAGATGGATAGCTTTGTATTCCTTTATGATGCAACTAAGGATAAGATGGACTTTATGAGCGAGAATATTAAAGCTTTGGGGGTGCCGAAAAGTGTTAAACAGGTTTCCAAAGAAATGTTAGAGCATGTTTCTGCGGAAAATGCGGAGGAAATAAGGAAATCCATAGAAACAGTGCAGATGGAATTGAAAGAAGGGAAGAAGACCTCAGAGATTGAACTTCAGATTGTGAAAGGGTTTGAAATCGTATATTATCAGGTAAAGATGACGCACTTATACGATGTCCAAAATCACCCTGTACGTTCTGTTGGAATGGTTTACGATGTAACGGAAAAGAAGCAGAAAGAGCTTTTATTAAAAAGAGAAGAGAAAATACGGAACCTGTTCATGGCAGATACCATTGCTTTTTATGAGATTGATATAGAAAAAGATATCGTCGTAAAGGAATGTGCAGATCGTAGAAAAGAGGTTGGAAAATATTCGGATATTCTGGAGCAGTTTGTAGAGAAGAGAGTGCTGGAGCGGTATCAGGATCAAGTAAGAGAACGCTGTTCTCTGGAATATATGAAACAATGTTTCAAGCAGAGAATTTATGATTATATCATTGAGTATGAATATGTCAGACATGACGGTTCTCCCTACTGGGTAGCCTGTGAAATGCATCTGGAAGAGGATAAAGGAAGAAAAAAGGCATTTATGACGGTCAGAGATATAGACAGTAAGAAAAGAAAAGAACTTCATCTGGAGAAACAGGCTGTTTTTGATGCTCTTACACAGCTATATAATCGCAGTGCCGGAATAAAAAGAATCAACAAAGCACTGGAGGACATGCAGCCGGGAGAAATCAGTGTCTTTTTGATTCTGGATATTGATAATTTTAAACAGATAAATGATAACTTCGGACATATCGTAGGAGATCAGGTGCTGGTGGATGTGGCAAAAATCATGAAGAATCACTTTAGAACGTATGATGTGCTCTGTCGTCTGGGTGGTGATGAATTTGTGATTTTTATCCAGACAATACCAGCAGAAGCATTGGATAAGATTATCAGAAGTCTCTTGAAGAAACTTGTCCTCACCTATGGAAATGGAGAGAGAGAAGTCACTATCAGTGCATCTATAGGGGCATCCCTTGCACCTGTGCAGGGAGTGGATTTCAACCAGCTTTATGAAAAAGCAGACAGGGCATTGTACCAGGTGAAAAAAACAACCAAGAATGATTATATGATCTATAAGGAAGAATAAAAAGTCAGGAATGTCAGCACCCGGTTTTGGGTAAGACATTCCTGTTTTTTGTATTTTACCGGGGCAGTTTTTTGCTCAGCATATCTACATTGGAAGCATAAGTCAGTGCGGTATCCCGGGTGATCTTTCCTGCACGGAAAAGATTCAGAAGACTGGTGTCCATGGAAACCATAGAAGGATTGTTCATGGAAGAATAGAGTACACCGTCAATCTGAGGAATCTTATTATCACGGATCATATTTCGGATAGCCGGAGTCACGGTCATGATCTCAAAGGCTGCAGCCATTTTTCCGTCTGTGGAGGGGACAAGCTGCTGGGAAACCACAGCTTGGAGTACCATAGAAAGCTGAATGGCGATCTGACGCTGCTGGTTGGGCGGAAATACGTCGATAATACGGTCAATGGTATTGGCAGCTCCGATGGTGTGCAGGGTAGAAATGATCAAATGTCCGGTTTCAGCGGCTGTCATAGCTACATTGGTGGTTTCGTAGTCTCTCATTTCCCCCAGTAAGATAACATCAGGGCTTTGCCGCAGAGTGGCTCTTAATGCAGTTACATAGCTTTGCGTATCCAGATTCACCTCTCGCTGGCTGACAATACTCTTTTTGTGAGGATGAAGGAATTCCAGAGGGTCTTCCAAAGTGATGATGTGCCGCTCCATGGTATTGTTGATCTTGTCCACCATACAGGCCAGAGTGGTGGATTTTCCGCTTCCTGCCGGACCGGTCACTAAGACAAGACCTTTGTTCAGGCTGCCGAAATCAATGACCTGATCCGGAATGCCGAGTTCATGAGGTTCCGGCAGGGAGAAAGTAATTACGCGGATCACAGCAGCAATGGAGCCCCTTTGACGGAAGGTATTTACACGGAATCTGGAAACCCCTTTGATGGCAAAGGAGAAGTCATCATCTCCTGTGTCAAAGAGCTGCTGGATATTTCTGTGGTTGGCAAGTTCATAAATCTGTTTCACCAGATCCCGGGTATCATCAGGAAGAAGCTTGACGTCATTGACTCTCTTGATAGAGCCGTGAAGACGGTAGGAAAGCGGAAGCCCGGCTACGAGAAAAATATCAGAAGCCTGGGCATTTGAGGCAGTTTCAAGTAATTCTTTGATATTCATAAGGAACCTCCTGTTACATTAGATTCAGGGTGGTGTCTCCATCCCATTCTTTGGTGGAAATTTCCTGCCAGGAAGTGATGGTATAGAGAGAATCCCCTTGTTTTTCCGGTATTTTCAGAGAAAGGGAAATATGCAGTGCCTGATTTTCATTCATGGGAATCTCATAAGAAATCTCAGGAAAAGAAGAACAGTCCACATCCTCCAGTTTTTCAAGTTCATTTCGAAGGGTATCGAAATACTCCTCTGTATTCTCTAAATAATTTTTTTCCAAGATTCGGTCAATTTCATCCAGAATTTCTTCAGCCTTGTTCGAGGCTTCATAATAATTCTCTGTCCGATGGGCAATTTTTTGGCTGTAAGCGAAATCTTTGTTAGCACTTGCCACAGACAGAACGGCAAAGGTCACAAGACACAGGATAATAAAAATGACCAGCATGGATGCAGAACCGATATTCACACCAGGATAGTTTTTCTTTTCGTTTTTCATCTGTGTCAGTCCCCTCCTTTCCAAGTATAAGGCAGATGTACCTTTACCGGAAGTTCATAAATGATTTCTTTTGAAGCCTCAGCCATAAGCGAAACCTCTGCAGAGACCATGGTTTCCCCGGTGTCTAAGAGAATTTCCAGAATATAATCCGCATCCCCCGGGGAACACGCCTGAAATTCTTCATCATAGTAAGCGAGCAGGGGCTTCTCTTGTGAAACCGTAAGCTGTGGCATAAGTTCCCGGAGAACTTCCTCTGAACCTTCGCATTGACGTATGGATTCTGCGGCAGAGGAGCACAGGTTTACGGCAGTATTTAATTCTTTTGTCTGTCTGCTGAGTAAATGAGATTTTACAAAGAGCTGCAGACAAACACTGCTTGCCAGGGCAAAAAATACAATGGCAATGATTAATTCCATTAAAAACAAACTGGATTTGTGTGCCTGATATTTTTTCATAAGGTTCTCCTTTACCTGCTTTTGATTCCTGTGGTAATGCTGTCCCGGCTGCCGTCTTTTGTGGTGATGGTAAAACGAAACAGGGAATCCGTTACCGCTTCGGCCTGAAAAGAACGGATTTCCAGAATGTCTTTTCCTGATTCCAAAGAGAGGTTGGTGCCTTCTTTTATATAAAGTTCTTTTAGGTGTCCCTGATATTCATAGATATAGGTACAATAGTTTGTGTCATTGATGGTTTCTTCTAAGAGAAGGCAAGGTTTGTCTTCCAGTGTGTCTACAGAAACTCCGCCCTCAAAATCTCCCTGATGAATCTTTTCGCTGATATAGGAAAGAACAGTGCGGGAGGCATCCTGGTCTATGGATTCTCTGGTGGTGGACCGATAGATGTTGGCCGCCAGAAGAATGACCACCAGGGAAGAAACTGCAAAGACAAAAAACAGGGAAATGGGAAAAATAAAATCAATGACATGGTTTCGCTGTTTCCCAATGTTCATAGTTACCTTCCTTTCAGGATTTGTGAAGCATCTCTGGGGATGATGGTAATGTCTGGCATGATATTTTGCCCCAGAACTTCATATCCGATAAAAAATTTTTCTTTGTCATAGCGAAGACCATAGTGTTCTTCTAAGTAAGCAAGGCTTTCCGGATACTGTCCTTCCGCTGCATAGCAATGAACAACTGCTCTTTGAACCGCCTGCTTCAGAATATCCAGTTCTGTCTGAGAGGCTTCCCGTGACATCCAGTTGACTCCAAGAGTAAAACACAGAAATATTCCAAGAAAAAGAAGTACAGAAAGTATAAAATTTCTGGAAGTTCCGGTGTCGGAGGTCTCTTTGCTTTGAAAACGTTTCATCGTACATTCCTCCTTCTTTACAGGCCGGACATGATTCCCATAAGCGGAAGCATGACAGAGAGCAGGATGATTCCCACAATCACGGACAAGATGATCACCAGAGTGGGTTCTAATACAGAAAGCATATGATTGATTCTGGAATCAAGCTCGTCTTCATATTTTTCTGCAATGTCAGTCATAACGGTATCCATACTTCCGGCTCTGGCCGCAAGAGAAGTCATACGTCCGTAGATACCGGAGAAAATACCGGTTTCTGTCAGAGCAGCAGAGAAATCCATTCCCTCTGACACCAGTTTCTGACATTCCGCCAGTTTTTTCTGAAAGACTTCATTGTCAATAAGACCGGAAGCCAGTTCGGCGGCATAGTCGGGGTTCAGCCCGCTGCGAAGTGCCAGGGACATGACCCCTGCGAATCTGCAGGATGCTGTCTTATCGTAAAGATTCCTGAAAAACGGAATAGGATAGCTGAAACGTCGAAATGCAATCCTGCCTTTTTTGGTTTTCGTAAAGAATAAAAATAAGGCAATGATAAGCCCAAGAAGCAGGATCAGGACAATAGAATATCGGTTGATGGCAGTTCCAAGTCCCAGAAGTCCTTTGGAAAAACCGGTCATTTCCTGTCCTAACTGTGCAAAAACCTGGTTGAAAATAGGCATGACTTTTGTGATCAAAACTAAAATGACTGCAATCATCATAGTGATCATGATCAAAGGATAGACAACTGCACTTCGGATGGATTTCTGAATGTTTTCTTCCCTCTGATAGTGAGAGGAAAGAGAATCCATAACTTCATCAAGACGTCCGGTCTGTTCTCCGATATCCACCATATGAAGGGCATAGGATGGAAATACCTGAGATGCTTCCAGAGCACTGTGCAGATTTCCGGTTTCCATTAAAGTATCGTAAATCGTCTGCAGAATTTCTTTTTCCTGAGCACCGGAAGCTTCTTCCAGCATAATGGAAATACCTTCCATAGAAGAGATTCCCGATCTCAGGATCAAGCTCATCTGGCTGCAGAAGGATGATAGTTCTGTATTTGATAAAGGCTTTTGGCCGCTTTGTTTTCCCATAGCTCTCTCCTTTTAATAAGAATATTGTAATGTATAGTTGCTGCCGTCTCCCACGTATTTCTTCACAGATGCCTTGCTGTTGCTGGAAGCCAGGGTCGGATCCATCAAAGTCCAGGTGGAGCCGTGGAATTCGATAATGTTGTCGATCCACCCCTGTTCCTTGGTGTAGGCACTGATCCAGGCATGTTTTACATCTCCGGAATAGCCGATTTCCAATTTGGTTGGAATCCTTTGGGTTCGCATCATGGCGGTCATCAGAGATGCATAGTCGAAACAGATGCCGGTTCCCTGTGCCAGCGTGTCATCAACAGAGGGGAGGTACCCGTCTTTTACCTGCTCTGCTTTGGCTTCATCATAGACAATATTTTCTGTTACATAATGATAGATATTCTGGATCACTTCCAAATCAGAATACGTGTCAGAAGCCAGTTCAGAAGCTTTTGATACAGCTTTGGTATCGGAAGAGTAGTCCACATACTGATTTGCATATAAAAAAGGCTTAAACTGGTCTGAGAGGGTCACATCAATGGTCTGAGATAAAATGACAGCATAGCTGGTATCCATGGTATTCTCCAAAATATTGATCTGGTAACTGCCGTCTCCCTGTGTCAGCGGAAATGCCTGATAGTCTCCGTCTATAGACAGGAGAGGCTGGTTTTTCGTTCCGTCCGGTGCGACCACCTGTACCCGGACTTTGGGGATACTGCCGGTATAAAGAACCATAAAATAGCCTTCGCTGATGTTAGACACATCCAGAGTCACATTTCCTTCCTGTATAACGGTAGTGCCGGGAGCCTGAGGTGTCAGAACGGAGGGCGTATGATCCCGGGGAGTTCCCTTCTGTTCTGCTTTCTGAGATTCCTCTTTGCCGCAGGAAGAAAAAAAGACCATGCAGATGCACAGAAATAAAAAACAGATTTTCTTTTTATGTTTTTCCATTCATCTAAGTTCCTCCGGGTTTCTGTAGTTTATAAAGGGATTATACCATAGATTTAGTCAGATAGTGTGAAAAAGTTTCAGAAATAGAAAAAAAGAGCTGTTCCTGTGAACAGCCCCGGGTTTACATTCCCATAGGAAGAATAAAGAAATACATGACAATAAAGTGACAGATGCTTCCTCCCATTACGAAGAGATGGAAAATCTCGTGAGAACCGAAATTCTTGTGGTGAGAGTTAAAAATCGGCAGTTTCAATGCATAGATGACACCTCCAACGGTATAAATAATACCACCTGCCAGCAGCCATCCGAATCCAGCAGAAGGAAGTGCGTGAAGAATCGGTACAAAAGCAAACACACACAGCCAGCCCATGCCAATGTAAATCAAAGAGGAAAACCATTTCGGGCAGGTGATCCAGCAGGCTTTGATAATAATACCCACAATGGCCACAGTCCATACAGCAGCACAGAGAAGATATCCTGTCTTCCCGTGAAGGGTAATGAGACACACCGGAGTATAACTTCCGGCAATCAGAATAAAGATCATCATATGGTCAATTTTTCGCAGTCTCCGGTTTACCTTTTCTGTAGAATCCACCGTGTGATAAATCGTGCTGGCTGCGTATAATAAAATCATGCTGAGAATGAAAATGCTCATGGCAATGATATAGATACTGTCAGGCTCTCTGGCAGCCTTGTGCAGCAATGGCAAAGCAGCAAGGATTGCCATGATACAGCCAATAAAATGAGTAATTGCACTTCCCGGATCTTTGATCTTGAATTTCATAGTTACCACTCCTGTCCTTTTTATTTAGTATATGAAACCTGATAATTAGTATTCGTAAATTCTACATGTAGTTTTAAATACTATGTGTTGATACATGTATATTACACCTGATACCAGGAAAATGCAAGAGGGTAGTTTTAATTTTTTTCTTTTTGAAAGTGCTGGCGGAAAGCCCTGGGGGTGTAGCCCACATATTTTTTGAAATAATTGGAAAATGCCGGGGCATCTTTAAAGCCACAGGAAAAGGCGATTTCCGTAATGGTATAAGAGGAATTGCAAAGCATCTGTGTGGCAATCCTAAGTCTATGCTGCAGGAGATATTGCTTTGGAGATAGGCTGGACTGTTCCATGAAAATTTTGTACAGATAGGTTCTGTCAATACCAACGAACCGTGCAATATCCGAGATGCGGATAGGGTAAGTGTAATTGTTTTCTATGTATTCCTTTGCTTTTCGATAGTATTGTGCGGAATAATCCTCTTTGGCAATGGCATGAGGATGA
Organism: uncultured Blautia sp.; assembly: GCF_947654165.1. GTDB lineage: Bacteria > Bacillota > Clostridia > Lachnospirales > Lachnospiraceae > Blautia. Next base: position 54,877 of record NZ_CANTKB010000006.1, read on the forward strand.
GACATACAGGATAATAAAAGAAACAGGTTTCCCAGGGGATTCAGAGGTGTTTTCCAGGAGGTACGGAAGCTTTCTAATAAATCTTCCATACAGTGTATGACCTGTTCTTGTTCTTCCTCTGAGTCACTGGTAAAGATACAGGAATCTGCAAAAACAGTCTGTTCCAAAACTTCTTTGCAGGATTTTCCGTCAAAACCAACCCAGGCATAGCTCCAGGGTTCTTCCGTATCTGCCCGGTAGAAGGTAGATTCCATAGGAGGGATCAGGAACGAACTTCCCTTTTCTAAATGATAGGTTTTTCCGTCTTTCTGATAAATTCCCTTCCCGTCTAAAATAACGTGGAGCAGATAGTGTGGGCGAACCGCAGGACCGAAAGCATGGCCTGGTTCACAGTGTTCCATATCACAAAAATAGACCGCCAGAGCAGACTGCTCTGAAATTTTTTTTGAATTCATCAAATAAACTCCTCTCTAAATGCAACAAATCAACAAGTTTTAAAATCAAATGGGCATGGAATGTGGATAAGAGGATTATATAATAAAAACAATGTGGAAAGCAAACAGAGATTTCGCATTGACGGTGTTTTTCCCGGCAATTATAATGAAGATAAGAGACAACGAAGGGAGAAACAAATGGAACAGAAACTATTATTTTTTGATATAGACGGCACATTAATCACAGAAGGGCCAGGGGTGCTTCCTGAGAGTACCAGGCAGGCAATCTGCATGGCAAAGGAAAGAGGTCATTTTCTGTTCGTTAATACGGGGAGAACTTTAAGAAGTCTTCCTAAGAAGATAACCGAACTGGGCTTCAGCGGATATGTATGTGGCTGTGGAACACACATTTTCTTAAACGGAGAAGAATTATTGTGTTCCAGACTGGACAATTCTCTGTGCAGGCAGGCAGCCGAAAAAATAGGAGAATATCAGGTTCCTGTATTTTATGAGGCAGTGGATGCCATTTATTCAGACCACAGGATGCAGGAGCATGCGTGGGTCAGAGGAATAGAAGAAGCACTGGGGATTCATGCAGCGGATATCAGGGAAATCTTTCAAGATGAGACCAAGGTGTATGAAAAATTGGTTTTGATTCTGGAACCCACTGAGAAAAATCAGGAATTAAAAGAGTATTTGTCCCAATATTTTCTGTGCATTGACCGTGGAAATAATATGTACGAGATGATTCAGAAGGGGTATTCCAAAGCAACGGGAATCCGATTTTTGTGCGAATATCTGGGAAAAAGCATGGAGGATTGCTACGTGTTCGGGGACAGCGAAAACGACAGGGCTATGCTGGAAGCTGTTCCGAACAGTATTGCTATGGGGAATGCTCAGGAATCGATTAAAAGTGCCTGCTCTTATGTGACCGCAGATATTGAAGAAGATGGAATTTACAAGGCTATGAAACATTTTGGCCTGATTTAAAATATCAATCAAGGAGGAAAACAAAATGGGAATTGTATGCAAAAATCATGTGTTTACGCTTCAGACGAAACATTCAGCGTATCAGATGAAGGAAGAGGGAGGTTTTTTATTCCATAATTATTATGGTCCGGTCATTGGAGACATGGATATGTCTTATTTGGTGAGACCAATGGACCGTGGATTTTCCGGACAGCCACAGGAGATTATGGACCGTGGATTTTCTCTGGACACAAGATTGTTGGAGTATCCTTCTTATGGCACCGGAGACTACAGAGATTACTGTCTTCATGCAGTGTATGGAGATGGAAGCCAGGTAACAGACCTGCGCTTTGTTTCCTATGAGATCAAGGAAGGAAAATATGCTCTGGAAGGTCTGCCTGCTATGTATCAGGGCGAGGAACAGGCAGAGACACTGGAGATCACTCTGGAAGATAAGTATAAAAATTTACAGGTTGTGCTGTATTATGGTGTTTTTGAGAATCTGGATGTGATTACCAGAGCATGTAAAATCGTGAACAAAGGGGAAGACAAGGTGCGTCTCTTAAGAGCGTATTCCATGGCTCTTGATTTTGACCATAAGGATTTGGACTTTCTTCATTTCTATGGCCGCCATGCCATGGAGCGTAAGATGGAACGTTCTCCTTTGCAGCATGGATTCCAGGGAGTGGAGAGCAGAAGAGGATATTCCAGTCATCAGCAGAATCCGTTTGCAGTTTTATGTAAACAAGATGCCACAGAAGAGTATGGCTGGTGCTATGGTGCATCTTTTGTATACAGCGGAAACTTTTCTATTCAGGCAGAAGTTTCTCAGGCAGATACTACACGCCTTACGGTAGGTATCCAGGATACACAATTTGAATTTCATCTGAATCCTGGTGAATGCTTCACAACACCGGAAGTCATTCTTTCCTTCTCAGATAAAGGTCTGGGACAGCTTTCCAGAAATTACCACAAAGCGATCCGAAACAATGTGTGCCGAGGAAAATATAAGACAGCCAGAAGGCCGGTTCTCATTAATAACTGGGAAGCCACTTATTTTGATTTCACACCGGAGAAACTGGTTGCCATTGCAAAAGATGCCAAGGAACTGGGAATCGAAATGTTGGTTATGGATGATGGCTGGTTTGGAAAGAGAGACAGTGATTTCAGCGGTCTTGGAGACTGGTTTGTAAATGAAAAGAAATTAAAAGGCGGTCTGAAAGATTTAGTGGAAGAAGTCAATAAAACAGGTATGAAATTCGGTATCTGGTTTGAGCCGGAAATGATTTCTGAGGACAGTGATTTATACCGGGCACATCCGGACTGGGCACTCACCATTCCCGGACGTCCTTTCAGCAGAGCAAGACATCAGCTTGTTCTGGACTTTTCAAGAGAAGATGTCAGAACTTATATTTTTGAGAGAATGTGTGAAATTCTGGAAAGCGCCAATATTGAGTATGTGAAATGGGATGCAAACCGTCATCTCACAGATGTGTGGTCTGCACAGCTTCCGGCTGACAGACAGGGAGAGGTCTTCCACAGATATATTCTTGGATTGTACGATTTCCTGGAAAAACTCACTCAGAGATTTCCTGATATCCTGATCGAGGGCTGCAGCGGCGGCGGCGGAAGATTCGACGCAGGAATGATGTACTATCATCCTCAGATCTGGTGCAGTGATGATACAGATGCCATAGAAAGACTGGAAATCCAGTATGGAACATCCTTTGGATACCCTGTTTCTACGGTTGGCTCTCATGTGTCTGTGTGCCCGAATCATCAGACTGGCAGAAGCGTATCCATGAAAACCAGAGGAATCGTGGCAATGGCAGGTACGTTTGGCTATGAGTTGGACATCACCAAATTGTCAGAAGATGACAAGGAGATGGTAAAGGTTCAGGTAGAAGAATTTAAGAAATACTATGATTTGATTCAGAACGGTGACTATTATCGACTGACAGATGACGGAAGTAAATCACCTTATGTTGCATGGGAGTTTGCGGCAGAAGATCAGAGCGAGGCTCTGTTGAATGTGGTAGTGTTAAGAGCAAAGGCAAATCCAATGCTTCATACCGTTCAGGTCAAAGGATTAAAACCGGATGCTGTTTATAGAGTAGAAGGAACGGAAGAAGAATATCTGGGTGCAGCACTGATGAGCGGAGGCTATCCGGTTCCTGTACTGTGGGATGATTACCAGAGTATTCAGGTGCATTTTGTAGAATGCTGATGCTGTAAAAGGAGGGAGAGAAACATGGAATTTCAAATGTTAGACCAGGAATTCTGGTATGGCGGTGCGGTCTATGAAGGCTACAGGCAGCCAGTGGGAATGAAAGATTGTGTGGAGTGGGATTTTCGTGAAAATCCCACTGCCAATCAGTTAATGCCGCTGTTTCTGTCCAGCAAGGGCAGATATCTGTGGAGTGAAGAGGGATTTTTGATTCGTTTTCACCAAGGGAATGTGACAGTGGAAGGTAATGCCAAAATTGAACTTCAGGAAGGATTTCAGAATCTGCGAGGTGCGTATCTGGCGGCTATGAAAGCACATTTTCCATTTCATGAGATTCGGCTTTCCAACCGTTTTTTTGAGGCTCCGGTATATAATACCTGGATTGAATTGACTTTTTACCAGGCACAGGATAAGGTACTTGAGTATGCCAGAGGTATTCTGGAGCATGGATTGGAGCCGGGGATTTTAATGATCGACGATGGCTGGTCTCCTTATTACGGAAAGTGGGAATTTAGAAAAGATAACTTTCCAGATCCAGAAGCTATGTTAAGAGAGCTTCATGATATGGGATTTCAGGTTATGCTGTGGATTTGTCCTTTTATCACACCGGATACTCTGGAGTACAGAGAGACCAGAGACAAAGGATTTCTCATACGGACGCCAGAAGGAAAGCCGAGAATTCTGGAATGGTGGAATGGTTATTCCGCAGGTCTGGATTTAACAAATCCTCAGGCGATGTCATGGCTGAAAAAGCAGATGGATCAGCTCCAGGAAATGGGAGTGGACGGCTTTAAGTTTGATGCAGGAGACCCCTGTTATTATACAGCGGGAGATGTGATGCAGAAAGAGGTAAGCACCAATGAACTGTCCAGGCTGTGGGCGGCTTTCGCAGAACAGTATGAATTTAATGAGCTGCGTGTCTGCTTTAAAACAGGTGGATATTCTCTGATGCAGAGACTTTGTGATAAACATCATTCCTGGGAAGAAAACGGCGTAGGCGGACTGATTCCCGGTACGTTGATTCAGGGACTTACAGGACATCCCTTCGGAAGTCCGGATATGATCGGTGGCGGAGAGTATCTGAGTTTCTTGGAAGATTATGAGGAGAAGTTTGAACCGGAATTATTTGTAAGATACTGTGAAATTGCGGCATTGATGCCAGTGATGCAGTTTTCTGCAGCACCGTGGCGTCTTCTTGGCCAGGAGGATTATCAGAGAGTTTTAAGAGCCATGGAAGTGCGGAAACAATATCTGCCCCAGATTCTGGAAGCTGTGGATTGTGCCAGAAAGACAGGAGAACCTATTGTACGCCATATGGAATATGTATTTCCTGGACAGGGCATGGAGTGTCTTATGGATCAGTTTATGATTGGGGATAAGCTGTTAGCAGCACCGGTTGATAAAAAAGGCGTGACACAGCGGAAAGTAAGACTTCCAAAAGGAATGTGGAAACTTGGAGACAGGATAATAGACAGCAAAGGCGAAGATGTTCTGCTGGAGCAGAAGGATGGGCCACTGGTGTTAGAAAGATGTGAGTAAAGAGTTTAATGAGGAGAGGCTGTGATGGAATCGTTGCAGTTTCTCTTTTTATATTATTACTCAAACTGCTCACGGAATTTTTCCAGCCAGGCCATAAATATAGTAGGCTAAATTTCATAATTTCCTTGTTCCAACCTACTTTTTTGCGACCCTAATAGGTGGGATTGAGTGTTTTTTTATATAAGCCTACTTCTTTCTGGTCTCAATAGGCCAAATTCTAAGATTTTCTCTTTTTAACTTACTTTTCTCTTTTAAAATATAGGCTGAATTTAGAGAATCTTGTTAAGCAGCCTGTTTCGTTCTAAAATAGGTAAGTGTGATTTCGGATTTCTTTAAATGCCACCTATTTGTACCTGAAAAATGTAGGCTAAAAATCACAAAACAATATTTTTAACCGAAAAAGTATAGAAAAAAAGATTCGGAAACTGTACGCATAGGTCGCAGTTTTCGAATCTTTTTTTATTGTTCATCTTCTTTTTCTAAAAAAGGCTTAAACATCCGGTAAAGCAGCAAGGAGTTTACATAAGCTGTCAGTCCAAATCCAAAGAAAAACCAGCAGCAGGCATACAGAGGCAAGAGTTTTACATCCCTGTAAGTCATAAACATTGGCAGTATGCTTATCACAGCAATAGCCAGGGTAGAAGGAAAATGTAAAAACGCAAATACATAGGCATTTTTCAACAGGTTCATGGTTGTGTTGGCAAAGGCTGCAATCACCGGAAAAATATAAAGAGCCAGGATGATGACCAACCCTGCAATTCCGAGAGATACATAAAACAAAGGTTTACTCACAACAGATGCAGTATTCTGGAGAAACCGGATATTCAGGAATAAGATAAAACCAACAGCCAGAAGACCCAGCCACACAATAAGAGACTGGCGGAAATTTTCCTTAAATGCCCGGAAAAAAGTTTTGGTTGTTCCGTTGTTGTTCCCTTTTACTGTGCGGAGCATGCAGTGGTAAAGGGCGGTAAGTGCAGGGCCTATGGTGATAATGGGGATGCAGCATACAAGAAAAAGCAGATTTGCTACAATGATATCCCCCAATTTGTTGAGAAATATATGAATAACATTGTCTTCATTTAACAGATTCATAGAGCAGTCCTCCTAATTTTTTCAAATATCTGAAGCCTATCAGGTATTCTAGCATTATTTTTTCAGGAATGCAAAGGAAATTCGATTCATGAATATGCAAAAAGTGTGCTGTTGTAGAAATATGGAAAAAAGTGCGATGAAAATATGTAGAAAAAGTATTATATTAAACGTATAAAAATGCTGGTCTGATTCTTTAGTAATAAGGTGAAATACCTAAAAAATAGAAATAAATCAAAAAAAGTAGAAATGTATATGGTTAAAATGTGTGAAAGTAATGAGGAATCGATGATAAAATATGTAAAATGCACAAAAAAACAACATTATTCCATATATTAAAAACATATAGCCATTTAACATTATTCCATGTGCAAGTATAATAAATGCATCAGTCAGGGAGAGAGAAAATAGGTTAAACTGACGAAACGTTTTATTAAAGGAGGAAAAAGGTATGAAGTTTAAGAAAGTGATGGCACTGGCATTAGCAAGTACAATGGTATTCTCTGTGGCAGCTTGTGGCGGAAGCAAGGACGACGGTGGTTCTTCCGATGCAGGAGACAGCAAAAAAGAAGAGAAATCTGAGGGCGGCGATACACTCTCTATTTCTATCTGGGATACCAACCAGGAGCCTGGAATCAATGAGATTCTTGCAGACTTCACAGAAGAAACGGGAATCAAGACAAAACTTACCGTTGTAAAATGGGATGAATACTGGACTATGTTAGAGGCTGGTGCACAGGGTGGTTCTCTTCCGGATGTATTCTGGATGCACTCCAACGAAAGCCAGAGATATATGTCTAATGATATGCTGTTAGATTTGACAGACAAAATCGCAGACAGTGACTTGATCGATCCTGCAAACTATCCAGAAGATATCTGGGGTCTGTATACTTACGACGAAAAATATTATGCAGTTCCAAAAGATGTTGATACCATTGCTCTTTGGTACAACAAAGCAATGTTTGAAGAAGCAGGACTGGATTATCCTACAGCAGACTGGACATGGGATGATTTGATAGAAGCTGCTAAGAAACTTACAAAAGAAGACGGAAGCCAGTATGGACTTGCTGTTAGAAACGACAACAATCAGGCAGGCTACTACAATATGATCTATGATAACGGCGGATATATCATTAACGATGATAAAACAAAATCAGGTTGGGATGATCCGAAAACTATCGAAGCGATGGAAGTGCTGGAAGGCTGGATCAAAGATGGCGTAATGCCTCCAATTGAGACCATGTCTGAAAACGGTGAAGACGTACTCTTCCAGTCAGGTAAAGTTGCTATGGTACTTCAGGGATCATGGATGGTAGCTGCTTACAGAGATAACGAATACACAGCAGAAAATTGTGATGTAGTAGAACTTCCAAAGAATGCAGCAACAGGAAGAAGAGCTTCTGTATACAATGGACTCGGATGGGCAGCATCTGCTAACGGCAAAAATACAGAAAACGCTTGGAAACTTATTGAATACTTAGGATCAGAAAAAGCTCAGAAAAAACAGGCTGAACTTGGTGTTACAATGTCTGCATACAAGGGAACCTCTGATGCATGGGCAAGTTCCGCAGAATTTAATCTTCAGGCATACCTGAACATGATGGAAGATATGGAGATCAGACCATATTCAAAATCTACTGTTACATGGGAAAATGAAGATAATGAAATCTTAAAGAGCGTTTACATGGGCGAAAAGAGCATGGCTGACGCATGTAAAGAAATGGCTGACCAGATGAATGAAAAACTGGCAGAAGAATAAGAAATAGATTTTCAGTAAAAAAGAGGTTGTTTTTCAGAAGGGAAAGGACAGCAGGCAGATTCGTCAGAATCTGCCTGTGTTGAAAAAAGGAGTGATTTGATTGGCAAAAAGCGGAAAACCTGCTCGCACCAGCAGAGAAAAAAGTGAATTTTTGTGGGGCTGGATGTTTATACTTCCCACAGTAATCGGATTGATTGTTTTGAACATTATTCCTATCTTCCAGACTATTTATCAGAGCTTCTTCAAAACAGGGGATTTTGGAAGAGGAAATATTTTTGTAGGCGTAGAAAATTATGTGAAAGTTTTCGGTGATTCCGAAGTATGGCAGTCACTGATCAACACATTTAAATATGCAATTGTAGAAGTACCGTTTTCTATTGCCATTGCATTAGTTCTGGCAGTGCTTCTGAACAGAAAGATGAAGGGGCGTTCTGCATACAGAACCATTATTTTCCTTCCTATGGTAGCAGCTCCCGCAGCAGTTGCCATGGTTTGGAGATGGTTATTCAATTCAGATTTTGGTCTTTTGAACAATGTGTTCAACTTACATGTAAAATGGGTATCAGATCCCAGGATTGCAGTATATTCTATTGCTGTGATCGGTGTCTGGTCGATTCTTGGCTATAACATGGTATTGTTCCTTTCTGGTCTGCAGGAGATTCCTCATGACTATTATGAGGCAGCACAGATCGATGGAGCAACAGGAGTGAAATCTTTCTTCCATATTACGATACCGCTCCTTTCACCTACCATTTTCTTTGTATTGGTAACCCGTGTTATCGGTTCTCTTCAGGTATTCGATTTAATGTATATGGTAATGGATAAATCAAATCCTGCTCTGGAGAAAACACAGTCACTGGTATATCTGTTCTATAAATACGCATTTATTAACAAGAACATGGGTTATGGCTCTGCGATTGTAGTGCTTCTGCTCGTGATTACCATGATCATTACTGTGTTCCAGATGATCGGACAGAAAAAATGGGTATTCTACAACTAAGGGGGAGGGAACAAAATGGATAGTATGGAAAGAAAACAGAAACTTGTTAAGATTTTAATACATATTATATTGATACTTGTATCAATTACAATGTTGGTTCCGTTCCTTTGGATGATTCTGACTGCATTTAAGACTGTTACAGAAGCAACCTCTGTAGACCCGTTTGTAATTTTCCCTAAGGAATGGCGATTAGATGCCTTTAAGGCAGTTATGAAAAACATGAACTTCCTGGTACTGTATAAAAACACGCTGCTGTTGATTTTCTTCCGTGTAGTGTGTGCGGTGCTTACAGCTACTATGGCTGGATATGCTTTCGGTCGTTTGCGTTTCAAAGGAAGAGATTTATGCTTTTCACTTGTACTGTTCCAGATGATGGTTCCGGTACAGATTTTCATTATCCCACAGTATTTAATGGTAAGTAAAATGGGTATGCTGAATACCATGTTTGCCCTGGTGTTCCCGGGTATGGTAACAGCTTTTGGTACATTCCTGCTCAGACAGGGATATATGGGGCTTCCAAATGATCTGGAAGAAGCAGCCAGACTGGATGGATGTAATATCGGGCAGACCTTCCTGTTCATTATGGCACCGCTTACCAGATCCAGCATGGTGGCACTTGGTATCTTTACCGCAGTATTTGCATTTAAAGACCTCATGTGGCCAATGATTGTAAATACAGATAAGGATATGCTGGTACTTTCCTCCGCATTGGCAAAGATGCAGGGACAGTACACAGCGAAATTCCCGGAATTAATGGCAGCCTCTCTTATTGCCTGTGTTCCGATGATCGTGATTTATATGATTTTCCAGAAACAGTTTATCGAAGGTATTGCAACATCCGGCGGTAAATTATAATAGGGTGGAGTCCCTATATGAAGAAAGAGGGCAGCCCTGTGGCTGTCCTTTTTCGATTAAAAAAAAGAAAAATTTCGGAGGTGCTTTATGGCAATTCAATTTCATGAAAAATCAAGAATCTTTCATTTGTATAATCAGGAAATAAGCTATATTATGAAGATTATGGAAAATGGTCAGATTGAGAATCTGTATTACGGAAAGGCATTGAAGGACAGGGATGATTTTTCTTATCTTCACGAAGAAATGGCTCGTTCTCTTATGGCGGTAAATGTACCGGAGCCGGGAATTTTATCTATGGATTATGTAAAACAGGAATATTCCTCTTATGGAACGGGAGATTTCAGAAGTCCGGCTTTCACCATTCTGCAGGAGGATGGAAGCAGAATATCCGGTTTCCGTTATATTGGGCACAACATTTTCGGGGGAAAGAAAGAATTAAAACCGCTTCCGGCAACTTACGTTGAGTCAGAACAGGAAGCTCAGACTTTAGAGATTGTTCTCTATGATGATTTGATTGACACAGAATTAATTCTTTCTTATACGATTTATACAGAATTTCCTGTGATAACAAGAAATGCTCGCTTTACGCAAAAAGGTACAGAAAAGATTGTTCTGGAACGTGCCCTGAGCATGAGTGTGGAATTTGGGGATATGGATTTCGAGATGATGCATCTGGCAGGTGCCTGGTCAAGAGAGCGTTATGTAAAAACCAGAAAACTGGAGATGGGGATTCAGGCAATCCAGAACCTTCACGGCACAGGAAGCAGTGCGGAGCACAATCCGTTTCTTGCATTAAAACGTCCTCATACAACGGAATACCATGGAGAGGTGTATGGTTTCAGTTTAGTGTACAGCGGAAATTTCCTGGCACAGACAGAAGTGACTACTTTTGATATGACAAGAGTGACTATGGGAATCCATCCGGAAGGCTTTGCATGGGAACTGAATCAGGGCGAAACCTTCCAGACTCCGGAAGTGGTTATGGTCTACAGTGATCAGGGATTGAACAAAATGAGCCAGGTATATCACAGATTGTACAGAACACGTCTGATGAGAGGGTATTGGCGTGATAAGGCCAGACCTGTTCTGCTGAATAACTGGGAAGCAACGTATTTTGATTTTGATGAAGAAAAAATCCTGAATATTGCAAAGAAAGCAAAAGAAGTGGGTGTAGAACTGTTTGTACTGGATGACGGATGGTTTGGTGCCAGAAATGACGATTACAGAGGGCTTGGAGACTGGTATGTAAATCTTGAAAAACTTCCGGACGGTATTTCCGGACTTTCCAGAAAAATTGAAGAAATGGGATTAAAATTTGGTCTCTGGGTGGAACTGGAGATGGTCAATAAGGATAGTGATCTGTACCGTGCACATCCAGACTGGATTATTGGTGCGCCGGGAAGATTCGAATCTCATGGAAGACATCAGCATGTACTGGACTTTTCCAGGAAAGAAGTGGTAGATTATATCTATGAAATGATATCTAAAGTGTTAAGAGAGTCTTCAATCTCTTACATTAAATGGGATATGAACCGTTATATGTCAGAGCCTTACAGCCGGGGAGCAAGTGCTGCCCATCAGGGAATGGTAATGCACAAATATATTCTGGGGGTCTATGATTTGTATACCCGTCTGACCACAGAATTTCCGGAAATCTTGTTTGAATCCTGTGCAAGCGGTGGCGCAAGATTTGATCCTGCTATGCTGTATTTTGCCCCACAGACTTGGACCAGTGATGATACAGATGCCAGTGAGAGGGTAAAAATCCAGTATGGTACATCTATGGTATATCCGGTGGTGAGTATGGGTTCTCATGTGTCTGCTGTTCCAAATCATCAGCTTCTTAGAACAACACCGCTGGAGACAAGGGGAAATGTAGCTTATTTCGGTACCTTCGGATATGAGCTGGATTTAAACCTGCTCAGTGATGAAGAGATTGAGATGGTGAAGAAACAGATTACCTTTATGAAACAGTACCGGGATTTGATCCAGGTAGAAGGCGATTTCTACCGGCTGTTAAGCCCATTTGCAGGAAATGATGCAGCGTGGATGGTGGTATCCAGAGATCAGACAGAAGCAATTGCAGGTTTTTATCAGAGACTGAATAAAATCAATGCATCCTGGCTCCGTCTGCGTCTACAGGGATTAAGTGAGGACAGTTTATATGAAGTAAGCCGGAATGTTCTGGGTGAAACAAAATCTTATCAGGCTTATGGCTCAGAGCTGATGTATGCGGGTATTCCTATTGACAGAGAGGAATTAAACGAGAAAGGTGGAGATTTTGCTTCACTGCTCTATGTTTTGAAAAAAATAGAAGAGTAAAAAGAAACCGGAGGGAACTATATTGAGCCATACACATACAGTTGGATTTACAAATTCTGCCAGATACAGGGTGTTAGAAGACCTTCAGAAAGATTCTGTGGATCTGTGCCTGACTTACTGTGGGTTGGAATACTGTAACCCTTCTCATCGATTTGGACCGAATATGAGAGATGCTCATGTGATTCATGTCATCAGGGAAGGGAAAGGTACGCTGGAAATTAATAAAAAAAAATACGAGCTTGGGGCGGGAGATGTGTTTTATATTCCGCCCAAAGTAGAAGCTTGGTATGAATCAGACAAGGATGATCCATGGTGCTATACCTGGGTTGGATTTGTGGGCATGAAAGCAGGAGAGTGTACCAGCCAGGCAGGATTTAGTTTGAAAAATCCAGTAAGAAAGATAAACTGTGTGGATAAAGTGGGGCAATATATAGAACAGATGCTGGAAGCATATCAGTTGTCTTATTCCAATGAATTAAAGCGCAATGGTCTTTTACATTTGGTTATGTCTGCTTTTGTAGAAGATTATTGTCAGAATAATGCGGCTCTGGGGGTGGCGGCAACTCATCCTTATCCCGGTGCTGTTTATGTAAAGCATGCTGTGGAATACATGACTTATCATTATGATGAAAAATTAAAGATTAATGACCTTGCGGATTTTATTGGGATAAACAGGAGCTATCTGACCAGCAGTTTTAAGAAGCATATGGGATGTTCTCCTCAAGAATTTTTGATTAATTTAAGGGTGGAAAAAGCAAAATCTCTGTTGAAGAAAACAGATATGTCCATCAACGCAGTTGCTAATGCGGTGGGATATCCAGACCAGCTTGCCTTTTCGAAAGTATTTAAACAGCATTGTGGCATGAGTCCAAGAATGTATAAGGAAGAAAAAAGTGAGCTTGTAATCAAAAAGGAAAAGTATGAGTATATGGGGAGTCATTTATAGTATGTAGCAAAATAATTTAAAAGGAGAAGGTGTGAATTATGATTAAAATTACATTTATGGGAGCAGGAAGTACAGTATTTGCAAGAAATGTATTAGGGGATTGCATGTGTACACCGGCACTTCGGGAAAGCGAAATTGCACTGTACGATATTGATGAGCAGCGTCTGGAAGATTCCAGGTTGATTTTAAGTGCCATTAACCACAATGTTAATGAGGATCGTGCGGTGATTAAGACATATCTTGGCGCCGAGAATCGGAAAGATGCGTTGAGAGATGCAGATTTTGTGGTAAATGCTATTCAGGTAGGTGGTTATGATCCGTGTACCATCACAGATTTTGAAATTCCAAAGAAATACGGCTTAAAACAGACAATTGCAGATACCCTGGGGATTGGCGGAATTATGCGTGCTCTTCGTACCATTCCTGTATTGGAAGAGTTTGCAAGAGATATGGAAGAGGTGTGTCCGAATACGTTATTCCTGAACTATTCTAATCCCATGGCAATGCTGACCGGTTATATGCAGAGATACACAAAAATCAAAACCGTTGGTCTGTGCCACAGTGTTCAGGTATGTTCTGAAAAGCTTTTAGAAAAACTGGATATGAAGGACAAATTAGAAGGAAGACAGGAATTGATCGCGGGAATCAACCATATGGGCTGGCTGCTGGAAATCCGTGATAAAGACGGAAATGACCTGTATCCTGAAATTAAAAAACGTGCTGCAAAGAAAAATGCAGAAGAGAAACATGATGATATGGTACGTTTTGAGTATATTCGCCATCTTGGATACTATTGTACGGAGTCCAGTGAACACAATGCAGAGTATAATCCGTTCTTTATTAAGTCCAAATATCCTGAAATGATCGAAGAGTTCAACATTCCTCTGGATGAATATCCGAGACGCTGTATTGAACAGATTGAGGGATGGGAAAAAGAACGTGAGGATATTTTGAAAGACGGTAAGATTACTCATGAAAGAAGTCATGAATATGCATCTTATATTATGGAAGCTGTCGTTACGGATACACCATATAAAATCGGCGGAAATGTGCTGAACAAGGGTTATATTGATAATCTTCCGGCAGATGCCTGCGTAGAAGTTCCTTGTTATATTGACGGAACCGGTGTACATCCGACAAAAGTGGGAAAACTTCCGACACAGCTTGCTGCTATGAATATGACCAACATTAATCCTCAGCTTTTGACCATTGAGGCAGCAGTGACCAAAGACAGACAGAAAATCTATCAGGCCGCTATGCTGGATCCGCATACAGCGGCAGAGCTGAATATCAAAGATATTATCAGCATGTGTGATGAATTGATCGAAGCACACGGAGATTATATGAAAGATTACCAGTAAAAACAGAGTTTCTTCCTTGCAGCTTAATTTTCGTAGGAGTATAATATACCTATCAAAAAGCAAGAGGGAGAAAGAACCGTGAAAGCAATCAATGAATTTAAAAAAACAAAGGAGCTGTTAATCTGTATTGACTCTGACGGCTGTGTTTTGGATACCATGGAGATCAAACACATGCGCTGTTTTGGACCATGTCTTGTGCATGAGTGGGGGTTGTCAGAATACAGGGAAGAGATTGTCCGGCTTTGGAGAAAGATTAATCTTCTGAGTAAAGACAGAGGTGTAAACCGCTTTGTGGGACTTGGGAAGGTTTTGGAAGATATCAATGATAATTATTTTCGGGTAGAAGGACTTGCCGGATATCAGGAATGGGTAAAGAACGCAAAAGAATTATCTGATCAGAGTGCGGCAAAAGCATACGAAGAAACAGGAAATCCCTGTATCAAGAAAGCTCTGGAGTGGTCAGAACTGGTAAATCAGTCTCTTATGATGGTTTCTATGAGTAAGAAACAGCCGTTTGGTGGCGCAGAAGAAGCAGTGAGATTGTCCAGTGAATATGCGGATGTGGCAATTGCAACGGCGGCAAACGGAGCAGAGATCAAAAAAGAATGGAAAAACCTGGATATCTTAAAGTATGCGGATGTGCTGACATCTCAGGAGAACGGAACAAAGGCAAGATGCTTAAAAGCGTTGGTTGAGAAAGGATATGAGCCTCAACATGTACTGATGTTGGGAGATGCACCGGCTGATCTGGAAGCTGCCAAAGCGGTGGGAGCCTTGTTTTATCCGATTCTGGCTTATCAGGAACGTGAATCCTGGGAAGAGTTTCCGGAAGCACTGAAGCACTTCCGTGAGGGCACTTATGCAGGAGAGTACCAGGATAAGAAAATCCAGGAGTTTGAAGAAAATTTAAGATTGTAGAAGCATAAAAATTCCTTCATCTACAGATACTATTCCCAAAATTGGAAAGTACAGTAGATGGAGGAATTTTTTATATGAAAGCAACAGGGATAGTCAGAAGAATAGATGATCTTGGCAGAGTAGTAATTCCTAAGGAAATCAGAAGAACCTTGCGGATCAGGGAAAGTGATCCCCTTGAAATCTTTACGGACAGAGAAGGGGAAATTATTTTAAAGAAATACTCTCCAATCGGTGAATTGAGCACATTTGCCAAAGAGTATGCAGAGGCACTGGCTCAGGCTGCCGGATGTATGGCATGCATTACTGACCGGGATCAGGTTATTGCAGCAGCAGGAAGCGGATCAAGAGAATTTGCTGACCGGAGGATTCACAGTGAACTGGAAGCGATGATTGCCGACAGGAAAAATGTCTGTGCTACAGAAAAGAAATTTGTAAAAATCATAGAAGACGATAATATGGAATACAGTTCCCAGGCGATTTATACGATTACCTGTGCTGGGGATGCTGTGGGAAGTGTATTGCTTCTTGATAAAACCGGCGGAAAGAGGTTTACGGAGACAGAGGAGAAGTTGGCTTTGGCGGCTTCGGGATTTCTGGGAAGACAGATGGAGCAATAAAAATAGAAAAAATGGGCTGTGCAAGCCAGATATCTCCTGTGAGAAGAGATATTGGCCTGCACAGCCCGCTTTTTATTTATTTAATAGAAGCCTGTCCCATCTGTTCTAACAGTTCGGATTTGATTTTAAAGAGCCTGTCGGAAAGATCAACATATACTTCCTGCGGATTTACGAAACGTCTTGTCTCATCCCAGAGAGTATCCAGTTCTTTTTTGCAAATATCCCTGATTTCCATAACAGAAGGAGAGGTGTATACACATTCACCTTTCTGGAATACAGGTACGAGCAGTTCTCTTAAAGTATAAGAACCACCTGCAATCTTTGTCTTCTTCCAGGTTGCCATTGGGTCAAAAATGATCATATCTTTTTCCGGATCAAAGGCTTCATTTGCAAGGCAGATTAAATCTGCACGGATTTTTCCGGTCTTTTTGTCATAAATACGGTAAATGGTTTTATTTCCTGGATTTGTAACCTTTTCCACGTTTTCAGAGAGCTTGATCTTCGGTACAAAATCCTGGTCCTCTTTGTTCTTGATTGCGGCAAGTTTATAAACACCGCCAAAAGCAGGGTTGTCCTGGCAGGTGATCAGGTTCGTACCAACACCCCAGGAATTGATCTTGGCACCCTGTGCCTTGAGACTTTCAATGAGATATTCATCTAAATCGCTGGATGCGGAGATGATAGCATCGCCAAATCCTGCCTCGTCCAGCATTTTATAAGCCTGTTTGGAAAGATAAGCCAGGTCGCCGCTGTCGATGCGGATGCCATAGCCCTTCATTTCGTGACCGGCTTCTTTCATTTCACGGAATACACGGATAGCATTGGGAACACCGGAGTTCAGCACATCATAAGTATCTACTAACAGAATACATGCATTAGGATAAAGTTCTGCATAGGTCTTAAATGCGGTATATTCGTCAGGGAAACTCATGATCCAGCTATGAGCATGGGTTCCTTTTACCGGAACCTGGAACATCTGTCCGGTAAGGACGTTAGAAGTTCCGATACAGCCACCGATCATAGCGGCTCTTGCTCCATAAAGCCCTGCATCCGGTCCCTGTGCACGGCGAAGACCGAATTCCATAATGCCATCACCCTTTGCGGCATAGACAACTCTGGAGGCTTTTGTGGCAATGAGGCTTTGGTGGTTTAAGAGATTCAGGATCGTAGTTTCCACTAACTGAGCTTCCATAACAGGAGCAATCACTTTCAGTAAAGGCTCTCTTGGGAATACCACGGTACCCTCCGGTACAGCGTAAATATCTCCGGTGAAATGAAAACCTCTTAAATATTCCAGGAAATCTGCATCAAATATATTTAGACTTCTTAAATAATCGATATCATCCGGTGCAAAATGCAGATGACGTATATACTCTACAATCTGCTCTAATCCGGCCGCAATAGCATATCCGCCTTCACAGGGATTTTTGCGGTAAAATGCGTCAAAGACAACGACCTGGTCTGTAGGATTCTTGAAATAACCCTGCATCATTGTAAGTTCATATAAATCTGTTAATAGTGTTAAATTTAAAGCTCTCATATCGTAGCTCTCCTTTTTCGTTGGTTTCATGTAAACCATAAGTTAGGAATATTATAGCATTTGTGTTAAAAAAATCAATGTATTAATTTGGCAGAGGGAAGAACTTGACTTGATGTAAAAGGTATTATTATAATGGCTGTAATTGTATTAAAAAAGAGAAGGAAGATGCAGTGAAAGGAGTGAGGGAGCAGTATGAATGTAGTAGTTGCCATAGATTCTTTTAAGGGGAGTTTGTCTTCTGCAGAAGCAGGAAATGCGGTGAAAAATGGTATTTTAAGATGCTGCCCGGATGCAGAAGTGAAGATTTGTCCGCTGGCTGACGGTGGCGAAGGAACAGTAGAGGCTTTGGTCACAGGTATGGGAGGCATATTTTGCAGAAAAAAGGTTGCGGGTCCTCTTGGCAGTGAGGTGGAGGCGAGATATGGGATAGTAGGAGATAATACAGCGGTAATAGAGATGGCAGAGGCTGCAGGATTGCCGCTTTTAAAAGAAGAAGAAAGAAATCCTCTGAACACTACTACTTATGGAGTGGGTGAGCTGATAAAAGATGGAATAGAGAAAGGATGCCGCCGCTTTTTTATAGGAATTGGAGGCAGTGCAACAAATGATGGAGGCGTCGGGATACTCCAGGCTTTGGGTTTTGATTTCCTGGATGAAAAGGGTCAGCAAATACCTTTTGGGGCAAGAGGATTAGAAATGCTTTCCAAGATTACTACAGAGCATGTGATACCTGAGCTGAAAGCGTGTGAATTTCATATAGCCTGTGATGTGACAAATCCTTTATGTGGAGAAAATGGATGCAGTGCTGTCTTCGGTCCTCAAAAGGGAGCAGATGAGGAAATGATTCTTAAAATGGACCATTGGCTGGCACAGTATGCAGCTATAGCCAGCCGGAAATTTAAAAATGCAGATGCTTTAAAGCCGGGAACCGGGGCAGCAGGAGGATGTGGATTTGCATTTTCGGCATTTTTAAACGGAGTGCTGGAGCCGGGCATCAAAGTGGTTTTGGAGATGACCGGAACAGAGCGTTATGTTAAAGAGGCAGATGTGGTGGTAACAGGTGAGGGCCGTTTAGACGGACAGACAGTAATGGGGAAAGCTCCCGCGGGTGTAGCTGCATTGGCTAAAAAATACGGGAAGCCTGTGATTGCCTTTGCGGGCAGTGTAACAAAAGATGCCAGAAAGTGCAATCAATATGGGATTGATGCGTATTTTCCTATTCTTAGAGAAATTTCTTCTTTGGAAGATGCCATGGAGAAGGAAAGAGCCGGAAAAAATATGGAAGATACAGTGGAGCAGGTTTTCCGGCTGTTATCTGTTAATGTGAAAAATGATATTCTTCCAGCGTCAGATCGGTGAGGGAGAGGTATAAAGCGAGTGTCCTTCCTACATAGCGAATATGCCAGGGCTCCCAGGGGTAACCGGTTATGGATTCTTTGTTTTTGGGATAACGTAAAATGAATCCGTAGAGAGGGGCGTGTTTATTCAGCCATTTTCCTTCGGATGTTTCTGCGAAAGTGTTTTCTAATTCCAGACCAATGGCAGCACAGGAAACATCAAGTGCCAGACCGGACTGGTGCTCGCTGGTTCCGGGAGGAGCTACGGCTGTGCTGCCTTTTTGCAGGGCATTACAGTAGAGTTCCTTCTGTCGGGAGTAAGAACGATAGCCGGAAATTCCTACTAATCCAATTCCCTGGGATGCGGCCTGTTTAAAGAGAAGTGCTGTGGCCTGTGCAGCTTCTTTTTGCAGCAGACGTCTGGGGTCATAGGGTGGTGCAGAAAAAGGAATTGCCGGTTCTGTGAGAGAATCAGGAAGAAAATGTTCCGGGAGAGGGTGGTCTTGATTGATAAGGATAGAATAGGAAGTCATGGATACACCTGCCTTTTAGTGATGAATATTAATATATGCAGGCGGGGGTGCGGCTATGAAAAATAGCTTAAAAAATTTTTTGAAAAAATTTAAAAAAGTACTTGCATTTTTGAAATGAATGATATATAATACATTTTGTTGTGAGACACAACAACAAAACATTGGGCTATCGCCAAACGGTAAGGCAACGGACTCTGACTCCGTCATCTCAAGGTTCGAATCCTTGTAGCCCAGCTTCTGAATATCCCAGACAGAATGTCTGGGATATTTTTGGTTTATGGAAAAGTGTTTGAAATAAGGAGACGGAACTATGAAGTATTCTTTTGACAGCAGGGTTAGATACAGTGAAATTGGGGAAGATAAAAAGCTGACATTAAACAGTATTATCAATTATTTCCAGGACTGCAGCACATTTCATTCCGAAACAGTGGGGGTAGGAATGGATTTTCTGGCAGATAAACAGAAGGTATGGGTGCTTTCTGCATGGCAGATTGTGGTAGAAAGATATCCTATGCTGTGTGAAAAGATAAAAGTATCTACCTGGCCTTATGAATTTCGGCATTTTATGGGAAAAAGAAATTTTACAATGGAGGATGAAGAGGGAAACAGGGTTGCGTATGCAAATACACTGTGGACTTATCTGGATTTAAAGACAGGTCATCCTGCAATGGTAGATGAGAAACAGGTACAGGCATATGAACTGGAAGAGAAGCTGGATATGAGTTATGCACCCAGGAAGATTTCTGTGTCAGGGGAGTTTCAGGAATTCCCTTCTTTTCAGGTAAAAGCACACCATTTAGACACAAACCATCATGTGAATAACGGACAGTATATTCTTATGGCAATGGAATATCTTCCGAAGGATTTTACAGTAAGAGAAATGCGTGCGGAATACAAGAATCAGGCAGTGCTTGATAATGTGATAGTGCCGAAAGTTCATGAGGAGAACGGGATCTATACGGTGATGCTGGAAAATTCTTTGGGAGTTCCGTTTGCAGTTGTTGAACTTAAATGATAGATAGGATTAAAAGGAGAAGACATGATAGAATTAGGAAAAAAACAGGAATTAACCGTTGCAAAGGTTGTAGATTTTGGTGTTTATTTAGGGGAGAAAGAAGCAGCAGCAGAGAAAGATACGGTACTGCTTCCCGGTAAGCAAGTGCCGGAAGGAACGAAAAAAGGCGATAAACTGAATGTTTTTATTTATAAGGATTCACAGGATCGATTGATAGCTACTACAAAAGAACCCAAGCTGGTTTTGGGCGAAATAGCCATGCTGAAGGTTGCCCAGGTGACAAGAATCGGTGCATTTTTGGACTGGGGATTGGAAAAAGACCTGTTTCTTCCATATAAAGAGCAAACCAAGAAGGTTCATGAGGGGGAAGAAATCCTGGTGGCATTGTATACAGATAAGAGCAGCCGTCTTTGTGCAACGATGAAAGTGTACCATTATCTGCAGACAGGATCTCCTTATGCAAAAGGAGACACGGTGACAGGACTTGTTTATGAAGTCAGCGATAATTTTGGTGTGTTTGTGGCAGTAGATGAAAAGTATTCTGCACTGATTCCAAAAAGAGAAGCTCAGGGAAATTACAAACCGGGAGATGAATTGACCTGCCGGGTCACAGAAGTCCGGGAAGATGGAAAATTAACACTCAGTGCCAAGAAAAAAGCTTATATCCAGCTTCATGAAGATGCCGAGAATGTATACGAAATTATTCAGGAATTTGACGGAGAACTGCCTTTTGATGATAAGGCTGCTCCGGAAGTGATTCAGAGAGAATTTGGCTTGAGCAAGAATGCTTTCAAGCGGGCAGTGGGACATTTGTTAAAAGAAAAGAAAATTGAAATAAAAAATGGAAAAATTTATGCCCTCTGATACTTTCGTAAGCAGGATGGATATGGTATAATGAAAAACGTTAACGAAGAGATTGATTGTCCAGAAGGAGGAAAATAAGTGGACTCGATAGATTATTACGACCGGTACGCAGTACCTTATTATGAAGAAACGGTGGATTTCAGCATGGAGGAGCAGCTTGAGCGTTTTATTGAATTGCTGCCGGAAAGTGCAGATGTCCTTGATTTAGGCTGTGGATCGGGCAGAGATACAGTATTCCTGGAGGAGGAAGGCTGTGTTGTGACTGCTATGGACGGGTCAGAAAAGATGTGTGAACTGGCCAGCATTCATACAGGAAAAGAAGTTCTGCATTTAAAAGTAGAAGATATGGAATTTGATGATGTATTTCACGGGATTTGGGCATGTGCCGTCCTGGGACATTTTACACCTGACGAGGTAAAGGGTGTCATGGAGAAAATCCTGAGAGCTCTCAAAGATGATGGGATTCTGTATTTTTCTGTGAAGAAAGGAGAACGAAACGGTAAGTATCATGGCCGTTATTTCTATGATTATGACAGAGAGGCCCTTAACAATCTCCTGGATGCTTTTCCAAACATTAAGGTATTGGACATTTGGAAGACAAATGATGTAAGAGCAGACAAAAGCGACCGTTGGTTTAATGTTTTGCTGAGAAAAGAAAGACAGGAATAGGACAAGGATTAATAAAGGAGAAAAACAGTGGAATTTGCTCATTTACATGTACATACAGAGTACAGTCTATTGGATGGCTCTAATAAAATTCATGAATATGTAGCCAGAGTGAAGGAACTGGGAATGAACAGTGCAGCCATAACGGACCATGGAGTCATGTTTGGCTGCATTGATTTTTATAGGGCAGCAAAAGCCGCAGGAATCAAGCCCATTCTGGGATGCGAGGTTTATGTTGCTCCCGGTTCCAGATTCGATCGGGAGGTCGGACAGGCGGAAAACCGATATTACCATCTGGTTCTTCTGGCAGAAAACAATCAGGGTTATCAGAATTTAATGAAGATTGTTTCGAAAGCATTTATTGATGGATTTTATTACAAGCCCAGAGTGGACTTAGAACTTTTGAAAGAATATCATGAAGGAATTATTGCACTAAGTGCATGCCTTGCAGGAGAAGTTGCAAAAAATCTCACCAGAGGTTTTTATGAGGAAGCAAAAAAAGCAGCCCTCAGATATCAGGAAATTTTCGGGAAAGGGAATTTTTTCCTGGAGATGCAGGATCACGGAATACCGGAGCAGCAGAGAGTGAATCAGCAGCTTCTTCGAATGCATCAGGAGACAGGGATTGAACTGGTAGTTACCAATGACGTACATTATACTTATGATACAGACGTGGAAGCTCATGATATCCTGCTTTGTGTCCAGACTGGAAAAAGGCTTCAGGATGAGGATAGGATGCGGTATGAAGGGGGACAATACTATGTAAAATCCCCGGAGGAAATGCTGAGACTGTTTCCCTATATACCGGAGGCATTGGAAAACACCCAGAAAATTGCAGACCGCTGTGACGTGGAAATTGAATTTGGGGTGACAAAGCTGCCGAAATTCGATGTCCCTGCACCGTATACTTCCTGGGAATATTTAAATAAGCTGTGCTATGACGGATTAAAAGAGAGATATACAGAAAATCTGGATGAATTGGGAAAACGTCTGGAATATGAGCTGGGTGTTATTCAGAGGATGGGATATGTAGATTATTTCCTCATTGTGTGGGATTTTATCCGTTTTGCCAGAGACCATGATATTATGGTAGGACCGGGGCGTGGTTCTGCGGCAGGAAGCCTGGTTTCCTATACACTTGGAATCACGAAGCTGGATCCCATTAAATATGATTTGCTTTTTGAGCGTTTCCTGAATCCGGAACGAGTATCCATGCCGGATATTGACGTGGATTTCTGCTTCGAAAGAAGACAGGAAGTCATTGATTACGTGGTGGAGAAATATGGAAAAGACCGCGTGGTTCAGATCGTTACCTTTGGTACTATGGCGGCCAGAGGTGTGATCCGGGATGTGGGGCGTGTAATGGATCTTCCTTATGCTCAGTGCGATTCCATTGCGAAGATGATTCCTACAGAGTTAAACATTACCATTGATAAGGCATTGAAGATGAATCCGGAACTGCGGACACTCTATGAGACAGACGAGACCGTGAAGAAACTCATTGATATGAGCAGAAGGCTGGAAGGATTGCCGAGACATACCTCTATGCATGCGGCGGGCGTGGTCATCAGCCAGAAGTCCGTGGATGAATACGTGCCATTATCTCGTGCTTCAGACGGTTCCATTGTCACCCAGTTTACCATGACGACACTGGAGGAACTGGGACTTTTGAAAATGGATTTCCTGGGGCTTCGAACACTGACTGTTATCCAGAATGCTGTAAAACTGGCAGAACAGAACCAGGGAGTAAAGCTGGATACTGACCATATTAATTATGAAGATAAAAAGGTCTATGAGATGCTGGGAGCCGGAAAAACAGACGGTGTGTTCCAGTTGGAAAGCGGTGGGATGACCAGCTTTATGAAAGAACTGAAGCCGGAAAGTCTGGAGGATGTCATTGCGGGGATTTCCCTGTACCGTCCGGGACCGATGGATTTTATTCCTCAGTATATCAAAGGAAAAAATAATGCGGATAGTATTACCTACGATTGTCCGGAATTGGAACCAATCTTGAAGCCTACTTACGGGTGTATCGTATATCAGGAGCAGGTTATGCAGATTGTTCGTTCTCTGGGCGGTTATACGCTCGGACGAAGTGATCTGCTAAGACGAGCCATGAGTAAGAAAAAGGCAGCCGTCATGGAGAAAGAGCGGCATAATTTTGTATATGGAAATACGGAAGAAGGAGTTCCGGGGTGTGTAAACAGAGGAATTTCAGAGCAGATCGCCAATAAAATTTACGACGAAATGATTGACTTTGCCAAATATGCCTTTAACAAGTCTCATGCGGCCGCATATGCACTGGTGGCGTATCAGACAGCATATTTGAAATATTATTTTCCGGTGGAATTTATGGCGGCCTTAATGACTTCTGTCATTGATAATCCGTCAAAAGTGGCAGAATATATCCTTTCCAGCCGGAAAATGGGGATTGCAATTCTTCCACCGGATATTAACCGGGGATATAGTTCTTTTTCTGTGGACGGGAAGTCTATCCGTTATGGACTTTCGGCTATAAAGGGCGTTGGAAAACCGGTTATTGCAGCAATTGTGGCAGAGAGGGAAGAGAGAGGGTTGTTTAAGAATCTCCGTGATTTTATTGAACGGATGTCAGGACGGGAAGTAAATAAAAAGACCATAGAGAATCTGATCAAGGCAGGAGCCATGGATGAACTTCCTGGAAACAGGCGGCAGAAGATGATGGTTTATGTTCAGATTATGGATTCTATAGCTCAGGAAAAGAAGAATACAATGGCAGGGCAGATGAGTTTGTTTGACCTGGTTTCTGAGGAGGAAAAATCAGCCTTTGAGATTCATATGCCAAATGTGACAGAATATACAAAAGAAGACCGTCTGGCTTTTGAAAAGGAAGTGCTGGGAATTTACATCAGCGGACATCCCCTGGAGGAATACGAAGAGCGGTGGCGAAAGAACATTTCTGCCGTGACTACAGATTTTCTGCCGGATGAAGAAACCGGGACGCCGTCTGTCCATGATGGAGCAAAAGAAGTTGTGGGGGGCATGATTACAGCCAAAACTATAAAATATACCAAGACCAACAAAGTTATGGCATTTTTGACATTGGAAGATCTGGTAGGAACCGTGGAAATTGTAGTGTTTCCAAGGGATTATGAAAAAAATGTCCAGTTTATGAATGTGGATGAAAAAGTATTTATCCAGGGACGTGTCTCTGCGGAAGATGATAAGGCAAGTAAATTAATTTGTGAAAGCATCTATTCTTTCGATGAAGTTCCAAGAGAGCTCTGGTTCCAGTTTGAGAACAAGGAAGAGTTTCTGAAAAGGGAACAGGAGCTGTATGAAGATTTGAGGGAGTCCGACGGAAAAGACAGTGTAGTGATTTTTATTAAATCCCCAAAAGCCGTAAAAAGGCTTGGTCCCTCCAGAAATATCAGGATTCATCCTCAATTACTGAACAAACTGTACGAAAAGTATGGTCAGCAGAACGTAAAAGTTGTAGAAAAGAGTATTGAAAAACTTGCAAAAATGCATTAAAATAGGTTTTGACTATTGTATAAAAACAAAAACATGTAACTGCCAGTGAGATGGAGGAGAAAAATGACTGCAAATAAAGAAATCAAAACAATCGGTGTTTTAACAAGTGGTGGAGATGCTCCGGGAATGAATGCGGCAATTCGTGCAGTTGTAAGAAGAGGTTTAAGCCGCGGTATCAATATGAAAGGTATTAAAAAAGGCTACAGCGGACTGCTTAATGAAGAGATTATTGATATGACCGCAGTAAATGTTTCAGATACAATTCAGAAAGGCGGAACGATTCTGCAGACAGCTCGCTGTACGGAGATGCGTACACCGGAAGGTCAGCAAAGAGCAGCAGATGTGTGCAGAAAGCACGACATCGATGCATTGGTAGTAATCGGTGGTGACGGTTCTTTTGCCGGTGCACAGAAGCTTGCCAATCTTGGAATCAATACAGTAGGTGTGCCTGGTACCATTGACCTGGATATTGCATGTTCAGAATATACCATCGGTTTTGACACTGCTGTAAATACAGCGATGGAAGCCATTGATAAGGTTCGTGATACTTCCACATCCCATGAGCGTGTAAGTATCATTGAAGTTATGGGAAGAAATGCCGGCTATCTGGCCTTGTGGTGCGGTATTGCAAATGGTGCAGAAGATGTTCTGCTTCCGGAGAAATATGATTACGATGAGCAGAAGATCATTAACAATATTATTGATAACCGTAAAAAAGGCAAAAAACATCATATTATTATCAACGCAGAAGGAATCGGTCATTCCGAAGCTATGGCAAAACGTATTGAAGCAGCTACCGGAATCGAGACCAGAGCTACGATTTTAGGTCACATGCAGCGCGGTGGTACACCGACCTGTAAAGACCGTGTGTATGCATCTATTATGGGTGCAAAGGCTGTAGATGTGCTTCTGGAAGGGAAAACAAAGAGAGTAATCTGTTACAGAGATGGAGAATACATTGATATGGATATCAATGAGGCACTGGCTATGAAGAAAACAATTTCTGAGTACCAGTTTGAAGTAAGCTATTCTTTGTCACACAATTACAGCAAAAATCCAAGATAAGCAGACGAGAGGCTGTCGCATTACGACAGCCTCTTTTTTAGGAGAAAAAGAAATGATTACAAGTATGTCAAATCCACAGATAAAAGAAGTGCAGCAATTATTAAAAAAAGCAAAAACCAGACGAGAAGAAAGGGTTTTTGTTGCAGAAGGGATTAAAATGTTCCGTGAAGCTCCGGCAGACAGGCTTTGTAAGGTATATGTTTCTGAAACATTTGCCGGAAAAACGGAATTTGAGGATATTTTGAGAGGAAAATCTCTGAATCCTGATTCAGATAAAGTAGAGATTGTGGATGATAAAGTGTTTAAGAGTTTATCTGATACAGTCACTCCTCAGGGTGTTCTCTGCCTGATCTCCATGGGAAATTGGAGTTTGCAGGATATTATGAAAGAGACAGAATATCCCCTTCTTATGGTTTTGGAAGATTTACAGGATCCGGGCAATCTTGGAACGATTATCAGAACAGGAGAAGGTGCCGGAGTTACAGGTGTGATTCTCAGCAAAACGTCAGTAGATGTGTTTAATCCCAAAGTAATCCGCTCTACCATGGGTTCTATCTACAGAGTTCCTGTGATTTATGTGGATTCTATAGAGGAAGAAGTGGTGCCAATGTTGAAAACTTATGGAATTACAACCTATGCGGCTCATTTAAAAGGGGAAAACAATTATGATCAGGAAGATTATTCCAAAGGGACAGCGTTTTTTATCGGAAACGAGGGGAATGGTCTGACGGATGAGCTGACGGCCTGTGCAGATACCCTGATTAAAATTCCTATGGCCGGACAGGTGGAGTCCCTGAATGCTGCCATGGCATCAGGAATTTTGATGTATGAGGCGGCAAGGCAGCGAAGATGATTTAGTGGTTAATGCCATATACCGGAAGATTTTGAAGGCTGTTTGCAGGATAGATGTAAGGAAAACTTGATATCCTGCAAACAGCCTTTTTGGCACGAGGAGGCTATTATTTCTAAGCAGCCATATTTTGTACAAAAAATAAAGCGGTCGCACAAAAACACATCAAATTT
Organism: uncultured Blautia sp.; assembly: GCF_947654165.1. GTDB lineage: Bacteria > Bacillota > Clostridia > Lachnospirales > Lachnospiraceae > Blautia. The sequence continues at coordinate 82,472 of NZ_CANTKB010000006.1, forward strand.
TTACCAAATGTTACAAAAAATACCCGGTTGACAAAGAAATGTAACCTTGATACAATAAGTCGGTAACAAAAATTAATAAATTTGTAACAAAGTGAAACAGACTTATTTTAGGAGGTTCCATTTCATGAAAGAAAGAATGAAGAAACTTTTGGCTTGTGCAGGAACAGTAGGGGCATTAACAATGATGCTTTCCGTTCCGGTTATGGCAGATACCAAAGAGGATACTCAGAATATAGAAACACAGGAAGAAGCATATGACTGGTCAGATAAGGCTGCTGCTGCTGTAAATACATACGCAAATATCCGCAGTGGTTCTGATATTAATACAGAACGTGTAGGAATGCTTCCGGCCGGAGCGGTTGTGACCGTTGAAGGAGAAGAAAATGGATGGATGCAGGTTTCATCCGGTGATATCGAGGGTTACATCAGAGGAGACCTGCTGGTGCAGGGAGAAGAAGCCAAAGCACTGTTTGAATCCGTGCATGGAGAAGGAGAAATCGTAGGAGCACAGCCTCTGGAAGCTCCGGTACAGGCTGTTGTACAGCAGAATGCTTCTGTATCAGCTTCAGATGCAGACCTTGCTCTTATGGCGGCAATCATCGAGTGTGAAGCAGGCGGAGAATGCTACGAGGGTAAGATTGGTGTGGGAGCTGTTGTCATGAACCGTGTAAGGAGCAGCAGATTCCCGAATACACTCTCAGAAGTGATCTACCAGAGCGGACAGTTTACTCCGGCAGCTACCGGAAAGCTGGCATCTGTTTTATCAAGAGGTGCAAGCCAGGCGTGCTATGATGCAGCCAGAGATGTATTTGCAGGGGCAAATACCATTGGAGACCGGTTATTCTTCCATGCAGGAGGAGGAAACGGACTGACAATCGGAAATCAGACTTTTTATTAAAAACTACGAAAAAGAGGCCGTATTGCTGTAATATTCAGCAGTGCGGTTTCTTTTTGTAAAGATATAAAAAAACATTGTTATTTTCAGAATATTAGGCTATAATAAGGTAACAAATCAGCACAAAGAATTTTAAGAAAAAGGTGGGATGATGGATGACAGCAGGAACGATAACAATTATATGGCTTGTTCTTCTGGCAGTCCTCTTGGGCATCGAAATCGCTACTATGGGACTTACTACCATCTGGTTTGCCGGAGGAGCACTGATTGCATTTTTGCTTTCGCTTTTTAAGACACCGCTTTGGAGTCAGATTGCAGTATTTATCATTGTATCCATAGTGCTGTTGATTTTCACCAGACCTATTGCCCTGAAATATATGAATAGGGGTGTGGAGAAGACAAATGTAGACAGCATTCCCGGTCAGAAGGGTATTGTGACACAGACCATTGACAATCTGAAGGCAGAGGGTCAGGTGACGATTCAGGGAATGGAGTGGAGTGCCCGTTCTAAGGATGAAAGTGTAATTGAAGAAGGAAAAGTGGTAAAGGTAACAGCAGTGGAAGGTGTAAAATTAATCGTAGAGGAGGAAAAATAGTATGTTTCTTATTATTTTTGCAGTGTTTTTGGTACTTGTATTGATTATTGCGGCATCCTGCATTCGGATTGTGCCGCAGGCACATGCTCTGATTGTGGAACGTCTGGGTATGTACAAGGCAACCTGGGGAACAGGGCTTCATTTTAAGGCACCGTTTGTTGACAGAATCGCAAAGCGTGTAAATCTGAAAGAGCAGGTAGTGGATTTTGCACCGCAGCCGGTTATTACAAAAGATAATGTTACTATGAGAATTGATACCGTCGTATTCTTCCAGATCACAGACCCGAGATTATTTACCTATGGTGTGGAAAATCCAATCATGGCTATTGAAAATCTGACAGCTACTACCCTTCGTAATATTATTGGTGACATGGAGTTGGATGCAACACTGACTTCCAGAGAGATCATCAATACCAAGATGAGAGCATCTCTTGATGTTGCCACAGACCCATGGGGAATCAAAGTAAATCGTGTGGAATTAAAGAACATTATTCCTCCTGCAGCGATCCAGGAAGCAATGGAGAAGCAGATGAAGGCAGAGCGTGAACGTCGTGAAGCCATTCTGAAAGCAGAAGGAGAGAAGAAATCTACAATCCTTGTAGCAGAAGGTAAGAAAGAATCAGCCATTCTGGATGCAGAGGCAGAGAAACAGGCTGCGATCCTGAGAGCAGAGGCCGAGAAAGAAAAAATGATCAAAGAAGCAGAAGGTCAGGCAGAAGCCATTCTGAAGGTACAGCAGGCTAAGGCGGATGGTATCCGGTTTATCAAAGAGGCAGGTGCTGACCAGAGCGTTCTTACTCTGAAGAGTCTGGAAGCTTTTGCACAGGCTGCAGATGGTCGTGCGACTAAGATTATCATTCCATCTGAGATACAGGGAATCGCAGGACTTGTGACTTCTCTGGTGGAAGTGGCAGGTAAGGAAAAAGAGAATTAAAAGTTACATTCAGCAAGGGGGCTGCTGCATAAGATGCGGCAGTCCTTTCGGTTTTTTAAAGATTGTATGCAGTGAGGTGACGTGAGTATATGAAAGCAGTGATCGACCTTACAAAAGAATACGGGCTGGTACTAGAAGGCGGAGGTGCGAAAGGTGCTTATCAGATCGGTGCATGGAAAGCCATGCAGGAAGCAGGAGTAAAGATCAGGGGAATCGCAGGAACCAGTGTAGGTGCGTTAAACGGTGCATTGATCTGCATGGGAGATCTGGAGAAAGCGGAGCATCTGTGGGAGAATATTTCTTATTCCAAGATCATGTCAGTGGATGATGAACTGATGGGAGAGATTTTTAAGCATAAGAAAATCAGCAAAGAAGCACTGAAAGATATGATGGACTATATTTCAGATGGAGGACTGGACGTATCCCCTCTGAAACAATTGATTGCAGAGAGTATTGATGAGGAAAAAATCAAAAATTCACCGATTGATCTGTATGTGCTGACCTTCAATGTAGATGAATTCCGGGAACTGGATATTGATATGAAAGAGGCAGAGCCGGAATTAATGAAAGACTTTCTTCTGGCCAGTGCCTATGTGTTTCCTATTTTTAAAAACGAAAAACTTCATGGAAAGACCTATATAGACGGAGGTGCGATCAACAACGTGCCGCTGGGCTCACTTGTAGAACGAGGCTATGAAGATATTATCGTGATCCGGATTTTTGGGATAGGACGGGAAAAGAAGGTAAAAATTCCTGAAGGAACACAGGTATACACCGTAGCACCCTCTGTGAGTCTGGGGAGCATTCTGGATTTTAACAGGAAAAAAAGCAGGATGCATATAAAAAGAGGATATTTTGATACTATGCGTATGATCTACGGTTTGTCAGGAAAAATATATTATATTGATGAACAGGCCGAAGAGTGTTATTATTTAAAGCAGCTAACAGAATTAAATCAGGATATTTACGAATATCTGATGGAAGTATTTAAGTTAAATGCAGAGCCAAAACAGTATATAAGAAAGCTGACAGAAATCATTCTTCCGGTCATAGCGGATGAACTGCAGCTTTCCAGGGACTGGAATTACAGGGAATTGTATTTATCTATGCTGGAGGCGGCAGCAAGAATCTGCAGGATTCAGAAGTATAAGATTTACACGCTGGAGGAATTGCAGAACAAAGTCAGAAAAAAACTGAGAGATATGGAAGGGGAACTTCCGGCTTTTGTGCAGATTATTTCAAAAGACATACTGATACAGCCGCAGCAGGATGAAATATAAAAAAGAAACAGGGAGGATACCCATATGGATTTAAAAGGACGCAGCTTTTTGACACTGAAAGATTTTACAAAAGAAGAGATTGAATATCTGGTTACACTGGCAGCAGAACTGAAGGCAAAGAAGAAACAGGGAATTCCTGTGGATACCTTAAAAGGAAAAAATGTGGCTTTGATTTTTGAAAAAACCAGTACCAGAACACGGTGCTCCTTTGAGACAGCAGCACATGATCTTGGTATGGGAACCACTTATCTGGATCCCAAAAGTTCCCAGATCGGAAAGAAAGAAAGCATCAAAGACACGGCAAGAGTTCTTGGAAGGATTTATGACGGGATTGAATATAGAGGGTATGGTCAGGAAAAAGTGGAAGCATTGGCAAAATATGCAGGAGTTCCGGTATGGAACGGTCTGACCAATGAGTATCATCCGACACAGATGCTGGCAGATCTGCTGACTATCCGGGAACATCTTGGACGTACCAAAGGTGTGAAGCTGGTGTATATGGGTGATGCCAGATATAATATGGGAAATTCTCTGATGATTCTCTGTGCGAAAATGGGGATGCATTTCGTAGCTTGTGCTCCAAGGAAATATTTCCCGAATCAGGAGCTTGTAGAAGAGTGTCAGAAGTTTGCGGAAGAATCCGGTGCAACGATTACACTGACAGAGGACGTAAAAGAGGGAACAAAAGGAGCAGATGTGATCTATACCGATGTGTGGGTTTCCATGGGAGAACCGGATGAAGTCTGGGAAGAGCGCATCCGGGAACTTTCCCCCTATAAAGTCACAAAAGAAGTGATGGAAAATGCAGGAAGTCAGGCGATTTTCCTTCATTGTCTTCCGGCTTTCCATGATCTGGAGACCGAAATCGGAAGAGAAATGAGCCAGCGGTTCGGTATTACGGATATGGAGGTCACAGACGAAGTATTTGAGTCTGCACAGTCCGTGGTATTTGATGAAGCAGAGAACAGGATGCATACCATCAAGGCAGTGATGGCAGCCACTTTAGGGGCATGACCATGCAGGAAGAACTGGAAAAACAATTAAAGACCAGATGGATGGGCAGAAAGCTGTTCTTTCGGGAACAGACAGAGTCCACCATTATCTGGGCAAAAGAGGCTGCGAAGCAAAGCCGGGAGAGAGAACTGGATGGAGCCTTGTTTCTGGCAGATGCACAGACCGGGGGGAAGGGAAGAATCGGCAGAGTCTGGAATTCCCCTCCGAAAGAGAATATTTACATGAATCTGCTCCTTATGAAACCGGAAATCTCGCCGCTTCATGCTTCCTCCCTTACCCTGGTCATGGGACTGGCAGTGGCAAAGGCGGCCCGGGGATTAACGGGAAGACCCGTTGGTATTAAATGGCCAAACGATGTAGTGATGTCAGGGAAGAAGATTTGCGGGATCCTCACAGAAATGAGGGTGCTGGATGCTATGCCGGAATATATCACCATCGGTGTGGGGATTAATGTGAATCAGAAGGAATTCCCGGCAGAACTGGAGGATAAGGCTACCTCGCTTTTGCTGGAGACAGGAGAGAGACAGTCACGGGCAGCCATGGCAGCCAGAACCATCGAATATTTTGAGCAATATTATGAGGAATTTCTTAAGACCCAGGATCTGAGCCTGCTCAGAGAAACCTATGAGGCATTACTGCTGAATAAGGATCAGCCGGTGCGGATACTGGAAAAAGACAGAGAGAGCCGTGGGATTGCCAGAGGAATCACAGAAACAGGAGAACTGCTGGTGGAAGAAGAAAACGGCCAAATAAAAAAAGTGCTCTCAGGAGAAGTTTCTGTGAGGGGGCTTTATAGTTATGTATAAAGGGAGAATACTATGTATAAGGATAAAGTAGTTTTATGCGGTGCAAGTGCCTATGAGCAAAAGTATTATTTTAATGATGATTTTGCATCTCTGCCTCAGTCTGTGCAGGATGAGCTGCATATTATGTGTGTGTTGTATACAGAGGAAATCGGCGGAGTCCTCACACTGGAATTTGACGAGGAGGGCAATCTCCAGTTCCAGGTAGAGGCACTGGAGGCAGATGCCATGTTTGACGAGATTGGCAGTGTGTTGCGGATAAAGGATTTAAGAAACAAGAAACAGGAACTGTTGGAATCCCTGGAAACGTATTACAAGGTATTTTTCCTGGGCGAAAATGTAGGAGAATAAACGATGTTATTAGTGATTGACGTTGGCAATACACACATTACCCTGGGTGTATTTGATAAGAAAGAATTGGTGGGAACCTTTCGTCTCACCACCAGACAGAATCGTACCTCAGATGAGTATGGAATTTTTATGTGTGATGTGCTGAAATATCAGGGAATCAATAAAGATGAGATCGAAGATGTTATTATCAGTTCGGTTGTGCCGGATGTGATGCATTCGCTCATCAGCAGCGTGATCAAATATTTCCATGTGAAACCATTGAATGTGGGACCGGGCTGCAAGACCGGGATCAAGGTAACGACAGTAAATCCAAAAGAAGTGGGAGCAGACAGGATCGTGGATGCTGTGGCAGCTTACGAAATATACGGAGGACCGGTTCTGGTACTGGATTTTGGAACTGCCACCACATATGACCTGATCACAGAAGATGGAAGCTTTGAGGTTGGAATCACTTCTCCAGGTATTGAGATCAGTGCGAAAGCACTGTGGCAGGATGCAGCCAAACTGCCTAAGATTGCTATTCAGAAGCCCAAGAGTATTCTGGCAAAGGAAACCATCAGCAGTATGCAGGCAGGGCTGGTGTATGGCTATATCGGACAGGTGGAATATATTGTGAAAAAAGTAAAAGAGGAGTCCGGTATTCAGGATTTGAAGGTAGTGGCAACCGGCGGTCTTGGTAAACTGATCGCAGATGAGACTGATGCCATTGATGTGTATGACGCACAGCTTACACTGGAAGGACTTCGAATTATCTACGAAAAAACCAGAAAAAGCAGAGGTTGACTATGAGTCTGAAAATCGGAAATGTGTTGTTGGAGAACAATTTAATACTGGCACCTATGGCAGGGGTAACCGACCTGCCATTTCGTTTGCTGTGCAAGGAGCAGGGGGCAGGTCTGATCTGTACGGAAATGGTCAGTGCCAAGGCTATATATTTTAAAAATAAGAATACAGAAAGTCTCATGGAGATTGATGAGAGGGAACGACCGGTTTCCCTGCAGCTTTTTGGTTCAGAGCCGGATTTGATGGCGGAGATTGCCAGACAGATCGAGCCAAGAAACTTTGATATTCTGGATATTAATATGGGATGTCCTGTGCCCAAGGTAGTGAACAACGGAGAAGGTTCTGCGTTGATGAAAAATCCGAAACTTGTGCATGAAATCGTGTCCAAGGTGTCAAGAGCCATTCAGAAGCCGGTTACAGTGAAAATCAGAAAAGGATTTACAGAAGATAGTGTAAATGCTGTGGAAATCGCAAAAATCCTGGAAGATGCAGGGGCAGCGGCAGTGGCAGTGCACGGAAGAACCAGAGAACAGTATTACTCCGGGCAGGCAGACTGGGAAATCATCCGCAAGGTCAAAGAAGCAGTGTCTATTCCTGTCATAGGAAACGGGGATGTGGATTCCCCGCAGAAGGCAGAAGCACTGGTGAAAGAGACCGGATGTGACGGTATTATGATCGGAAGAGCAGTTCAGGGAAATCCCTGGCTCTTCTCGAGAATCCTTCATTATCAGAAGACCGGAGAAGTTTTGCCGGGACCGGGGATGGAAGAGGTGAAGGAAATGATCCTTCGTCATGCAAAAATGCAGTTGAAATACAAGGGGGATTACACCGGAATGAGAGAGATGCGAAAGCATGTAGCCTGGTATACTACAGGAATGCCCCACTCTGCATCTGTGAGACGAATGGTGAATGAAGTGGAGTCCTATGAGCAGTTGGTGGAACTGGTCAGCAGAATGTGAGGAAGAAACGCTGTCTGAATTATAAAAAGTGTATGAAAAATGTAATAGTCAGCCTATTTGGCTTGACATCTGCATAGGTATTATTTATAATGTTATGACTGTTAAGTAGTGATATTTGCAGGAATGAGGTATTTATACTGTAAATATTGGAGAAAGGGTGTAAAGAATTATGGAAGAAAAGAAAGTAATATTAACTTACGCTGGATTGACAAAATTAGAGGATGAGCTTCACGATTTAAAGATTGTAAAGAGAAAAGAAGTTGCAGAAAAAATCAAAGAAGCAAGAGAACAGGGTGACTTATCTGAAAATGCTGAGTATGATGCAGCGATGGACGAGCAGAGAGATATCGAGGCAAGAATCGAGCAGATAGAGAAAATCCTCAAAAACGCAGAAGTTGTGGTAGAGGATGAAGTGGACGTAAATAAAATCAGCGTTGGATGTAAAGTAAAAGTATATGATGTAGAATTCGAAGAAGAAATCGAGTTCAAGATTGTGGGTTCCACAGAAGCAAATAGTCTGGAAGGAAAGATTTCTAATGAATCACCAGTAGGAAAAGCATTAATCGGTGCTTCTATCGGTGAAACCGTTTCTGTTGAGATGCCTTCCGGTGTGATGGAATACAAAGTTCTTGGTATTGAAAGAAACATTTAATGACAATAAACGAAGGAGAGTGTGAAAAGTGGCAGAGCAGAAGAAGACACAGGAACAGGACTTAAATCAGTTATTAAAGGTTCGCCGTGAGAAATTAGCTGATTTGCAGGCAGATGGGAAGGATCCATTTCAGATTACAAAATTTGACGTAACACACCATAGCATGGAAGTAAAAAATGCTTTTGATGAATTAGAAGGCAAAACCGTTACTCTGGCAGGAAGAATGATGTCCAAACGTGTTATGGGTAAGGCTTCTTTTTGCAGTGTTCAGGATTTACAGGGTGCTATCCAGTCTTATGTAGCAAGAGACAATGTAGGAGAAGAGTCTTACAAAGATTTTAAGAAAATGGATATCGGAGACCTGGTAGGAATCACAGGTGAGGTATTTAAGACAAAAACAGGTGAAATTTCTATCCATGCCACAGAAGTAACACTGTTATCTAAGAGTTTAAAACCGCTTCCGGAGAAATTCCACGGTTTAACCAACACAGATCTGCGTTACCGTCAGAGATATGTGGATCTGATCATGAACGCAGATGTAAAGGAAACCTTTATTAATCGTTCTAAAATCATTGCAAGCATCCGTAATTACTTAAACGGACAGGGATTCCTGGAAGTGGAGACACCTATGCTGGTGGCAAATGCCGGTGGTGCAGCAGCACGCCCATTTGAGACTCATTTCAATGCTCTGGATGAAGACTTTAAGCTCCGTATTTCTCTGGAATTATATCTGAAGAGATTGATCGTAGGCGGTATGGAGAGAGTGTACGAAATCGGCCGTGTATTCCGTAACGAAGGTCTGGATACCAGACATAATCCGGAATTTACCCTGATGGAGCTTTACCAGGCATATACAGACTACCACGGTATGATGGATTTAACAGAGAACCTGTACCGTCATGTGGCACAGGAAGTGCTTGGAACCACAAAAATCGTGTACAATGGTATTGAGATGGATTTAGGAAAGCCATTTGAACGTATCACCATGGTAGACGCAGTTAAGAAATATGCAGGTGTTGACTTTAATGAAATCCACACTCTGAAAGAAGCAAGAGCAGTGGCAAAAGAACACCATGTAGAGTATGAAGAAAGACACAAAAAAGGCGATATTCTGGCACTGTTCTTCGAGGAATTTGCAGAAGAACACCTGATTCAGCCTACATTTGTCATGGATCATCCAATCGAGATCTCTCCTCTGACTAAGAAGAAACCAGAAAATCCGGAATATACAGAGAGATTCGAGTTCTTCATGAACGGATGGGAAATGGCGAATGCTTACTCCGAGTTAAATGACCCGATTGACCAGAGAGAGCGTTTCAAAGCTCAGGAAGAACTTCTGGCACAGGGTGATGAAGAAGCAAATACAACAGACGAAGACTTTATGAACGCTCTGGAAATCGGTATGCCGCCTACAGGTGGTATCGGATTCGGTATCGACAGAATGGTAATGCTGCTGACAGACAGTGCTGCTATCCGTGACGTTTTACTGTTCCCGACGATGAAGAGCTTGGATAAATAAACCTAGTGTTTATGCGGGATTGAGGCATTTGAGTACGTCAAAGGACGCATTAAAAGACGTATTTTGGCATAGTCATTTACATCAGTATGAAAGAGTACACAATCTGAAAAGAATAAGACTCAATCGAATATGAACTACTAAGAGGACATTTTCTAAAGAAATTTAGAAGATGTCCTCTTTTTTGCGTTATGGAGAAAATACGTCATTTGTTATGAAGTCAAAGTGAAAGGAGCACAGCAATGGATGAATCAAAGAAGAAAGATAGATATGAGGATGCAAAAAAGTTTGTAAGATATTCAGATGGTGCAAAGATGTACAGTATGGGAATGACAAAATTTCAAGAAGTGGCTAAGGATGCCAAGGCTTGTTATAAGATTGGTCAGCTTGTACTTGTTAATACAGAAATATTGGATAAGTATCTTGAAACTTTTCATATTACAGATTCTGAGTTTTATAAGTAGGTGATGTTATGGTAAATACATTGAGTGGTTCAGTTAGTGCCTATAGAAAAGAAATTGTAAAACCAAGATTTATTCGTATTGATGAAGTAATGGCTTTATTAGATGTAACACGAGATGAGGCAATGGATATAGCATTAGCTGCTGGAGCAAGATATCAGCTTGCAAAGATTATATTAGTACATAAGGAAAGGTTGATGAAATTTATGAAACATTTTGCAAGAGTGCCTAGTTCAAACAAAATCGTAGAAAAGAAGTTTGTAAGAATTGGGGAAGCTTCAATGACATATAGCATAGGGCATCATAGATTTATTGAAATGGCTAGAGCAGCGGGTGCTGTATATAAGATTGGAACAGCTAAGGGAAATACTATATTAATAAATTTGGAAATTTTTGATGATTATATGGAGCAATTCAGAGAACCGCCAACAGAAATGAAACATCCATTGCCAAATGTGAAAGGAGACTGATGAATGAGTTACTCATATAAGTGCTATTCAGATACAAAGGATTTTATGAAAAAATTTGTCAATGCAGAGGAAGGAGCGATTATTTATGGGATAAGTAAATCTAGAATCATAGTAATTGCGAGAGAGGCAGGAGCAGTCTATAAAGTCGGTAATTCAGCATTAATCAATACGGAATTATTTGAAAAATATCTTGAACGATTCAGAGAGCCGGCAAGAGAACTGCCTAAGCATACATGGAACAAATTAAAGGAAATGACAAATACACCAAAAACTGGTGAAAATTCGTAAAAATACACCAGTGGTGTCACTTCCGTAAAATTAAAGTGCATTGTAGAATATCAATTGTCCAAGAGAGATTGGACATAACAATTGAATAATCAGTTACAGATTTGCAAAGTAGTTTGCACTGCAGAGTATCTGTAGGTAGTAAATTTACGGGGTATGTACCTGGAGGATGAAAGTCACAGCTATCATATTAGTAGTCTGATGGATCGAAAGATGAAGGGCGAGAAGCTGGATGGAAATCTGGTAAAAGGAATCGGCATGTTGCGTAAGGATAATTAACCACAGAGGGCGAGAAGTTCGTCCTTATCCTCAAAAGGCTAAAAGAGGAGATAGTGCTTCTGATAATTCAGAAGGGCGTCGTGAAACACATTTTGTGGCTCGTCTGTAACTCCCGGAGGTGAGAACACCTCTTTGTACACGGGGCGATATAGGAGTCTAGAAGACTGGCGTGTACCTACATGCTTAGCATTAAGCATAGCCATGTAGACTATATCACTTCCAAATTCAAATTTTGTCTATATGGCAACTAATTTGAAGGAGGATAAAGTGATGATGGGATTTAGCATAGCATTTATAATTATTGTTCTTATCGTATTGTATTCATTAGCAAGGACAGCAGGTGAGTCGGACAGGATATTGGAAAATATAAGAGAGCAATCACTCCTTGGAAGGGAGGAGAGCTCTGGTGGGAACAGTTGAAAAAAGAGATAAGCATAAGAAACGCAGGTTTGTATCTCCAGAAGAAAAGCTTGAAAGAGAATTAAAAGATTGTATGCATTGTAGATTCTTCTGGGGACATAACAACAGATGTGCCAATGGAACATGTTGTAAACCATCTAAGAAAAAAGAACAGAAACTTCCGACGGAATGTGTCGGATGTCCATATTATCGAGGGAATGGTTATTGTTTTCCTTGTATGCGAAAGCTGATAGGAAAGTAGGTGGTTAAGATGTTCAAGTGGCTGTTTAAGAAGAAAGGATGTGCAAAACACATGAATAACAAGTTAGAAGTAATCGGCATTGATCATGGCTGGTCAATGATGAAAACAATCTCTCAGGTATTTGTCACAGGAGTTAAGGAGATTACAACAACTCCGGCACTTTTCGGCGATGTACTTGAGTATGAAGGAAAGTTCTATAAGGTTGGAGCTGTGAGGCAGGAAGTAAAGGATACAAAGGTCGAAGATGACAGCTTTTATCTTCTCACTCTTGCAGCAGTTGCTAAGGAACTTAAAAGAAGAGGTCTTGCAGAGGCAAAGGTATTTCTTGCTGTAGGACTTCCACTTACAAGATTTGGAGCAGAGAAGAATGATTTTATAAAGTACCTGACAAAGAATAAGCGTGTAAGCTTCAAATATGAGAATGAGTCATATCATATTGAAATTGATGATGTGGCAGTATTTCCTCAGTGCTATGCAGCAGTAGTGGACAAGATTCCTGCTATGGCAAAGAAAACACTGATAGTAGATATTGGAAGCTGGACAATCGACATTATGCCGGTAATCAACAAGTCACCGGATGAATCAAAGTGTGTGACGATTCCAAAAGGTCTTATTACCTGTATGCGTTCTATCAATGAGCAGTGTGTAAGACAGCTTAACGGAGAGGTAGACGAGTCAGAGATACAGAACATCATGCGATATGGCAGGTCAGATATTGATGATGAATACTTTGCCATTATCAAGGCTGAGATAGAGGATTTTGTTGATAAGGTATATAACTCAATCCGTGAGTTTGGGTATAACTTAAAGACTACACCGATTGTATTTGTCGGTGGCGGGGCAGTTGTGATGAAGAATTTTGGCAGTCACGATGCAAAGAACATTTCCTATAACTTTGATGTAAAGGCAAATGCAAGAGGATATGAACAGCTTGCCACGATGGGACTTAAAAGCACTAAGCGATTATCATAAGGAGGCAGATGATGGGAAGAAGACTTGAATATGAAGTAAAAACTTCTGTCCGCCTCAACATGAGCAATCCTCAGCATGTGAAAATCAATGATGTGATTCAGAACCTTGATCCGAAGATTTTCAAATCTAAGAATCAGTTCATCATAGATGCGATTCAGTTTTACATTGATAATTATGGAAAAGAAACCTTTGTTATCAAGAAGAAGGAAAAAGAGAGGGCTGAATATATCCGGTCAGAAGATATTGATGACATTAAGGAAGAAGTCATTGAAGCAGCAACCAATGAGGCTAGGAAAGAGGTCATAAGGCTGTTAGGCGGAGTGATATCCGGGATGAATGTTGGTCATCCGGTAATAATGCAGGCAGCCAATAGTGAAGCACAAGAACCTACAGAAGATGTTATGGACGATGCAGATGTTGCAGGACTTGCAATGGGATGGATGTCGAAAGGAGACTGATTATTATGAGAAGAGTTATGGGAGCCGTAGGAACAGTAATTTTAGAGATACTCAAGTGGATATTAAGGATAATTCTTGGAGCGTTGAAGCTGGTCTTAGGACTTGCCAGAATAATTCTTCTTCTATTCGCTATGGTGGCAAGAATATTTCTTTCATTCCTAAGAATGGGCACATTCTGAGAGGAGGTGAGCGTATGCAGGTAAAGGGTTTATTCTTAAGTTATAAGAAAAACAGAAGACTTATGCAGTATTTCTTTAAAATAAGAGAGCTGGTATAATGAAAGGAGTTTAAGATGCACAGAATACGGGACAGTCCTATGTGTCCCGTGCATTACAGATAAATAGTTCACCGCAAGGGTGGATGGCACGGAACACAAAGCCCGTCCCTCTTGCGGAGAAGGGATGGGCGATTACTATGAAGAAGATAAGTATTATCTTATTATCCGCAGTACTGGTCTTTTCAATGGCTGCCTGTAATGGTGGTAAGGAAAAGGCTGATAATCAGACAGAGAAACAGACGGAAAGCGTAAAGCCAACTGAAGAAGCAGAAATGGCAACGGAAGCTGTCACAGAGGTCACAACCGAAGCTGGAAGTGAAGAGACAGAGAAAGATATTGCCGAGGTTAAAGATTCAGAAGAGAAGAATGATAAGGAAGATAACCGGTCCGCTGATAATGAAACTGCTTCAAGGCAGGAAGAAAAGCCAAAGCAGAATGACGAGCCGGAACAGAAAGCTTCAGTAAATGATAATGAGGAAGCTGGCGGAAATCAGAGTAATGCAGGTAATGGTGGTCAGACTACAGACAGTCCGAAAGACAATGTGAGCAATCCACAGCCTGCATCCGTGGCATACAGTCCACAGAATGTTGTGTCACTTGCAACAGCAAAGTGTCAGGCAGGAGGGATGATTACCACACAGCAGAATTTACAGAACCATTTGAATGACGGTAGTATCACGCAGGAAGAGTACAATGAGTATTATCCTTACGATGGTATGGAAGGCTCTTATTATAGTGTGTTTGTAGAGACAGACCTCAACAAAGCAAGTACCATTGATGGACAGCGGTTATCATCTGAGGATGCAATCGCAGAATATATTGCAAGTATGTTACTTTTGGAAACAGATCCGGTATTCTACATCAGTTATGATGGAGTTTACACGACAGGCGGCACAGACTATTACGAGTTTCGATGTCACAGATAAATAAAAACGAATAGAAGCAGAAGGAAGAAAGATGTAAGCCATAAACTTATGTCTTTCTTTTTTATGCGTAAATTAAGGAGGAAAGAGCACATGAAACAGAAACTAAAGCGTTTTATGGCAGGATTTATGGCTATGCTCACACTGGTTGGAACACTCTTTACGAATGGAACAACAGCATTTGCAGCCAGTCCGCAGGCAAATATTGCGTTTTGGAATGCGTCAGTCAAAAATTCCGGAGAAGTAAGTGAGCTGAAGCCCGGATATAATCATGGCAAGATTCTGTATTCAATTCTTGACGGAAATTCTGCATATTGTATGAATTTCGGATTAAGAGCAGATGGCGGTCAGCTTATGAACAGCTACGATGATGCGAGCACATCAATGTCAGCACAGCAGAGAAAGCTTTTAAGTTACTGCCTTTATTATGGGTTTAACAGTACACAAAAGGCGGCACCAAGCAACAGTCAGTGCGATGAGTATATCGCAACTCAGGCAATGGTATGGGTTATTGTAGCAGATATCTTTGGAACCGGAAGCGGTGATTCAGCAGCAAGAAAGCTCTGTAACACAGCACCAAGTCCTGATTCTTCATACAGCTATTATGAGAGACTCAGGGACAATATCAGCAGCTCCTACAATGCAACACTTCCAAGTTTTGCATCACGCAGAACCAGTGAGGCACCAACTTATGAATTAAAGTGGAATGAGGGAAGTCAGAGATTTGAAACAACATTATCTGACAGCAATGGTGTTTTATCGGATTTTGATTTTGGCATCAGCGGATATTCTGTTGATAAGAATGGCAACAGTATTACAATCTCTTCAACGAGCGTGAATACTACAGCTACAACAGGAACATTCACATCCAATGCTGGCAAGGTTGAGACAACATCAAGCTGTGTATTCTGGCTTACAGGAAAGAGCGGATATCAGGAGTTTATTTCTGAAAGACCGACAGCAGATCCTATCAAAGCATATATCAAGGTCAAGACAGAGAATATCGGATATGGTGAGCTTACAAAGACAGATGAGTCAAGCGGAGTGAAGCTTTCTGGTGCAGTTTATGGAATCTATTCTGACAGCGGATGCACAAACAGAGTACAGACCATGACAACAGATGGAAACGGATATGCAAAGTCAGCTGCACTTGTGGCAGGCACTTATTATGTACAAGAGATTACCGCTCCAAAGGGATATGTCCTTTCAGGTAAGGTTCATACACTTACTGTAAAAGCAGGACAGACAACAGGAATCTCTGCAACAGATAAAGAGCAGCTTGGAGCAATCACAATCTATAAAGAGGGTGAGGTGCTTAGCTCATGGAATGGAAGCAATTTCACTTATGAGAAAAAGAAGCTTTCCGGAGCAGCGTTCAAGGTAACTGCAGGAGCAGATATCTACAAGGCAGATGGTACAAAGGTGTATAGTGCTGGCGATGTAGTGGCAGAAAGCCTTACAACAGGAACTGACGGACAGGTGGTATTATCTGACCTTCATCTTGGAACTTATGTGGTTACAGAGATTAAGAGCATTGAGGGATATACAATCAATACCACACCTCAGACAGTAGCAGTTGAGTATAAGGACCAGACTGTGACAGTACAGTATGAATCAACTACGATTGAGAATACAAGACAGAAAGCGGATGTATCTGTCGTAAAGAAGGACTCTGATACAGAGAATCCTCTTGATGGCGGCAAGTACACACTTTATGCAGGAAACGACATCAAGAACTATGCAGGACAGGTCATTGTAACAAAGGGTACAGCCCTTGAGACAGTAACCACAGGTGAGGACGGAAGTGCCAGCTACAGCGTGGATCTGCCTATTTCAAACGGATATTATATCCAAGAGACACAGGCACCATATGCATATATCAGAAACCAGTCTGATGTATATAGCTTCAATTTCAATGTATTACCTGAAACACAGGCAAAGACATCATTCAGCCACACGTTTGTAAATGACAGAACTACAGCAAAGATTCATATCTACAAGGTAGACAAGGAGTCAGGCAAGGCAGTTGCCCAGGGAGATGCAAGCCTTGAAGGTGCAGTTTATGGTCTTTATGCGAGAAACGATATCGTGCATCCGGACGGAGCAACAGGTGTTGTATTTAAAGCAGGGGACTTAGTTGCAACTCTTACAACAGATAAGAATGGCGAGGCAGAGGTAAATAACCTTTATCTTGGCAACTATTATGTGAAAGAAATCACACCATCAGAAGGCTATCTTCTTGATGAAGAGGAGCATGATGTAGTATGCGACTACGAGGGAGACTTAGTAGCAGAGGTATCAAGAAGTACAACTTCCGCAGAGCAGGTCATCAAGCAGCCATTCCAGCTTATCAAGGTATCGGACAATGGCGATGATACTGAAGCAGGACTTCTTGCAGGAGCAGAGTTTACAGCTTACTTAAAATCATCTTTACCTGTAAAGGAAGATGGAAGCTATGACTTTGATAAGGCAACTCCAGTAGTAATCGGTGAAAATGGAGCCACAACAATCACATCAGACGACAAAGGACATGCGGTATCCATTGCAATCCCTTATGGAACTTATGTGGTAATTGAGTCAAAGACTCCCCACAACATGAAAACTATAAAGCCATTTGAGGTAAAGATTAAGGAGAACCATCCAACAGAGCCTCAGACATGGAGAGTTTTCTTAGACAGGGAGTTTACAGCAAAGCTTCGTGTAATCAAGAAGGATTCTGATACAAAGCAGACAGTACTTGTACCAAATGCTGAGTTTAAGATTTTCAATCTTGATAAGAACGAATATGTAACCCAGTACACGACTTATCCGTCAAAGGTTAAGCATACTTCATTCTTTACTGATGAGGACGGAGATTTAATCTTACCGGAGGCACTGAAAATCGGTAACTACCGCATTGAGGAAGTATCTGCACCATACGGATATGTTGTAAATGATAAGTATGTCAGCATCTCTGTTGATACTGATACAGCATTTGAAACAGATGGTGATACAAATGATGCAATCATTACTGTGGAATATTCCGATGCCCCTGCAGTCGGAGAAATGACTGTAGAAAAGAAGGGTGAGGTACTTGACGGATTCAAGGGTGGACTTCTTGCAAGCTCATATGAGAAAGAGTTTGTTTATAAGGAAGGCTCACTTGCCGGAGCAAAATTCAAAGTTTATGCTGCCGAGGATATTTACACAGCAGACAACCAGAAGGATGCAGACGGAAACCGCATTAAGTATTACAGCAAGGGAGACCTTGTGACAACTCTTACAACTGGCAAGGATGGAAAGGCAACAGCTAAGAATCTTCCTCTTGGACAGTACAGAGTTGTGGAAGTGGAAGCTCCATACGGATATGTATTAAATCCGAATGAGCAGAAAGTGACATTCACATATGTGGATGATAAGACACCTGTTATCAAGGAAAGCCTTACTTTCTCAGATGACAGACAGAAGCTTGATATGTCAGTGACTAAGCTTGATGCAGAAGATAACACACCGATTGCAGGTGCAGTATTTGGTCTTTATGCAGACGAGGATATCAAGAATGTAGATGGCAAGGTAATTATCGAGAAAGGCACACTTCTTGAGAAGACAACATCTGATGAGAATGGAAAGATTGCTTTTGTTAAGGATTATCCATTTGCAAAATATGTTGCAAGGGAGCTTGTAAAGCCTGCCGGATATGTGAC
Source organism: uncultured Blautia sp. (assembly GCF_947654165.1). GTDB lineage: Bacteria > Bacillota > Clostridia > Lachnospirales > Lachnospiraceae > Blautia. The sequence goes on from NZ_CANTKB010000006.1 coordinate 100,724, forward strand.
AAATGAGGAAGCAGTAAACTTTGATACAAAATATCAGGGACAGGATGTTAAGACTGCTGTATATAACAGCGAGTATAAGAACACTCCTACAACCTTTGAGTTTACAAAGACAGATATCACAAGCGGTGCAGAGCTTACAGGTGCAACACTTACTGTACTTGATAAGGATGGAAATGTGGTAGACACATGGACATCTGATGTTAAGGAAGCACATGTGATCAAGAGACTTGTAGTTGGAGAGACTTACACTCTTCGTGAGGAATTTGCTCCTTACGGATACCTCAAGGCAACTGATATCCAGTTTACAGTTGAGGACACAGGCAAAGTGCAGCATGTAGAGATGAAGGATGAAGTTCCTACAGGTTCCATCGTTATCAATAAGGACGGCGAATTTGTAACAGACACTACTCTTATGAAGGGTTACTGGTACGACTTTATCTTCAATTTCTTCAAGGACAGCCTTGCAGGAGTAACTTTTGATGTATATGCAAAAGAGGATATCGTAAGTGCTGACGGACTTGACACTGTATATCATAAGGCAGGAGACAAGGTGGCAACCATCGTGACAAATGATAAGGGTATCGCAAGAATTGATGACCTTCCACTTGGCAGATATTATCTTGTTGAGACAAAGACCATTGATGGATTTGTATTAGATGATACACCGATTGAAGCAGACCTTTCCTATATCGACCAGAATACAAAGGTTGTGTTTGCAGGAATGGATGTGACAAATGAGCGTCAGAAAGTACAGATTTCAGTTACAAAGACTGACTCAGAGACAAAGAAAGAGCTTGAGGGTGCAGTATTCGGCTTATTTGCGAAAGAAGACATTGTGAACAAAGATGGCAAGGTAATCGTAAAAGCTGATACACAGATTGAGAGAACAGTAACAGGAAAGGATGGCAAAGTAACATTTACTTCTGACCTTCCACTTGGACAGTATTATGTCAAGGAGATTGAGTCACCAAAGGGCTATGTGAAGTCTGATAAGATTTTTGATGTGGATGCTTCATATCAGGGAGATAAGGTAAAGGTTATAGAGTTTGAGGCAGCATTTGAAAATGCACCGATCAAGGTAGAAATTTCAAAGACTGATATCACAGGCGAGAAAGAATTACCCGGAGCAAAGCTTTCAGTTATTGATGCTGATGGAAAGCTTGTTGAGAGCTGGACATCAGAGGCAGGAAAGACTCATATGATTGAGAGACTTCCTGTCGGAAAGTACACACTTAGAGAGGAATCTGCACCATATGGATATAAGGTGGCAAGTGATGTAACCTTTGAAGTAAAGGAGACAGCAGAAATCCAGAAGGTATCCATGAAGGATGAGCAGGCAGTCGGTAAGATTGTCATTGAGAAAACTGACAAAGTAACCGGAAAGCCGATCGAGGGTGTTGTATTTGAAGTAAGGGATAAGGACGGAAAGGTGCTTGATACACTCACTACTGACAAGAATGGTCATGCAGAGAGCAATGAGTTTCCTATCTGTACTTACAATGAGGATGGAACATTTAAGGAAGATATCCATTATACAGTAGTTGAGACAAAAGCAGCTGACGGATATATCCTTGATGAGACAGCACACGATGTAACACTTCGATATGATGACAATGCACCGGATGTTGTTGTAACAACACTTAAGCTTGTCAATGTACCGACAGAGCCTAAGCTTCCACAGACAGGCGACAATGCAAATCCGCTTCTTTATCTTGGAATCGGTGCACTTGCACTTATTACAGGTGTTGGAGTAGGACTTCGTGGAAGAAAGAAAAAGAATAAACAGTAATAATTAACCTTGCGGGGAATGTAAGCCAGTAACTTATGTTCCCCGCTTTTTTAGATTAAGGAGGAACCGTAATATGATGAATTACGAGATTTTTAAGGAAGTAGTAAAAGAAAAGTTTATGGATTATATGCCTGAGAAGTTCAAAGGAATGGAGCTTGTGGCAGAACCCGTGGAAAAGGTGAATGTTACTCTTGATGGCATCATCTTAAGAGAGGAAGGCAGGAATATTTCGCCTACGATTTATATCAATGACATGTATAAGAAGTATCAGGACTGTGGTGATCTTGAGGAAACACTTATGGCTGCATGTGACTTTATGGAAAGGGCATATGAGCAGGTTCCGGTTGTTGATGTGGACAGTATTATGAAGGATGCTAACGAGAAGATTGTATTCCAGCTCATCAATACAGAGCAGAATAAGACATTTTTGGAACAGGTGCCGCACAGAGAGTTCCAGGATCTTTCTATTGTATATAAGGTAATTATCAGTGCCGATAAGGATGCGGTGCAGAGTTCTAAAATTACAAATGCATTTGCGAAAAGACTTGGGATGAGCGAGGAACAGCTCTTTAAGTGTGCTGCTGAAAACACAAGAAGAATCTTCCCACCTGTAGTACGAAGCATGAATGACATTATGAGAGAAATGTTCGCAAGGGATGGGATGCCACAGGAGATCGCAGAGATGATGATAGCTGAGATTCCACCGGAGCAGACGATGTGGGTGATTTCCAATGAAAAGGGTATCAATGGTGCAGCATCCATGCTTTATGAGAATGAGCTTCATGAGCTGGCAGAGAGTTTAGAGAGTGACCTTTATATTCTCCCTTCAAGTGTGCATGAGGTTATTGCTGTATCTTCAGATATGGGAAGCCCTGAGATGCTTGCACAGATGGTAGTTGAGGTAAATATGCAGGAGGTGTCTTTGGACGAAAGACTTTCCAATCAGGTATATCACTATGATAAGGATTTAAGAAAACTTACCCTTGCAACTGATACACCGAACAAGAGACTTGATGGTATCGTTGCAGAACCTCCCCTTGTATATGATGCGAAGGAAAAGTCCAGATAGGAGGCAGTTATGGAGCAGGAACTTACAATGGAAGAACTCATTGCTCTCATAAACAGCCAGAAAGGTGACTTTGTTATCCGTGTCGAGTTTGGAGAGGAGGCGGTGTCAGATGCCAAAGAAGAATGACTTCAAGCTTGATGTGGTTTCGGTAAGACTTGTAAAGGATGCTCCGATTTATTCGGAGCACACCTTTAACAATCCGGCGGATATAGCTGCTGTCATGGGAGACTGTATGTGCCAGTTTGACAGGGAAGTAGTGTGTGTGGTCAATCTAAGGTCAGATTTAAAACCTATCAATGTGCATTTTGCAAGTGTTGGTTCTTTAAATGAGGCAATGGCACATCCGAGAGAGCTGTTTAAATCAAGTATCTTAAGCAATGCCGCAAGCATGATGTTAATCCACTGTCATCCATCCGGGAACGTATTCCCAAGCAAGGCAGACACGATGATGACGGACCGCATGAACAAGCTGTGTGAGCTGATGGGAATACCTCTTATTGACCATATCATAGTCGGTGGAGACAATCGTGAATTTTTCAGTTTCAGGGAAAAAGGCATGATTGATAATCCTAAGATTACCCTGAGCACAGATTACCGGACACTTGATATCAAGTCACCGCTTGTAGCAGAGCAGGGAAAGGCAAGGTGAAAGCATGGATGGAAGATTTACGGATGAAGAGCTTGCCATAGCAAAGAGTGTTGACCTGTGTGCAGTGGCAGAAAGCCTTGGGTATACAGTAAAGAGGATTGGCAAATACCACACTTTAAAGGAGATGGATTCCATCCGTATCTATAACAGAAGCCATTGGTACAGATGGTCAAGGCAGTTTGACAAAGGCAACAATGGCGGCTCACAGATAGATTTCTTACGGGTATTTTGTGGAATGAGTGTAAAAGAGGCGGTGTTCTGGCTTTTAGATTTCGCAGGATACAGAAGAATTGAGAAGCCTGTAAAGCAGCCACTTGTTCATCAGGTATCGCAGAAGCAGGCAGAGGAGAGAAAGCCGTTTGTCCTACCGGAACCGGCAGGAGATAATTCCTATCTTATTTCATATCTGAATCAGGAGAGAGGGATCAGCAGAGCAGTCATAGATCTGTTTTTAAAAGATGGATTGATTTATGAGAGCAGGCATTACCACAATGTTGTTTTCAAGGGAAATGATAAAAATGGAGTGACAAGATTTGCAAGTATGAGAGGCGTGTTTGATAAGCAGGGCAAGCCATTCAAGTGTGATGTCACAGGCAATGATAAAAACTATGGATTTAATGTAGTAAATGTTAACAGTACAGAGCTTGTAGTATTTGAGGCTGCAATCGACCTTATGAGTTATGTGGATATCTTCACGGATTATGAATCAAATAAGCTGGCACTTGGGATGCTTGCAGATGCACCACTTGAGACTTTTCTTCAGGAACATCCGCAGATTACTTCCATCCGGTTCTGCCTTGATAGAGATGAGCCGGGGAGAAAAGCAGCAGCTGAACTTATGAGAAAGTATTATGAGCTTGGATATGAGGTAGAAGACTGTCCGCCTCCAGCCGGATATAAGGATTACAACGAGTGGCTTGTAGCGGCAAAGCTTAATCTGAACAGGATGAATAAGCGAGCAGATGAACCAGTCAGGGCATGAGAAACCGGATTTTGATGTGTGGGGGCAGAAAGCGCCCCCAAAACAGCAAAGTGGGGGCAGAAAGCGCCTCCAAAATGTCAAAGTGGGGGCAAAAAGTGCCCCCACAATTTGGACACGACAAAATCCGGCTTGAAGTCAGTATAAAAGTGGGGGCAGAAAGCGCCCCCAAAATAACAAAATGGGGGCAGAAAGCGCCCCCAAAGTAGCAAAGTGGGGGCAGAAAGCGCCCCCACTTTCATAAACAGAGGGTTTTAGGGAGATTTTCTCCCTAACTAGATGGCATTAGGACAGAGATGTCTCTAATGCGTATCTAGCCGTAAACCTAAGAGATTCAGACAGGCGTGTGGGTGGAAGAGATATACAAAACACGGATAAGGGAGGTGCAGGAAAGCAATGGATAAAGAACTTACAATAATCGCAGAACCAGAGGAACTTATTGCCTGGGCAGACACATTTGATATCTTACTAAACCCTTCGATAGAAGATGCTGCAATTCTGCTTAACTATATGGAAGGACATGATTATGCCATTGGCATAGATTCAGATGGGAAGATGTACAGGCAGGATGTAGCTGAGGAGAATGGTGAAATTGAACCATACCCGATAGATGATGTTATAGATATTGTCTGTGAATGGAACTATGAACTGATACTTGATGCGGAAGCACACAGGAGTGATCCAAAGGATTTTAACGACTATAACGAGTATCAGAGCAAGTATGAAAGTCTGAAAGCAGATGAAAAGAGACTGGACAGATTGTTTGATAAAACCTGTTATGGTAAGGAACTTATAGAAGTTGCTACAGAGCTTGCAGACAGGGTTATTGCCCAGCTGGGTAATAAAGAACTGGAAAAAGTTGCTGTAACAGTAGCAGAAGGAGTAAGAGAATACAGTACGGGTAAGAGAGGAAGGTGATCCTATGGCGGATAAAGTTCATTGTATAAGGAAAACACTAAGACTTATGCCACAGGAAGCGAAGGTACTTTCTGATAAGGCAAAGGCAAATGGAATGAATGAAGCCGAATATATCAGGCTTCTAATCAGTCAGAAACCAAATGATTATCCGGAAGTAAGGAAACTTCTTAAAGAGCTTATCAATGAGATAAACCGAATCGGCATTAACATCAATCAGATTGTATTTAACAGCAATGCACAGCTGTATTCCAAGAAAGATAAGGAACAGCTTGTGGCATATATGAAAAAGCTGAATCAGTCTGTCAGCGAGGCGGTGGTAAAGATTGGCAATCAGTAAGATACTTCACATGAAGGACAGCGGGAATTCTTTTCATGCAAGGCATTTGAAACGGGCACTGGATTATGTGATGAATCCTGAGAAAACTCAGAGAGGAAGACTTGTGGGAGCTGTTAACTGTCAGGCAGATATGGCTTTTGAACAGATGATGGATACAAAGAAGCAGTTTGGAAAAACAGACAAGCGACAGGGGTATCACATCATTCTTTCCTTCAAAGAGGATGAGGTGGAACCGGACAGGGCTTTTGAGATAACACAGAAGTTTGTAGCAGAATATCTTGGCGATGCCTATGAAGCGGTATTTGTGGTTCATGATAATACAGACCATGTTCATTCACACATTGTATTTAACAGTGTAAGCTTTGTGGATGGGAAAAAGTATCGCTACGAGAAAGGTGACTGGGCAAAGTATATCCAGCCGATTACCAATAAGCTGTGTCAGGAGTATGGTCTTTCCATTATAGATGTGGAGGATGGCAGCAAAGAGAAACAGCACGAGAATTATAAGGATTGGAGCGAATATCGTGAAGGCAGCTTTGTGTGGGCAGATATGATAAAAAGAGATTTGGATGCCTGCATTTTACAGGCAAATGATTTCAGAGGATTTCTGGAACTGCTGTCGGAAAAAGGATATGAGGTCAAGCAGGGAAAGTATCTGGCAGTCAGACCACAGGGGATGACAAGATTCAGAAGATGTAAGACTCTTGGCGAGAATTATTCACAGGAAGCTATTGTGGAGCGTATTGCTAAGGAAGATTTATCTTTTTACCAGTCACAGAATGAGGAAAAGCAGGCAGCGATAGTAAAGTGCTATGTCAAAAGATACCGCAGGGCGAAGATGTCAGGTTTGCAGAAAAGATATTATGCAAAGCTTTACCGGATTGGAAAGCTGAAAAAGAAGCCATACAGTCAGGTATGGAAGTATAAGGATGATATCCGAAAGATGCATAAGCTGCAGGAGCAGTATCTATTTCTGGTAAGGCATAAGATTGAGAGTGCGGAAGAACTTGTTTCGGTACTTGATAATCTGACGGATAAGAAAAAAGAAGCATCAAAGGAAAAGAGTAAGACCTATAAGGCTAAGGAAAGATTCAAAGATATTTTTGACAAGGCTGAACAGATCCGGGGGCTTGATGATGCGGAATCGTGTTATCAGAGTGGGGATACCTTCTTTGAAGATGAGCACAATGCATGGGAAAGGCTTAACACTGAGCTTCTGGCACAGGGATACAGTGTGGAAGAGGTCGAGAGTCTTAGAAAAAAATATGAGAGCAAGTATGCACAGGACTGTAAGGCAGAACGGGCGGTATCAAAGGAACTTAATCTTGGAAGATCAATATGGAAGGAACTTACGGTATCAGCTTCGGCAGAAGAGAAGCAGTATGACAAAGAAACAATAAGAGACAGAAAAGAACAGCCGGTACGTTAGGCTGTTTTTTTAGTGGTTAGGAGGCATATATGGAAGAAAAAAGAGAGCCATTAAGTGAAATGGCGATTGAGAGAAAGATACAGATTCTTCGTAATAAGCATATGGACAGTGAGGTTATTGCTCTTGTCAAAAGCGATTATGAATATGGACTGACTGATGATGAAATCGGTCTGTATCTTAACAAAAGTTATGACATTGAGCAGATGAAGGTGTTATCAAAATGTCTGCATAAGGGTGTATCAGAAGAGTTGTTAACGCTGCTGAAAGATAGCAGGATGGCAGCACCTAAGATGCAGACAGCATTGGATTACTATGAAAAAGGTGTGCCGATTGATGCAATCAGAGAGGTAGTCCAAAAAGATGATACGGCAGTAAACATGCGCAGGATGTTTGATGTGGTATTAGAAAAGCTTAATAAAGCCAAAGAGCAGATGCCACAGGATTTAGAGTATGTGAAAAGTCTTGTAGCTCAGATGGATGAAGTGGTTGAAAAGATCAATCACCAGAATGAAAGGTATGATGCCTTGAATAAGAAGCTTTCTGAAATAGAAACTTCCAAAGATGATGAGGAAGTCAGGGAGCGTCTGGTCAAGGAGAACCAGGATAAGGATGCTCTTATCAACAGTCAGCAGAATGAACTGAATAAGGCAAGCAGTACGATTGCAAGACTCAGGGATGATATTGAGAAAAAGGATAAGGAGATGAAGCGTATGGGAGACAGAATAGAGTCATTGGAAGATAAGATCATAAGTGTTGCCACAGAGAATAAGAAAGAGGCAGAAAGTAAGGCAGAGCTGCAGGAAAGCCAGTCCGTACCACAGGCAGATAAAAAGATGGTTGATACAGTTGCAGTTCCGCAGAATATGCAGGCTGTGGCAAATGGAATTCCGGTCTATTATCAGATTCCGGTAGTTGATGGTACTGGAAATGTGGTGCAGAGACTTCCGATTGAGCGAAGTGTGAGAAAGAGCAGCAACAGCGGAGTGGCAAGCCTTTTTGCAAGACTGTCATTTAAGAAAAAGTCAAGAGCAGACATTGTAAAGCTGGTTGCATCGGGAGACCTTGTTCCGGCGCAGCTTGTGCAGATTAAGAGTGCAATAGAAAAGGGACTTACTGAGTCACAGCTTGTAGAGCTTATAAACAACAACATTTCAGCGGAAAAGATGAAGGAGATCATTGAGATTGCTGTGCTTGAAAACAGCATGGCAGATTAGGAGGAACTTATGAATTTAGCAGTAGTAAATGAAGCAGTAACAGAGATGAATGGTGTGGAGCATCAGTTTACAGAGGAAGAGAAAAACTTTGTTGTCCAGTTCGCATTCAGAAGTGGCAGCAAGGAAGACACGATTTCTCTTATTGAAGCTTTGGCACATTCAGCGGCTAAGGCTGAGTCGGACGAGATTATGGTCACATACAGGTCTAAATATGATATGAAGCCTGCATGGGTGGAACAGGTGGAAAACCTGCTTGTGGCACTTGAAATGTATCGTATCGAGGAGGAGAAAGCAATCAATCATCTGGCAGATATTTTGACTGCTTATGGTATTGATGTATCAGCCGAGGAAATCCGTACTACAGAGACAGAAACGCTTAAAACAACAGTCAGAGAGAAAGTGGAGGTGCGATAATGGCAGAAGAGATTCAGGAAGCGGTGCAGATCATCCGTGTAGCTTATGATGGCATTGAGATTGCCATGAAGGTAGGAAGCGGCGGCATTGCTGCCATGCAGAAGGCAATAGATTTCTTAAAAGGGATGCTTGATTATGAAAAGTCACTTGGCAAGACATCCATGAGAAAGCTGATCTTAAAAGGTGGCGATTTACAGGTGTTACAGTTTAATACCGAAGATATGAAAAAGGTTGAAAAGATGGCAAAGAAGTATGGAATCCTGTATTCGGTACTTCCAGACTGTAACAGGAAAGACGGACTGAGTGAGGTAATCTTTCATACAGAGGCAGTTCCCCGTGTGAATATGATGATACAGAAGCTCAAGTTTGGTAAGATTGCTACATTTGACGATTATCTGAAGAATGGAGATGAAAAATCCCTTGGCAAGCTGATGGATTTTTTGAAGAAACAGCAGGGAAACGAGAAAAGCCACACGATAGAAGGGGATAGGGTTAATACCGCTATTGACGGACTGATCGAAAAGGTCGGAATGTTTGCAATGGAAAAGAAAGCTATCAGTGTGGATCAGATCAAGGAGAATTTCAGTATCAATGGTGAGCAGGCTGAAAGTGTTATCAAACAGCTTGAGACAATCGGTGTGCTTGGCAGCAAGAATGAGGATGGCACCCATACAGTCATGATGGACAAGGATGCATTTATCAACCGTGTCAGAGGCTATCAGGACCTTGCTGAGAGAATGAGGGCAGTTGCAGCATCAAAAAATGCGAACCTGTCAGATGTGACAATCAGCAAGAAGCTGATTATCGAAGAAAATGACCATGCTGTTAAGACCAGAGTTCCCGGCACATGGGGAGAAGAGGCAAGATATGTATGGCTCCGTAAGGAAAACATCATGGAGATTCATGGTGGAAAGACAATGCTTACCTTCCTTGATTCAACAAAGGATTATAAGCTCTACGATGAGCAGAATCGTGTGGTGACAACCCAGAAAGGAACCGAGCTTTATACTCACTACGACAAGGTGGAGTCATCTGTCAGGGAGCGTTACGAGAAAGTGCAGAAGCAGCAGAAAAAGACCACACAGAAGAAAACTGTTACCACAAAGAAAGCGAGGTAGCAGCCTATGCAGACAACAAAGAAAAAGCCGTCACTGATATTCATCCTTGTGGGTGCAGTGTTAGCAGGGTATCTTGGTTATCTGATAAATGGTGCGTGGACGGAAGGGATTGCCTTTAATGAATTTATGGACAGATTCAATGAAGTATGTGCTGTTCCTTTTGCCAATTATTACAATTCCAATACAGTAAAAGCAGTAGCCATTGCATTAGGTATCTATGCGATGGCTATTGTCATGTATTACACCAGTCAGAGAAACTATATGCCTGGCAAAGAATTTGGTACGGCAAGATTTGAAAACCCGAAGCAGGTCAACAAGATACTTGCAGATAAGGATGAAAATTTCAACCGGATACTCAGCCAGAATGTGAAGATGTCGCTGGATTTCAGGAGACTCAAGCTCAATGGAAATATCCTTATCTGTGGTGGTTCCGGAGCAGGAAAAACATTTTATGAAGTAAAGCCGAATCTGATGCAGATGCCGCATAACTGTTCCTTTATCTGTACCGATCCAAAGGGAGAAATCCTTAGAAGCTGCGGGCAGATGTTAAAAAATAACGGATATAACCTGAAAGTCATTAATCTGTTAGAGATGGATAAATCAGACTGTTACAATCCATTTTCCTATATCAGAGAGGAAACAGATGTGGTCAAGCTGATTACAAACCTTATCAGCAATACGACACCAAAGGGAGCGACACCAAGTGATCCGTTCTGGGAAAAAGCGGAAGGATTGTTCTTACAGGCTATCTTTTATTATGTGTGGCTGGAGGTACAGCCGGCAAAGAGAAACTTTGAGACAGTACTTAAACTTCTTGGAGAGGCAGAGGTTACAGAGCAGGGGAAGGCATCAAAGCTGGATGTGCGTATGAAGTTTTTAGAGGAAAGTTCCCCACTCGGAGCCAATCATCCGGCAGTCAAGCAGTACAACAAATGTATGAGAGGTGCAGGAGATACCGTCCGTTCCATTATCATCAGTGCCAACTCAAGACTTGCATTTCTTGAAAATAAGCAGGTTTTACGATTACTCTCCAAAGATGAGCTTAATCTGTCCGATATCGGTATTGGTGTAAACGGAGATGGGGAGACAAAGACAGCACTCTTTTGTGTAATCCCGGATAGTGACAAATCCTATAACTTTATTATCGGTATGTTATACACGCAGATATTTCAGGAATTGTACTATCAGGCAGACTTTAATTGTGGTGGAAGGCTGCCAATCCATGTGACATTTATGTTAGATGAATTTGCGAATGTCGCATTGCCAGATGACTTCTGTTCACTGTTATCGACAATGCGAAGCCGTGAGATTTCAAGTATTATCATTATTCAGAACTTTGCCCAGTTAAAAGCACTTTTTAAAGATACCTGGGAGACAATTCCCGGCAACTGCGATACGTTCATCTATCTCGGTGGAAACGAGCAGAGTACGCATAAGTATGTGTCAGAGCTGCTTGGAAAAGGTACGATTGATAAGAAGTCAAGTGGAGAAACAAAGGGCAGACAGGGAAGCTCTTCAAGAAACTATGATGTATTAGGCAGAGAATTGTTTACACCCGATGAAGTCAGAAAGCTGGATAATAAGAAATGTATTATCTTTATCCGTGGTTTTGATCCTATCATGGACAATAAGTTCATACCGTTCAATCATTCGATGTTTAACCAGACAGCAGATGGCAAGGGAGAGCCTTATGTTCATCAGATAAGAGGAGCAGATAATCTTATCGGTCCGCCATTTGAGATTCTTTCAGACAAGGCAGTTAAGTATTATGAAAAGCTGAGGGATAAGGGCGAGAATGTGTATATAGATTCTCTTACCTATGAGCAGTTTATGATGCTTGGCGATGCGGAATTAAGCAGAAGATTCTCTATGCAGGATGAAGCAGAGCAGAAAGCAAAGATTGACAGGGAACAGGCAAATGAGCTTGAGTATGTCGATGAATCGCAGAAGTCGGAAGCAACAGAAAGTGCCAATGCTTCTAGTGGAAGTGCTGGTGCTAAACCTGTAAGGAATCCTGAGAGGGAAAAGCCTAAATGGGAGGATACCATCACAAATCGAATGCTGCACTGGTCGTATACACCGGAGCAAAAGGAAGAAGTGAAGAAAGCACTTGCCGCAGGAGTTCCGAAAGCAACGATTCTTACTTACTTCTATCCTGAGGTTACTGTGGAGAAGATGAGTTCATATCGGAAGAAGCATTAAATGATATCGCATAGGCACAGGAAATGTGGTATACTGTGCCTATGTAAAAAGAATGTGTTTTACAAATCGGAATTGACCGAATAAGTTAATCGTGCCATATGGCTTGATTATAAATACAAAGATAAAAACGCAATGTACATTAAAAATGTACTAGAGCTGGTAGGTAGCCCAGCCGTCCTATGCAAATAGGGTAAGTAACCTGCCCCTCCGGGTTGTCCATTCTTTGTTCAATTCATTTTAGGAGGGATTCTTATGGACAAAGCAAGTGGAAAACTGACGGTATATTTTGAAGAACCATTTTGGGTAGGTGTATTTGAACGTATTGAAGATGGTAAACTATCTGTGGCGAAGGTAACATTTGGTGCAGAACCAAAGGATTACGAAGTGCAGGAATATATTCAAAAATACTATTTCAGTTTGAAATTCAGTCCGGCTGTTGAAACTGTTGTAAAGGATATAAAAAGAAATCCGAAACGGATGCAGCGAGAAGCGAAAAAGCAGACGATGGAAACAGGCATCGGCACAAAATCACAGCAGGCATTGAAATTACAGCAGGAACAGAACAAACAGGTGCGTAAAGAGAGAAGCCGCAAGAAAAAAGAGGCGGAAGAACAGCGAATGTTTGAGTTGAAACAGCAAAAGAAAAGAGAAAAGCATAAGGGGCATTAAAGTCCCTTGGGCTTTTGCACAATTCGATATTTAACGGAGGAATCATTATGTGTGGAATGACAACTGATTTATAAATAAAAATAAATCGGAGGTTTATATGAATTATTCAATAAGAGAATTAAAACGAGATGAAAATAAGATATTAGATACTTTTTTATACGAGGCAATTTTTATTCCTGAGGGTGTTCCAGCACCGTCCAAAGACATCATTAACAAACCAGATTTGCAGGTATATGTAAAGGACTTTGGTGAGAACAAGGGAGACTTATGTTTGGTTGCTCAAGTTGCGGATGAAATTGTTGGTGCTGTATGGGTTCGGATTATGAATGATTACGGTCATATAGATAATGAAACACCGTCTTTTGCAATTTCACTTCTTAAAGAGTATAGAAACTATGGTATCGGAACAGAATTAATGAAACAGATGCTAGTGAAATTAAAACTAGAAGGATATAAACAAGCATCATTAGCTGTTCAAAAGATGAATTATGCTGTCCGTATGTATTGGAAGGTAGGATTTGAAATCATTGATGAAAATGATGAAGAATATATTATGATTTGTAAATTATAGGAACTTTCAACTCCCAGTTTGTCTGACTCACAACAATTTAATATTAAACTAATACAAGCACTTTAGCCAATAAAGGTTAAGGTGCTTTTTTTGCGCCTTGAAAGGAGGTGGTTGAAGCACACCACATCGGGGAAAGCCCGATTTAATCATTACAACAGGAATTGCCTGATCATATAGAGTTACTTTTAACAGCCAGTTAGGGATTATCCCTGCTGGCTTATTTTTTTATCGAAAAGGAGACAAACAACATGAGAAAAGAACAGATTATTACAACCAACAACAATCAGATGGAGGAGAAAGGTATGAAGAGTAGATTCATTCACTTTAAGAAGAGATTCGTTCCGGCATTATCCGGAGCACTTATGGGAGTAATGCTTATGAGCACTACTTGTTTTGCAGCAGGTACAGGTACTTCCGCAGTAACACAGCCACTTGAGAACTTAAAGACACTTATTATTGCTGTCATTGGTGCGGTCGGTGTCATCATTCTTGCAAAGAATGTTATGGAGTTCGCACAAGCCTATCAGCAGCAGGATTCATCTACCATGAACTCCGCTCTGAAAGGAATTGTAGCAGGTGTCATGATGGCTGGTATTTCAACAGTTCTGACATTCTTAGGCTTCTAAGATGGGGAAAAAGAGTTCCCCTTTTAGTAAAAGGAAAGAGGTGAATAACAAGTATGGATATTTTTAAGCTTGGAGACAAGATCCTTGCACTTCTTGAGGCGGTGTTTGGATTTTGGAACAATCAGATATCCCTGGTCTTTGCAATGCTTGGACAGTCACCGGTCAGTTTCAAGGGCGGAGGTCCTTGGGCAGTTATTGAGGGTATTGAGCCGGTCTTTGTAGCGGTCGGCTCATCCCTCGTTGTGCTGTTCTTTGTTATCGGTTTCTGCTCGGAAAGCATAGATGTGAAAGATGAGATGAGGTTTGAGTCTATATTTCGTATGCTTATCCGATTGGGACTTGCAGAATGGTTTGTTGCAAATAATGTCACGATTATGAAGGCATTTTTTACTTCCATAGGAAATCTGGTAGGACTTATATCTGCCGGGACAACGACGCAGCTTGCCATTGACAGTACACAGGCAGATATCATTAAAGGACTCGGATTTGGTGAAAGTCTGGTAATGCTGATACTTACAGCTTTGCTTGCAATCATCATTATTATCTGTGGATTTTTTATCATCTACACAGTGTATTTCAGGTTCTTAAAAATCCTGATTATTGTGCCGCTCGGTGCGATTGCCTGTTCCACGATGGCAGGAAACAGAATGGTCAGTCATACAATGGCTACCTACTGCAAATATTTCCTGTCATGTGTGTTTGAGGCAGTAACAATGGCACTTGCGATTGTGGTATGTAATGCATTTATCAATGCAGGACTTCCAGCATTTACAGGAAGTTACGCTGACTGGGCACAGACGCTTATTTATTTGTGTGAAATGACATTTACGATAGCAATGACTGTTGGAAGTGTGAAGGGTGCACAGACACTTACAAGCAAGGCATTTGGATTATAGAAGGAGGCAGAAATGGATAATGAAAAGAAACAGGTTACTTATAATTCAAGCATAACCGGAGAAACGCAGGTGACATTTGATATCCAGCAGTATATGAATAACAGGGCAATGTTTATTGGTCTTATGTGTAATGAAGATGGATATGAGGAGCCTTTTGGGGATGTGACTGTGAATTTGTCGGTTGCAGCACCAAATTACTGCGGATATCTGAATGTGAATGACATGCCGGATATTGAAAAGTTTATTACAGATAACGACCTTGGAGAGTTTACAGGATTCACGCAAAGGAGTGGTTTCTGCGAATATCCGCTTTATCTGTTCAATGTAGATAAGCTTAGAGAACTGTGTCCGGATGGAATGGATAAGTATGAGGCGAATATTGGAATGACAAGAAAGCCGGAGACAAAGGATTTATCAAGATAGGAGGCAGGGACAATGGTAATCGAAGTAAACAAGGATATTGACCGCTATCAGGAATCGGTTGCGATGGGACTTACTGCAAGGCAGCTTATATTTTCTATTGCAAGCGTAGTAGTCGGTGGCGGTATCGTCCTTCTTCTTTACAAGTATATCGGTCTTACGGGTTCTGCTTATGTGGCAATTCCCTGTGTGGCACCGATTGCACTTGGCGGATTCTATTCCTTTAACGGGATGAATTTCTACGAGTATATGGGAAAGAAACTGCATTTTATGTTTGGAAACAAGGCACTTACCTATGTATCAACAGAAGGAGAGCCTGCAATAAAGCAGTTAGAAGTAGAGCAGAATGAACAGGTAAAGAAGAAAGGCAGAAAGGCTGAACCGGAGACTGTAACAGCTGATTCGGCTGTAAAGAAGCAGGAGGAGTTTGAAGAAATGAAGAAAAAGACAAGAAACATGCTGCTTGGACTTGTCGCAGTCATTGTGGCGGCAGCAGCTGGTATTGCAGCATATAAGGCAATGCATTAGAAACGAATAGTATCTGACCGCAAGGTCGGGAACACAGCCCGCAGGGTGAAGTTCCCGGCGGGCTTTCATTATAAGAAAGCGAGGTTAGAGACATGGGTTTATTTACAGACGGATTTAAGTTATTAAAGAAGGCGAGTGAGCCTTTGTATAAGACACCTAAATCCATTCAGGAAACCATAGAGATTATGGCGGTGGCTGAAAACGGCATTTTTGAAGTAAGCAAAAATAAGTATTCCAAATGCTACCGCTTTTGCGACATCAATTACACGACAGCAACCGAGGATGAGCAGATCGGTATTTTCGAGAGATACTGTAAGTTCTTAAATTCGCTGGACTGTAATTATAAGATTACGATCAACAATAAGAACAAAAACATGGATGAACTCCGTGACAAGGTTCTGATTGCTGAGAAAAACGATGGCTTCAATAATTATAGAAGAATCTACAATGACATCATTGAGGAGAAGATTATTGAGGGCAGACAGGGGATTGAGCAGGAGAGATACCTGACAATCACGATTGAGAGAAAGAATTTCGAGGAGGCAAAGGCACAGTTTGCAACCCTTGAGGCAACGATACACAAGGCTTTCATTGAGCTTGGTGCGGAGATTGTACCACTTAATGGCAATGAGAGACTGAAAGTGCTCTATGACTATTATCATCTTGGAGATGAGGGCAGCTTTGATTTTGATATCAAAAAGGCAAAGAAGGTCGGGGCAGATTTTAGAAATGATCTGTGCAATGGGATGGTGAAATATTTCCCAGACCATTTTGAGGATGAGAGTAAATTCTGCAAGGCGCTTTTCATCAAAAAGTATCCGAGCAGTTTGTCAGACAGATTCATCAATGAGATTACTTCCCTTCCGGTTCATTCCATCACGAGTATTGATGTGGTGCCCGTACCAAAGGATCTGACTACAAAGGTGCTTCAGAAGAAATACCTTGGTATTGAGTCGGATATCATTAAGCAGCAGAGAGTCCGTAATAAGAATAACGACTTTTCTACGGAAATCTCATATGCCAAGAGAACGGAGAAAAAGGAGATTGAGGAAATCATGGATGATGTCCGTGAGAATGACCAGTGCCTTTTCTTCGTGGGAGTAACCATTATTCTTATGGCAGAAAGCAAGAAGGAGCTTGAGAGTGTATGTGAGACAGTAGAGACTATCGGAAAACGTAACAGTTGCACAATTGATACACACTACTTAAAGCAGAGGGAAGCACTCAACACAGCACTTCCGATTGGAGTAAGACAGGTGGAGACTATGCGTACCCTTCTTACCCAGTCACTTGCGGTGCTTATGCCATTCAATGTGCAGGAATTAAATGACAGCACCGGCAACTATTATGGTATCAACCAGATCAGCAAGAATGTGAATATCGGCAATAGAAAGAAGCTCATCAATGGAAATGGCTTTGTATTTGGTGTGCCGGGTTCCGGTAAATCCTTCTTCTGTAAGATGGAGATGGGCAGCGTATTCTTGTCGGGAGATGATGAAATAATCGTCATAGATCCAATGAACGAATACTTTGATATTGCCGAGACTTATGGCGGAACTGTAGTAAATATGTCTACCTATACGGATAACTATGTGAATCCGCTGGAGATGGATGTGTGGAGCCTTGATTCGAATGATTCCAAGGGAATGGTAAGAGAAAAAGGCGAGTTCATGCTAGGTCTATGTGAGCAGTGTATCGGGGACAGCTTAAATTCAAGACAGAAGTCAATCATTGATCGTTGTGTGAGAAAGCTGTATATCGACATTGCAAGGAGCAAAGAGAAGTATATCCCGGTGATGAGTGATTTTTACGATATCCTTATGGCACAGCCGGAGGATGAGGCAAAGGACATTGCATTGTCTTTGGAGCTTTTCGTAAATGGTTCACTTAACATCTTCAACCACCAGACAAATGTGGATGTGGATAACAGATTCACAGTATATGGCATCAGGGACTTAGGTACAGAGCTTAGTCCTATCACAATGCTTGTCATGATGGAGTCTATTCAGAACAGGATTGTTGAGAATGGCAAGAGAGGCAAGGCAACATGGCTCTATATTGATGAGTTCCACGTCTTACTTAATTCTGAGTATTCTGCAAAATATCTGCAGCAGCTCTGGAAGAAAGTAAGAAAGCAGGGAGGTCTTTGTACAGGTATCACGCAGAATGTCGTCGATCTGTTGCAGAATTACACAGCAACCACAATGCTTGCAAACTCTGAGTTTGTGGCACTTTTGAAGCAGGCAAATACGGACAGTTCCAAGATGGCGGAAGTTATCGGGGTATCAGAGGCACAGCTAAGATTCGTAACCAATACTGCATCGGGAATGGGACTTATCAAGTGTGGTTCTGTGGTGATTCCATTTGATAATCAGATTAGTAAGGATACAGATTTGTACAGGCTGTATAATACCAACATTCATGAGAAGATTGCGGAACAGAAGAAACGTGAAATGCAGAAAAATGTCGAATAATGTTGATAGAGGTCGCAATTTGCGACCTCAAAGCATAGCCATCCGGGAAGCTGGGTGGCTGTTTTGCATTTTGAGTGAAAGAAGGTGAGAACATTGAAGATAAAAAAGGTGGATGACAAGCCGATGATCATTCACACAAAGGAGAAAGCTAAGATTCATGCCCACGAGCCAAAGGGTGCCAAGATTAAAGGCAACAACATCTATACAGTAGAAAGAGGTCCTAAGACTATCGGTGCAAAGGTATCTGATGATAACAAGAAGTCCTATCGAAAGAGTACCATTCATCAGTCAGAGCCGAAGAATAAGAGACTATCAAGATTCAAGCGAAACCTTAAAGAATCAAACACTTCCATCAAGACTAAGAACACCAATCTTCACATTGCAGGAAGAACAGGTGTACTTGCAGCCGGGGCAGTAACGGAGCAGGTGGAAGGCGGGGATGAGGTATCGCAGGCAACATATCTTGCATATGAAGCAAGCCAACCTGTTACCGGAACTGCTTCCAAGGGGGCAGCACTTTTCAGGAAAAAGGCGGCAGCCGAGGCAAAGAAGCGTATCAAGAAGGTAGAGGCAAAAAAGACAGCAAAGAAAGCTGCCAAAGATACAGCCAAGACGGTAGCTAAAGAGACGGCAAAAGAAACAGCCAAGACAACTGCCAAGGTTGCAACAAAAACTGCGACAAAGGCAGCTGCTACAGCGGCAGGAACAGCGGTTGCACCGGGAGTTGGTACTGCAATCGGCATGGCAGCCGGATATGCTGCAGGTGTGTCCATAGAGGTCAAGGATGAAAAGATGACCAACCGGAGCAGGAAGATAAAATTCTTTCTGGATAAGATGAAAGCACAGGAGAATCAGACAGACAGCGTGGCAAAACTGGTAAAGGATCTGATTGTGCGAAAAGCGATTACCTGGGTAAAGGCAGCTGCACCGATTATCGGATTGGTGCTTTTATTACTTGTTCTTGTAGTTGCCATGATTGCGGTTCCGGTTATAGCGGTGATAGCAATCCTTTACAATTCTCCATTTGCTTTATTTCTGCCACCACTTGAATTAGGAGATACCGTGCAGACAGTAACGAGTGCTTATGTGCAGGAGTTTAACCGGGATGTGAATACGAAAGTGAATGAGCATACCGGATATGACTTTGGAGAGCTTGTATATGTGGATTATGAAGGTATGGAAGAAAACCCAAGCAATTACTATGACATCATGGCAGTCTATATGGTCAAGCATGGTATCGGAGATACTGCAACAGTCATGAATGACATTTCAAAAGGCTGGCTGCAGGCAGTAGTAAATGATATGTGTTCATACACCACAAGCACAGGAACAAAGGATGTGGAAGAAACAGATGCAGACGGTAATGTAACTACTGTCACGAAGTCGGTTCTGTATGTGAATGTCACACTGAAATCGTACAGAGATATGATTTCGGTCTATGGATTTAATTCTGATCAGGTGGAAATGCTTGAGCAGATCATGAGTCCGGAGTTTATGGGACAGCTTGGATATGCCGGAAGCGGAAGTGGCGGCGGAGGCGGAAGTCCGGGAGTAAGCTCCATGACTGAGGATGAAATCAATGCCATCCTAAACGAAATTACAGACAGCAGGCAGAAAACAGTCTGCTCCTATGCACTTCACAGAGTTGGCTTTCCTTATAGTCAGGATTTAAGAGACAGCGGTAACTATTATGACTGTAGTTCCTTAGCCTATTATTCATGGAAAGATGCAGGCGTGGATATTAGTTACGGCGGTGCAACCACAGCGGCAACGGAGGCACAGGGACTGGATGAAGCCGGAAAGACAGTCGCCTTTGATGAGTTACAACCGGGAGACCTTATTTTCTACAGTTTTACAAGCAACGGAAGATATAAGAACATCAGCCATGTGGCAGTATACGTCGGAAATGGCAAGGTGGTAGAGGCGCTTAATGAAAGTCTTGGTGTGGTCTACAGGGATGTGGCAAGCACAGGAAAGATTGTTGTGATAGGAAGACCATAACAGGAAATTTGCAGAGAGGGCATAGTCCCTCTCTGAGACTGGAGGTAAGAATGGATTTAAAAGATATGATACTGGTAACAGAAAACGACAGGGGAACAGAGACAAATATGCTGATGACTCTGGATGATTATAAGAGTTTTATAGCAGTTGATGACATGTCAGGGCTTGCAGACAATTTGTTGCAGCTTGGAAGAACACTTGGTGAAGCAGATAACTTCGCAGAGTATTACAGGGCAGCAAATGTAACTGTATCTGCGAGATTCTGTCTGGATGATATTCAGCTGGGGCACTTTCTTCAGGGACTTTATAACGATTCCAAAGAATTTCGGTTTGATAAAGAAGCCAGTTCTTCTGAATGTGTTGCAAAGCTTAAGGAGATTGGAATGACCGATAAGGGCTGGGTGGATGATTTTAACCTGCATTATGAAAGTGTGGACAGATCATTTGAAAGGGGACAGACATTTCATAACTTCAATGACCATGA
Source organism: uncultured Blautia sp. (assembly GCF_947654165.1). GTDB lineage: Bacteria > Bacillota > Clostridia > Lachnospirales > Lachnospiraceae > Blautia. Next base: position 121,511 of record NZ_CANTKB010000006.1, read on the forward strand.
TTACATGGTGCTTGAAGCATTATCACCAAGGAATCTCGTGGTGATGGATATGAAGTCAGGTTCTCTTACAATCGCCCTTGGTGCGACAGAGTATAAGCGTTATCCGAAGGATGAGAAGCCTACAAAGGACAATACCACAATCGGAGTATCGTGGGAGCATGGCATTTATCTCGGTTCCACACTCTCAACCACGAATTTCAAGGCATACAAGAGGGAGTATGGCACACCGGAAAAGATAGAGGATATCTATGATTACAGGGCAAAGCTAAAGCAGAAGTTCTATTTTTATCAGGATATGTCAAAGGATGATGATGTGCCAAAGAAACTGCAGAATGATTTCCTTCACCAGATGTATGAGGATTTCGGAACGATTGAAGAGGACTGTTTTTACGACAGGCTGGAAGATGGAAAGTACGATGAGGGCTTTAAGGAAAGACAGGTAAAGGAAGAAAAGTGCCGGTGATGAGATTTTTACAGGAGGCGATATCATATGGAACAGGAATTTGATGTTGAGATAAAAGAAGTGCTTTCACGAGTACAGAAAGTAAAGGCAGAGTCGCTTGACGATGCCATCAATAAGGCAATGGATATGTATTATGCAGAGCAGATAGTCCTTGGAGCAGAGGACATGAAGGGAGTTGATTTTGCGCCTATCAGCGAAGGTCAGCTCCCTTCTTCATTAAAAGAAAACGGAGGAAAAGCAAGATGAAAAGTGATTCAACAACAGTAATTAAGAACATGGAGTTTTTAGTAAAGGAACTTCATAAGGAGTGGGACAGATCGGGTGCTTCTAAGGCATCCGTTATTATTTCCCTTGAGGAAGTAGATGGTATCAATGATAAGTTAAAAGAGATTATCTATCAGACACAGAAGTCAGTCGATGAGGATGAGCTGACCTTTAAACAGAGCATTGCAAAGTCCAAGGAGTGCTATGTGCTTCTTCGTGTGGTGCGTAAGATTGCAAAGAAAAAGGATAAATGCGAAAAACAGGCAATCGACAATGAATTTGCAATCGAGCTGGATAAGGATGAGTTAAAGCTCTTTAAGGGATTGTTTGCAGAGATGTTTAAGTAGAGGAGGACAAAGGTATGGGCGTTGATATGAAGGTCAAAGCGATATACGATTCTGAAATTGGTAACATCACCAGATCAGAAAAGAACTGGAAGGATGTGTTAAAGGTCGCAGGTCAGTTATACCGCTATGAATTTGACAATATCGTTATGATAACAGCTCAGAGACCTCCGGAAAAAAGCACACTCATGGCAGATTATGATACCTGGAAAAAGGTGGGAAGATATGTAAAGCGTGGTGCGAAAGGCTGCGCTATCTTCCCGTCAAGGGCACTGAATCCACGCATGAGGTATATATTTGATATCAGTGATACCGGAGGGAAGAATGTTAAGCTGACATGGGACCTTGAGGGAGAAAATCTTAAAGATTATGTGGATTTTCTCGTATCAGAAGGTCAGATTGAGCAGTACGATAACAGCAACAGGGAGTCTCTAAAAAATATATTAAAACAGTTTACAGGAACAGATGTTTGGCTTATAATAAAAGAAGAGTTCAAAGACCAAATGACCGAGCTCATGCAGCTATCAGGTAGTGTGATAAAGGAAGAAAGTAAGAAACGCAATGGCTTACAGCAGGAAATGGACATGGAGCAGCTTGTATATGCAAGTGTCATGTATGCTGTAGGGACGAGATGCGGATTTGACTTATCTGTGCAAGAACAGGATTTCAGTCAGATCGTAAATATCAAAGACGAAGAGATCATTTACCGTCTTGGTTCCATTGTATGCGATGTCTCCTGTAGTGTTCTTAGAGAATTTAGTCGTAACTTAAAGGCAATCGAGAGCGAAAGGAGAATTGGATATGTTAGAAGAAATGACTTACAAGGAAGTGGACGGACTGCTTTATCCGCAGATAGAGATGCCGGACGAGACGGAGGATCTCACGAAGCTGGGCAAATACGGAAGGATGGCGATGAACTATCTAAAGGAGAACGAGCCGGCGAGATACAAGACGCTGATGAGATTCGGGAAGATGTACGAGAAGATGTCAGCGGTAGAGGAGGAAGCGAACCAGCTGTACGACCAGTTAGAGATGCAGTATCTGGCGAAGCACAAGCCACAGGATCCGTCATCGACAATGGAGATGTGGAAGATAAGAGAGCAGGCGAAGATGCAGGCAGAGGAAGTGGTACTGAATCAGATAGTGATGCGATTCCACTAGAATCAGATGATACAGAACTGAATAGGGAACTTGATGAAATCAATTCATTGGGTGTTAGTAAGGAAGCCGAATATACACAGGCTTCCTTTTTTTTCGACCAGAACGGGCAGGCAAGCATTGGCACCATTCATACTGAGGACGAAAACAATAATCAGTTTATGCGTCAGTTCGAGCAGGACAGAAAAGCTGCATTAGCAGGTAAATACAATTACCTGAATCCCAAAAAGTCTGCAACAGTACCAGGTGAGTATATCAAACAGGTGCTTATGAGAGGTACAGGTTTTATCGGTGGTAAGGGCAGGGTATGCAAGATTTTTGAAACAGAGATTGATGCAGGAACCAGAGCAAAGCGTATCAAAGCAGAATATGGTCAGGGAGGTGCAGGCTGGCCGGTTGACGGACTGGGACTGCACGGATATGACACATTTCATGGGAACGGACTGCGTTTTCAGTGGCGAGATGAGAATGGAGAGGTTGAAGGATATGTTTCATGGAAAGATATCGAAAAAGAGCTTGGTGTCCTTATTCTTACAGGGGAATACCAGCCTGAGACACCTCGTATTGATGAGCTTGCGATGGACGGACTCCGTGAGGATGATGAGGTCATTGATGCCGAATATCGGGAAGTGGAACCGGAAGAGGCAGAATCAGAGATTGATGATTATGCAATACCGGATGAGCCAGAGAGCTATGCTTCTAACAGAGATTATGTAAGTGCAAAAGGCATGACACCACAGGAAGCTGCCGATGAAGACCGCATGGTAACACAGTCAGAATATGGTGCCGAGATAGAAGCTGAAACATCTGAAAAAGATCCATCAGAGCTTCAGTATATTACACCGATTGATTATGCCAAGCGTATTGAGGAGCTTGATGAAGACCTGCGTGATGCGGCGGAGATTCTTGTATCAGATTGCAGCTGCTACACTCCGTTTAGGGCATTCCTTATGGATGTGGTGCAGTCTGATTTTGCATTTATACCCAATAAACTTGACCTTATCAGGGATATTGCATTAGGGACAGATAATGCAGAAAGAAAAGCATATTCCAACAATAAGTATGGTCTTGTGGAGTACTCAATCAGAAGCGGATATGTGAAGATCAGCTATAAGAACAGGAATGGTGTGCGTAAGGAAGGTGCACTCGATTGGCGTGAGTTATACGAGATTTTATCCTATATGGTAAAACAGCCATTTTACTGTGGAGAAGACCAGAAAAAGTATTATCAGGAGACAAAGCAGAAAGCTGACAGGGATAGGATGAATCCGGTCTATAAGAGATTCTTTGATATCGAGGATAGTGTAAGAGCCAATCGTCTTGAAACCAGGGAAAGAGCGATTGCAAATGGCTGGAATACCAAGATTGACGAGAATGGTCGTATTGTGTCAGATAATGTCGAACCAGCGTCAGTTGATGTATCTGATGATTTGCATCGAGATGACAGTCAAAGAGAATCAACCGAAGAATCTCAGTTACAGGATGAAACAGAACTGGCAGTTGCTGACAATCAGAAAAAGCACAACTTCCATTACAATCTCTGGGAAACAGAAAAAGCCGGTCCAAAAACCCGCTACCAGTGGAATATTGATGCAATCTGCACCTTAAAGCAGATTGAGGCAGAAAATCGCCTTGCCACACCGGAGGAGCAGAAAGTTCTGTCGAAGTTTGTCGGATGGGGCGGATTGTCACAGGCATTTGATGAGGAAAACGCAGGCTGGAGCAAAGAATATGCAGAGCTGAAAGACCTTTTATCTGATGAGGAATACAGTGCTGCAAGGGCAACAGTAAATAATGCCTTTTATACTTCACCGGAGATTGCCATGTGCATAAATTCGGCACTTGTCCAGTTTGGTTTCAGAGGCGGCAATGTATTAGAGCCATCTATGGGTATAGGTAACTTCTTTGGAAGTATGCCGGAAACAATGCATGAAGCAAAGCTGTATGGAGTGGAGCTTGACAGCATTTCAGGAAGAATTGCAAAGCAGCTTTATCAGAATGCCAATATCAGTATCACAGGATTTGAGAATACCACATATCCGGATAACTTTTTTGATGTGGTTGTCGGAAATGTGCCATTTGGGGATTATAAGGTATTTGATCCGAAGTACAACAAGTATAACTTCCGTATACACGATTATTTTCTGGCAAAAGCACTTGATCAGGTAAGACCGGGAGGCATGGTTGCAGTAATCACCACAAAGGGAACGCTTGATAAGGCAAATCCTACCATAAGAAAGTATCTGGCAGAGAGAGCAGAGCTTGTGGGTGCAGTCAGACTTCCAAATACTGCATTTAAGGATAATGCAGGAACTGAAGTGACAGCAGATATCCTGTTTTTGCAGAAGAGGGAGAGAAAGATTGATATTGAGCCGGACTGGGTACACCTTGGTGTAACTGGGAATGGCATTGCAGTCAACTCTTATTTTGCAGAGCATCCGGAAATGATGCTTGGGGTTATGGAGTATGACACAAGGATTTACGGACAGGACAGCAGATATACAGTCTGTGTGAATGATGATGAGAACTTCAATATGTATGAAGCATTAAACAAAGCTATCGGTAATATCAAAGCACAGATGACAGATTTTGAGAGAGTGGCAGATGAGGCGGAGCAGACGGAGGAAGTTATCCCGGCTGATCCGGATGTGAGAAACTACACTTACACATTTTTTGAAGGAAAGCTCTATTACAGGGAAAATTCCGAGATGGTAAGAAAAGAAGTATCACAGACTGCCGAGGAGCGAATCCGAAGCCTTGATGAAATCAGACAGATAACAAGAGAGCTGATTGATATCCAGATGGATGGCTGCAGCGAGGAGGAGCTTTCTGATAAACAGAGACTTCTTAATGTGAAATATGATGCTTTTGTAAAGCAGTATGGAGCCATTACTTCAAAAGCAAACAGAATAGCTTTCAGGGATGACAGCGATTACCCGCTTCTTTGCAGTCTTGAGGAAGTAAATGAAGACGGGGAGGTGAAAAAAGCGGATATGTTTTATAAGCAGACGATTAAAGCAAAAACAGTTATAGACAGGGTTGAGACTGCCGTGGAAGCATTAAATGTATCCGTTAATGAATTTGGATATGTAAACCTTGCCTATATGCTCTCTATCTATGAGCCGGATATTACTAATGCAAAGGAAGAGCTTGCAGAAAAGTCCGGGCAGACAGCGGATGAGATAACGCTAAGTGATGATGCTTTGGCAGAGCTTAGAAGGGCAGTTCTTGTGGAAGAACTGGATGGACTGATTTTCCTTAATCCCGACCGTTACAACGAGAACAATCCTGATATCGGCTGGGAGACAGCAGACGAGTATCTTTCCGGCAATGTGAGAGACAAGCTCCGTGTAGCAAAGGCTATGGCAGCTGATACAGACAATCCGCAGGCAGAAAGATTTGCAGGCAATGTGGCAGCACTGGAAAAGGTGCAGCCGGAGTGGATTGAAGCTTCAGATATTGATGTAAAGATTGGTACGACATGGATTGAGCCGCTTGATTATGAGCAGTTTATCTATGAGCTTCTCAATACACCAAGAAGAGCAAGGGCAGTCAGAAGCCAGTTTTACAATACAGGCATTCAGGTACACTTAAATAAGATGAGTATGGAATGGTTCATCGAGAATAAGAGCATGGATAAGCATTCAGTGGCAGCTACTAAGACTTATGGTACAAGCCGCATGGATGCTTATTCTATTTTTGAGGATACGCTGAATCTTAAAACTGTAACAGTAAGGGACAGGATTGATGACGGTGATGGCAAATATCATTACGAAGTCAATAAGAATGAGACAATGCTTGCAAGGGAAAAACAGAACATGATCAAGGAGAAGTTCAAGGAATGGCTGTTTGCAGAGCCGGAGCGAAGACAGAAATATGTGGAGTATTACAACGAGACATTCAATAACATCCGCCTACGTGAGTATGACGGAAGCCACTTACAGTTTCCGGGAATGAATCCGGCGATTGAGCTAAAGCCTCATCAGAAGAATGCGGTGGCTAGAATCCTTCTCGGAGGAAACACACTGCTTGCACACTGTGTCGGTGCCGGAAAGTCCTTTGAGATGATGGCTGCCTGTATGGAGCAGAAGAGACTCGGACTTGCCAATAAGACGATAATGGTTGTTCCAAAGCCGCTTATCGGTCAGACGGCATCAGAGTTTTTAAGGCTGTATCCGTCAGCAAATATCTTAGTTGCCACAGAGCGTGATTTTGAAAAGAGTCGCAGAAAGCAGTTCGTATCAAGGATTGCGACAGGTGACTTTGACTGCATTATCATGTCGCACTCGCAGTTTGAGAAAATTCCAATCTCAGCAGAGAGAAAGGAGAGAATGCTTAACGAGCAGATTGATGAAATCAGCTATGCGATTGATGAGATGAAAGAGCGTAACGGGGAGAGATGGACTGTAAAACAGATGGAAAGCCAGAAGAAAAAGCTGGAGGAGCAGCTTAAATCACTATCTGATGAAAGCAGAAAGGATGACCTTATAACCTTTGAGGAGCTTGGTGTGGACTCTATTATGGTAGACGAAGCACATAATTTTAAGAACCTTGCTATATTTTCCAAGATGAATAATGTGTCCGGTATCAGCAGCAGTGGAGCGAAAAAGTCAACGGATATGCAGCTTAAATGCCAGTACCTATCAGAGATAAATGATGGCAGAGGCATTGTGTTTGCGACAGGTACACCGATCAGCAATACGATGTGTGAGATGTATGTCATGCAGCTTTACTTACAGAAAGCGGCACTTGAAGAGATGGGGATTTATCACTTTGATTCATGGGCAGCGAACTTTGGTGAAGTGACAACAGCACTTGAGCTTACTGTAGAGGGAAGCGGTTTCCGTTTTAAGAGCAGGTTTAATAAGTTTACGAATCTGCCGGAGCTTATGAATATCTTTAGAGAGGTAGCTGATGTGCAGACCGCAGACATGCTTGACCTTGATGTGCCAGCCCTCAGAGGAGGCAAGCCTATTATTGTGGAGTCGGAGCCTGACTGGTATGTGAAGCAGGTTATGGAAGACTTTGTTGTGAGGGCAGAGCGTATCAGAGGTGGTGGAGTTGATCCAAGTGTGGATAACTTCTTAAAGATTACCCATGAGGCAAGACTTCTTGGAACAGATGCAAGACTGATTGATAAGGATGCACCAAATAATCCTGACGGAAAGCTCAATAAGGTAGCAGAAAATGTGTGGAAAGAATATGAGAAAGGAAATGCCAACGGTCATATAGGCTGCCAGCTTATTTTTTCGGATATCGGCACACCGGGACCGGATAAGGACTTCACTATTTATGATTATCTGAAGGAAACTCTTATCCAGTATGGTATTCCGGCAGAAGAGATAGCATTTATCCATGATGCCAAGACAGATGCACAGAGGGATGCACTTTTTAAGGAGATGAGGACAGGTAAAAAGAAAGTTCTTATTGGTTCAACGGACAAGTGTGGAACAGGTGTCAATGTGCAGACACACCTTGTAGCAATGCATCATGTGGATTGTCCGTGGAAGCCAAGCTCCATTGAACAGAGGGAAGGACGAGGCATCAGGCAGGGCAACGAAAATGAAGAAGTAGCAATCTACAGATATGTCACCAAAGGAACCTTTGATGCATACAACTGGTCGCTCGTTGAAAATAAGCAGCGTTTCATCAGTCAGGTCATGACAAGCAAGGCAGTAAGCCGAAGCTGCGAGGATATCGACGAGGCAACACTTTCCTATGCAGAGATTAAGGCGGTTGCCACCGGTAATCCTTTGATCAAGGAAAAGATGGAGATTGACAATGATGTCCAGAGATTAAAGCTCTTAAAGGCATCCTATGACAATCAGAGATATGGACTTCAGGACAACTTTATGATTAAGTACCCGAAGCTCATTAAGACAGCAACAGAAAAGCTTGCCAATGTAAGAGAAGATGTAAAGGCAAGGGATAAAGAACTGATTGATAATCCGGAATTTGCCATTACCATAGGCAAAGCAACCTACACAGAGCGTGTGGATGGAGGAACGATGATGCTTGAAGCAATCAGCAAATGTAAGACCGGAGAGACAACTGCAATCGGCAAGTTCCATGGATTTGAGCTGCTTGTGGAAAAGAACTTCCTTGACATCAATTATATGGTGCTTCGTGGAAAGACTGAGTACAAGGCAGAACTTTCCACAAGTCCGGTCGGCAGCATGGTAAAGCTGGAAAACCTGTTCAATGGACTCCATGAGAACATTGATTTCTTAGAAAAGAAGATTGAGCAGTACCAGAATGACCTTGAAGCATCAAAGGCAGAGTATGACAAGCCATTTGCATACAGCAAGGAACTGGAAGAAAAACTGGCAAGGCAGTGTGAACTGAATGCTCAGCTTGACCTTGAGAACGCAAAGGCTGTGGATGCAGACCTGAGCGGACCGGAGGAAGAAAGAGAAGCAGATGACAGGATGGAATCTGCAGCAATTGTAGCAGAGGATAAAGGTGCTTATCCAGCCGACAGAGAGGGCAGAACACGATAGGAGAGTGAATAATATGAGCATAAGAAAAGTGGTCGCAGGACTACTGATTACAGCAGGGATTGCCATTATGGCAGTCCCTTTTTTCTGGCGGGCAACAGGAGAAAAACAGACAGAACAGCTCATAAGTGAATTTGAGCAGACATTGGAGGATGATTACGATGAAGAAACAGGTGTGGAGGAAGAGCAAACCTCCATTAGTGAAGAGGATGAAGCCATTTTTAAAGAAGGCGGTGTTATCGGTATCATTGAGATACCGGGCATAGATATCCGGTATCCGGTAATGGAAGGAACCACAAGTAAAGTGCTTAATGCCGGGATCGGTCATATAGAAGAAACAGCAGGGATTGGGGAGAGTGGCAACTGTGTATTGTGCGGTCACAATGGCAGCAGATATGGCACATTTTTTACACCACTAAGTCAGATATCCATAGGTGATGAAGTAATGATAACCGACAAAAATGGACAGAAGCATATCTATGAGGTAACAGAGACAGATGTAGTAAATCCGTATGATAACAGCATCAAGACACAGGGTGATGAAAAAGAACTAACTCTTTTTACCTGTTCCCAGAAAGGAACCATGCGTTTTGTAGTCAGGTGCATTTATAAGGAGGCGGAGATGGATGAATAAGAGATACCGGTTAGGTGAGATAGAAGAGGCAGTATCGGAAATGGAAGAGCTAATTGACATCGAGGATGATATTGCAGAGATTGATGATGAATTTCAGATAGTCGTAAGCGGCTGGTCTGTGTATGTCGAAAGCCTGAATCTGACACTCAGACAGGGAATAGCCTGTGTATGGGATGCAGTGGAAGGATTATTTATGCCTGATTTTGATGTGACCATCGTGTATGAGGGGAACATTGAAACACAGGAGTGGCTCTACTATGAGCAGGACGGAATGGTCGTTACACTTGGCAACTGGTTAAATGGCAGATTGTCTTGTGAACAGATAGAACAGCTTTGGTGTGAGTTTATCATACCGGAGTAAAACAAAGAACAAAAAGAAAGCGAGGAATAGCATATGAAGTATTCAATTAAGGTAAACGAAGTAAGGGCAAAAGAGGGCAGCAATATCAAAGGATTTGCAACAGTGGTATTCGGTGATTCATTTAAGATCACCAATATTGCAATCCTTGAGAATAAGGATAAGGGAGAGCTTTTCGTATCAATGCCAAGATACCGCTCCAATGAGCGTGATGAAAGCAACGGTGTGATCTATAAGGATGTGTGCAATCCTATTACAGCAGAGTTTCGAGAGGAACTCTATACCAATATCCTTGATGCCTATGCAAGAATTAAGGAACCGGAGAAAGAGGAGACACAGAAGCAGGAGCGTACACAGGAAATGCCGGAGTTTTCCGTAACTGTGACACCTTATGAGAGGGAAGGTAGTAACATCAAGGGACTTGCACGCATTTATTTTGAAAACAGTTTCATCGTAAATAATATCAATATCGTGCAGGGTAAAGAGAAAATCTTTGTATCAATGCCTTCTTATAAGACAAAGCAGGTGGATGAGCAGGGCAAGCCAATCTATCAGGATGTCTGCTATCCGGTCACAAAGGATTTCAGGGAAAAACTCTATAATGAGATTATCTCTGAATATGAGAAAGCAAAGGATAAGAGCAACGAAAAGGCAAGAGAGAGTGCAGAGAAACATCATGGCAATCCCGATAAAGAGAAGGACAAAGAGGCGACGCCCTTTCGATAATCAGTAATCAGAGTACAGGGGCGGCCAAGGCTGCCCCATTTACAGAATGGAGGAAACAGAATGGATATGGAAGCAGGAAAAACACTTACCAATGAGGAGGTTATAAGGGAACTTCTCAAATTACTAAAAAAGAATACCATGAAAGAGCAGGCAAATGATGTATTTGAAATATGCAGTTATGTGGATGGTCTGGAGAAAAAGATTGATTCCATGATGGAAGAACTCACCAACATGCAGAACCAGATCAAAGAAATGCAGGAAGATACACTTGTCAATAATGCAAAAAAGGCATTGTCAGAAGCACAGGAGCGACTTAATACCAGATGTGAGCAGATAAAGTCACAGGTATTAGAAGTGAAAGAACAGGTCAAATCTACAGCAAAGAGCATAGTTGATGAAGCAAAGGCAAAGGGAAGAACTGCATTATACAGGGTGTCGGAGTTCTTAGCAATTAAGAAAAGGCTTCTTGATATCCGAGAGAATGTAAGAGGTGCAATCAAGACCACGGATAAGGATATAGCAAAGACAGCGCTTCTTACAAAAGGATTTCGTGAAGCTGGTCAGACAGCAGCTAATGCATTCCGTACTTTTGCTGACAAGCCAGAGGTGGATTATTCACAGAAAGAGCAGAAACATCCCATTACAAAGGCGGTGCTTGCACCTATGAAAGCAGTGAGAAAGTTGTTTGTATCAATGGAGCTGCATTTGGATGCATCTATAGATAAGCTGGATAATCTGGCTATGAATGTGCAGCTTGATAAGGAAAAGTATATGGAGAATGTGAAAACAAAGGAACAGGAACAGACAGAGCCGGAGAGGGCAGAAGCTGAGCGAGTGGAAGCAGAGGTTGTATATTCACCGATGGTTGCTGAACCACAGGAGTATCAGTATAATGCAGATGCATTTGATGCTAGAGGTGTGGATGAGGTGAAGCAGGAAGCGGCACATAAGGAAGTATCAAAGGTAAGAGAAGATAAAGCCAGATAGTTTTGAGGACGTGGGAGAGATTCTGCGTCCTTTTTTAGTGCGGATCAATTTGATAGATGTTATAATGTGAAAAGATAAATGCGAAACATGCGCTATACTAGCAAAAGTTATTAATTATATAAAGGTGGGAGAAATTTGGCAAAAAGTAAAAAGACAAAAACACATAAAAAGATAGATGGTCAGCTTTTACAGATGAACAAGAAGTTTAGTAATCTCAAGATGAAACAGAAGGATAAGATTACAGGCTGGGTGTATGAAGAATATAAAAAATATGTAGCAGAACATGAAAAAGCCCCGGATTCATTAGCTGATGAACAGATTGTTGAAGCTGTACTTGATAAGATAAATGAGGCACAAATCTGGATACCAGATGGAGAGATATACGATTATTATCGAAGAAAGAAACCACAACTTCAGAAGAGGCTTGATAGTGAAAAGTTGATTGAGTTTAAATCATATGTCAGCTTTTATAAGAGCATTGTTGATCAGGACAGGGCATCCGTTGTTATATGCAATCTCAAACATGAGATTATCTACATGAATCCGGCAGCTGTTACCAGCTATGCGAAGCGAGGAGGCGACAAACTTATCGGAAGAAGCCTGTTAGACTGCCATAATCCGGAATCAAGAGATAGAATACAGCAGGTAGTGGACTGGTTTGCAGCAGATGAAAGACATAATATCGTTTATACTTTTCATAATGAGAAACAGAATAAAGATGTTTACATGGTGGCACTCAGAGATGAGGGTAATCTGATAGGATATTATGAGAAACATGAATATCGAAATTCAGAAACCATGAAACCATACGATTTGTGGTGATGATATGACTAAGGATGAATGGTACAAGCAGTTATTTGAGAGACTGGATAATTCCAAGTTCAGAAGCAGTTTCCATCTGAAGCAGAAAGATATTGATTACATAAATGAAAAAGGTCTTGATACAATAAGACAACATGCAAAGGATTTTATTGCAAAGAGAGAAGCTCCGGCATATATAGCAAATGATGGCAAACAGACACCAATGCGTGGACATCCAGTATTTATTGCTCAGCACGCTACAGCAACATGCTGCAGGGAGTGCATCCGAAAGTGGCATAAAATGCAGCCTGGCAAGGAACTAAGTCAGGTGCAGCAGGATTATCTTGTAGATGTAATTATGACATGGATTCAAAAAGAAATGGAGAGGCAGGAACATAAAATATGAGTTTGAAAAATGTATTGATTATTGTTGATAACATTGACGAATCAATTGATTTTTATGAAGAACTGTTTGGACTGCGTGTGATTACAAGGCAGGAAGGTAATGTGATAATGTCAGAGGGGCTTGTATTGCAGGATGTAGATGTATGGTATGATAGTACAAAAATACATACAACTCCACATAACAATATGACAGAACTTTATTTTGAAGATAATGATATAGAAGGTATTATTGAAAAACTGGAGTCTGGCAAGTATGTTGTAAGTTATGTTACGGATTTAATGGAACTTGAATGTGGACAGAAGCTTGTAAGATTTTATGATCCATCAGGAAATCTTATAGAAGTACGAACACCAGTTAGCCACAACTGAAGAAAGCGGATTTGAGAAAAAATGCAGATATTTGTAGATGCGGATGCGTGTCCGGCAGTGGACATTGTTGAGACAATAGCAGAGAAATACAATATTTCCATCACATTGCTGTGTGATACGAATCATATTTTGTATTCTGATTACAGTGAGGTGATTGTGGTAGGCGCAGGAGCAGATGCAGTAGATTATAAACTAATTAGCATATGTCATAAAGGGGATGTAGTAGTATCGCAGGATTATGGTGTCGCTGCAATGGCACTTGGGAAAGGTGCATATGTTATTCACCAATCAGGCAAGTGGTACACGAATGAGAACATAGATCAGATGCTTATGGAGCGACATCTTAACAAGAAGGCAAGACGCAGCTCTCATAAGAATCATATGAAAGGACCGAGAAAGCATACGGAAGAAGATGATGTACGCTTTGCACAGTCCTTTGAAAAACTTATACTGATGGCAAAGTCAAAAGAAGGTGCTCAAAGTGGGACTATTTAGGAAAAAGACAGTTACAAAGACATATGATAAGGAAAATAAGAAACCGGTAATTAAGGCCAGCATATGTAATGGTGAACAAGTTGCAGGTTTTAAGGATATTCATACAGGTAAAATAGAAGAGGTTATGCTGATTAAGAACCAGGCAGACCTTGATGCATTCAAGAAAATGTATGGAATAGATGGAGAGATAGAAAAGGAATACTGATATGAATATACAGATATTTGGAACAAAGAAATGCAATGATACTAAGAAGGCGGAGCGTTTTTTCAAGGAGCGGGGCATAAAGTATCAGTTCATTGATATGAAAGAAAAAGGTATGAGCAAAGGAGAATTTAATTCAGTAGCTCAGGCAAATGGTGGATTAGAAAATATGGTTAACTGGGATGGTAAGGACAAAGATTTACTTGCTCTTATTAAGTATATCGCAGATGAAGATAAGCTTGAAAAAGTGCTTGAGAATCCACAAGTAATTAAAACACCAGTAGTAAGAAACGGAAAGCAATCAACATTTGGTTATCAGCCGGATATCTGGAAAGGATGGAACTAAATGTACTTAATTAAGACTTTAATGGGAGATATAACAAAAGTAACAGATGTGCAGGCAATTGTGAATGCAGCAAATAACTCTCTTCTTGGCGGAGGCGGTGTAGATGGTGCAATTCATAGAGCAGCAGGACCGGAGCTTCTGGCGGAGTGCAGGACACTACACGGATGTGAGACTGGAGAAGCAAAGATAACAAAAGGATATAATCTGTCATGTGATTATGTGATACATACTGTAGGACCGATGTAGGACGGATTTTGCGGACATTCAAAATAAAAAAGAATGTGGAGGTAACAG